>JANPIW010000851.1:0-6499 GCA_031425215.1 Verrucomicrobiaceae bacterium
CCGTCGAGTTCGGGGTCAGTGTTTGGATAACCGTGCGTGCCGAGGTAGGTGCCTGGAGGAACGATGACGGCATCGCCGGCCGCATCACTTTTGAAAGCATAGCCGGCTTTGGGGTAGAGAATGAGATCGCCCATCCCTGGATTCTCAGCGGGCGTTGGCATGCCGAGCGTCGGACCTTCATTGCCGTCGATCACGCGATCCATGCCTTCGAGCTTCGTGAAAATCTCTTTGAGCTTGGGCAGCAGTTCGGCTTTGCGCGCGGGGTTGGTGACGTAGGCAAATGCCATGCCGCCCTGGGTCATCACATAAGCATCGCAGCTCGTGATCGTGGGGCCGAGGCCACGCGCGAGGCCGGCTTGTTTGAGGGCGACGTTGGGCAGGATGATTCTCGCGACCTTCTTGAAACCATGATCAGTGGTGATGAAGATCGTGGTGCGCTCGCGCAGACCGGTGGCATCGACGGCGACGAGGAGATCGCCCACAAGCTTGTCGGCGTAAGCGAGCGCGGTAAGGCTCGCCGGTGTGCCCGCGCCGTAGGTGTGATGGATGCTGTCGGTGTTCAGCGTGTGGTAGAGCAGGAGGTTGGGACGGTGTGTTTTGAAAATGTGGATCGCGGCCTTGGTCCACATGTTGTCGAGGAAGACCACGCTTTTGCGGCCTGGCCCCCATTGCATCCACTTGAGATGTTCCGGCGTGCAGATGCCAGCAGCGATCATTTCTTTTGCGACGGGGCCTTCGGGATCAGGCAATTCCTCGAAGCTCCAGTTGATCGTCTTCGCCTTTGTGATGGCAACCCAGTCGGACTCAGCGGTGGTGAGGCCGCTCTGATGCGCGATGTCGTAAAGCGTGGGCGCGAAGACGAGACGTGTTTTGTCAGCCCACTGCTCGATCTTTGGCGGCACGCCACCTTCCGGGCGTGTCAGCAGACCGTTGAAGAGCACGCCGTGCTTGCGCGGGTTCACGCCGGTGACGAGCGTGGTGTGGTTGATCCAGGTGATGGAGGGATTGCTCACCGTCATCGCCTTCGCGCTAGCGCCATCCGCGGCGAGCTTGCGGAGGTTCGGGATTTGCAGCGAAGGATCAGCCCAAAGCGAGGCGGGGAATCCGTCGAGGCTGATGAGGATGACGTGCTGGTCTTTGGAAGGCGCGGCGGCGTGGAGCGTGGAGAGGCCGAGAGTGAGAATGGCGAGGCAATGTTTAAAGGTCATGCGAGCGCGAGACTACGCTGGAGTCCGTGAAATCCTTCCTGCGAAACTGTCATCGGGCTTCGCGAGACGCGCAGCGCTTTGTACTGCGGCAGCCTGCTGCCGCTTTTCGGAGCCAGCCTGCTGGCGTCGGGCGCTCTTGATGTACCTTTGTGATGATGCTCGCGCGACTGCGAGGCTGGATTCGCAAAATGACATTTCTCGTGATGCGACGCCAGCAGGCTGGCTCGAGAAAGCGGCAGCAGGCTGCCGCAGTACAAGGAAGCGCTGCGCGCTTCATCGCGCATCGAGTGCATAAGCCAGGATATGATGGCAATGCTTGAGTCCTTTGTAGGCGGCAATGTCTTCAGGCATCGTGCGCAAGGCGCGGGCGATGCGTGGCGCGAGATCGGGAATGGCGGCCAGCGTGTCGAGTCTGTGAACGGTGACGTTGATTCCGAACAAGATCGCGCGCGTGAGCGGCAGGCGGATGAGGAGCTGCTTCTCCAGGCGCAGCCAGGTCGTGCCGGGTGTTGCGCGCTCGGTGAGCGGGGGCGTGGTGATTTCGGTGTGATGATCCAGCGCGTCATCGGCGCTGAGGCTCCAGTTCTCGCGCAGCCAGGCTTTTCCAGGCACGAGCTTCTCAAAAAACGCGTCGATGGAGCGCCCCAGATTTTCATTTACCGTGGGCACTGGCTGATGCACCGCGCTGATGGGCTTGCCGAGTTTCTCCGGCAGCGACCATGATGAGGGAAAGCAGACACAGCCAGCGATGACCGGGTGATTTCTCGACGCGTCAGGAGAGAGCAGCACCCAGTCCGGCTCGATCTCGCGTCCGGCTGCGATGCAATGCGCGAGCGCGTCATCTGTTGCGAAGCTCGATTGTCTCATCAGACGCGTGGCTTCCGCGATCATCGGCAGCGTGTCCGCAAGCGCCGCCGCGTAACGATGCGGATGCGCGGCGAGCAGCGCGGCTCGTTGCGCGAGAATGGATTCGCCGTCCGCGGATGGCGCGAAGAACGCGGCCTCATCTCCAGGACGCAATCCCATGCGGAAACGAAAATCTTCGTCGGGAAAAAGACGGTGCCAGTCGATCATGCGGAGATGGATAGCACGGGCCGACGAGTCACATCAAGCGAAGTGCGAGCGTCATGGCCGTGATGCGGTGCGGAGAGCGGGCAGCAATTCGATCTTTGCGGAGGCGTTGTGCGGGGCAGCAATTGTGTCGGTGGTGCGGGCGATGATGGTGACGGGCATATTGAAGGGGCCGGGAGTTTTGCCGAAGTCGAGCCGCAGCTCACCGCTTTGCTTTTCTGGTGCGAGATCGACTGGCTTGGCAGTGACATCGCGGATGTGTCTGGGAACCTGCAATTCAACGCGCAGCGGACGACTGGCGAGAGCGGGATGACGTTTGACGACGAACGGCACGGCGGTGTGGCCGGCGGGTGTGAACGTGAATGTGCCCTCGCCGGGAATGATGCGCAGCAGGCCGTCCGTGGTGACGGAGATCATTTGATCCTCTTGCTCAAACGAGGTGTGGCTGATGGTGTGGCGGCTGCCGTCGGTGTCGGTGATCTCGGCGGTGAGCATCAATTGGATGCGGCTCGTGTGTCCCAGCTCAACCTCGGGCGGATACATGACGGTGTACTCAAATGACGTGGCATCCGCAGGCACGAGGAGCGGCGTGGCGGTGAGAGCCTGCAAGCCGCGGCCTTGTCGATCCGCGAGGCTGACGGTGATGGGGCCAGTGAACCCGCCGCGCTCCAGTTCGTAGCGTTTTTTCATCGTGGTGCCAGCGGGCTGGTCGTTGGTGACCCAATACTCGCCGATGTGCTTAAAGGGTACGGAGGGCGCGATGACGAGGCGCGCTTCGGACGTGGTGTGTGTCACGCCATCGGCCGTGCCACGCACGGTGACGCGGGCGAGTTGCAGCGGCGTTGCAGGCGGCGCGGTGAAGGCGAGTTCGATGAATCTCTGACTCGGATTGATGACGGTGTTCTCAGCGGTCACACCAGCGGGCAAACCGATGACATCAAGATTGATCTTGGATTTGAAGGCGCCGAACGGCGTGACATCGACGCGCAGGCCGGTGCCGCGCGCAGGCTTGGATTTCGTTTTGGGATCAGCGGCGGCCTCGGCTTCGGTCTGGCGCATGACGTTGACGACATCGCTGCCGAGCGTGAGTTCGAATCCAGCGGCAGCATGAGCTGCGGCGTGCAATCGATATCCGAAGTCGCTGCCGCCGCGCGTGGCGAAGCGATCCGCGACCTTGATGAGGTAACGGCCCGCTTTTGCGGCTGTGTAATGAATGCGTGAATCGGTCTGGCCTTCGATGCGATCATCGTTCTTCGTGAGCAGCGCGCCGTCGGCGGTGTGCAGCGTCAGCATGGAATCGAGCCAGCCGCGTTCTTTGTCAGTCGCGATGTCGAAAAGCACAGACTGAGTCTCAGCCAGATCGACGAGCCATTCATCGACCTCGCCAGGTTTTGAAATGCAGCCGTCCACCACTCCTCGCAGTATCAGTACTTGGTTCGTGGTTTCAATGAGTGGCTGAGCTTGCGCAGGACCGCGCTGCAAGGTCAGGCGATAGACGTGATTCGGCGCGCCCAGGTAGGCGGCGTCGTTGATGGCGACTTGGTATTCGTCGTCCGCTGGTGCGACGAAGGTGAGGCTGGGATCACCAGCGCGGCTGCTCTGCTTTTGCGCGCTCACAGGTTTGCCGCTCGCGGTGGTGAGGTTGAGCACGGCCTGCAATGGATAGCCGATGCTTTGCGATGCGACCTCACAGCGAATCGTCTCGCCTTGTTTCGCGTGGAAGCGCCAAAGATCGGCGTCCTCGCGAGGAAACACGCGGCCATTGATCGTGACGGGCAGGGTGACGGTCTGCGGAATGGGATTGCCTTCGATCTCGTGCTCGATGACCTCGGCCAAATCCCCAACGATGAACTTCATCGAGGGCGTGCTGCCCTGCGAGGTCCGGCACCACCAGGTGCGCGTGCCGAGCGGCGCGTCCTTCGCGATGCTGAGGCGCGCGAGATGATCCTTCGGGTAGTCCTCACTTTTTTGAGACGCAGGCTCGATGAGCATCGGGCCGTCGAACCAGATGGTGTTGATCTCTTTGATCTGCTGCGCGCCCAAGCCTTCCATCGTAAACTCCGCGCGCCCATGAAAATAAAAGCCGCCAACGCGCGCATCGACGCTCGTGCCCCGTTGCGCTCCGGCGGGGAAAATGAAATCGGTCGCGGGCGGCACGGCGCTGCAAACGCCGACGATGAGCAGGACGGCAAAAGTCTGTGAGATCACGCGCATCGCGTCAGAGCAGGGCTTTGATGATGCGGCCGGAGTTGGTGAGCATCACCGGGCGGCCTTCGGGCGTGTGCATTTCATCGTGCGGATTCATGCCCATGAGATGGTACACCGTGGCGCATAAATCCTCGGGGCCGTAGGGATCCTCAGCGGGATCGGATGCCTGCGCGTCGCTCTTGCCGATGACGCGGCCACCTTGAATGCCGCCTCCGCCGAGCGTGACGGTGAAGCAGCGGCTCCAGTGATCGCGCCCGCCTTCCTTGCTGATTTTAGGCGTGCGGCCAAACTCTCCGGTGACGACGACGACGGTTTTGCTCAGCATTCCGCGGTCGCTGAGATCGCGGAAGAGCATCGACATTGCGGAGTTGAGCTTGGGCAGCAGATCATCCTTGAGCGTGGGGAACTGATAATAATGCGTGTCCCAATTGCTGTGCTCGATGGTCACGCAGCGCACGCCAGCCTCGATGAGCCGACGCGCCATCAGGCAGCTCTGACCAAGAGTGGTGCGGCCATAGGCATCGCGCAGTTTTTCGGATTCGGCGTGAATGTTGAAGGCCAGCTTGGCTTCCTTTGAGGTCATGAGCGAAGTGGCGCGCTCGCCGAAGACACCGAGTTCCTTCGCGCCAGCGTTGGCCTTTTGTTCGATGCTGCGCTGAAAGCGGTCCACCTTCGCGAGCAGGCCGCGACGATCCGCAATGCGCTGAGCATCGACCTCAAGCGGCGGCAGCAGATCAGGCACCTCGAAGCCGGGCGAGTTCGGATCAGCCTCGATCACGAAGGGCACTGCGTTCGGGCCGAGATAGGCGGAGCTGGCGCTGTTGTGCATCGTTGGCAGGCAGACATACGGCGGCACATTGCCACGCGGACCTTGCTTGTGCGCGATGACGGACCCCATCGACGGATGCTGGTTGTTCGGCTTGAGACCGGTGTTGAAGGCGGCATTCGGATGATAGCCGGTGAACATGAAATGATCCGCCGGGCCGTGACCTGCATTGCTGTGCGTGAAGCTGCGGATCAGCGAGAACTTGTCCATCACACCGGCGAGCTGCGGCAGATGCTCGCAGATGTGAATGCCGGGCACGTTGGTGCGCATCGACTTGAAAGGACCGCGCACGGTGTCGGGCGCGTCGGGCTTCATGTCAAAGGTGTCGATGGTGCTGAGTCCGCCGCGCAGGAAGAGGAAAATAAAATTCGTGTCGCTCTTCACCGGATTGGCGGTGGCGTTCATCCGCAGCAGATGTTGCAGACCGAGATTCATTCCCAGCGTGCCCGCCGCTCCGACACGGAGGAAATCACGTCGGGAAAAGCCATCGCAGAAGGTTCGTGGTATCGTGCTCATTGTGTCAGTGGTTAAAAACAAATTCGAGGCTGTTCATCAGCGACCAGACAAGATCCTCAACGGCCTGTCTGCGCCGCGCCGTGTGCGATGCGAGATACTCCTGCACGACGGCTTTCTCCGCGCTGTCGGGGAAACGGCTGAAGCAGGTGAGATACACATCCTCGATCATGCGCTCGTCGTCGCTCATCGCCGACCAGCGCGCGGCGCTGCCCCCTTGATGGGAGAGCTTGGCCTGGATGCCCGGCGCGTTCATGAGATGCAATGCCTGCGCGATGCTGGCGCCCGAAGCGCGCTCGCACTCGCAAGGCGTGGTGCGCTGCGGACGACCGAAGAGCTTGAGGAAATAATGCTGCTGCTGGCTGTCCCAGAGCTGCACTGCTCGCTGGCCCTGTGGCACGCCGGCAAATTTTTCCGGCACACCGGTCACTCCGGACACCGCGTCGAGCAGCGCCTCTGCTGGCAGGCGGCGGAAGAGCGCGCGGGAGAAATTCTGTGTGTCGGCTACATTCGTCTCGTTCGTTTTCGAGCTGAGCTGATAGGCGCGCGAGGCGGTGATGAAACGAATCAGCGCCTTGGCATCGAACGCGGACTCAGTGAGCTTTTTCGTCAGCAGGGCGAGTAGTTCGGGATTGCTCGGCGGATTCGTCGCACGCACGTCATCGACAGGCTC
>JANPIW010000852.1:0-28955 GCA_031425215.1 Verrucomicrobiaceae bacterium
GAAGAGACACGAATAAAGAGGCTCAGTTCAGAAGGCATTCCATTCGTGTTCATTGGTGTCCATTCGTGGTTCCTCATCCTGCATTCCGAATCTTGAAACACTCAATCCTCACATTCCTATGAAATCGAAAATCCAACAGCCCCAAGCCCTTGCGGGCGCGGCTACGGCTGACCACCCGCCTGCGCGGGCAGTTGCTCCTGAAAAAGGGAACCTGGAACAGAAAACCGGGAACTCATTTGTCACCGCTACCAACCCTGCCTTGCCCCTTGATGGTGCGTTGGTCATGGCGGACGTTTTGAGAAGCCAGTTTAACGGCCTGGTTGTGATGATCCAAAATATTCCTGCCGGACCTCCGGGGCCGCAGGGTATCCAAGGCATTCAGGGGCCGCCGTTTGCGACGGCCATCATTGATGGTGTGACGACGCTGCCGGCTGGTGAGCAGGCTTGGGTGACTTCGTTCTTTGATGGCACGGATGTGCATTTCTCGTTTGGCATTCCGATGGGTTTCGTGGGGCAGACTGGCGACACGGGGCCGCAGGGGCCGCCTTTCGCACAGGCGGTGGTGGATGGGGTGACGACGCTGCCTTTCGGTGATCCTGCCTGGGTGACGGTGGGCTTTGATGGAGCGGTGGTGCATTTCTCCTTCGGCATCCCGCAGGGTGAGCAAGGGACGTCGGGTGGGGTGACGATGGCGCAGCTCGATGGAGCGATCAGCGGCACGAGCAGCAACACGAATGCAGTGAGCACCCTCGGCCTGGTCGTGAGCGATCCTCCAACCCAAGCAGAGGTGCAGTCTCTGGCAAACAAAGTGGATGAACTGATCCTGGCACTGCGCAGATGAACATGGAACGCCGACGAGTCGTCGGCTCATCCATGCCCGGAATGCCTGATAGCCGACGAGTCGTCACATTTTGTGATTTCCAGCAGATTCAAGGAGGCCAGCAGATTTCTGATTTGTCTTCATCTGCTGGCCTCCTTGAATCTGCTGGAGACAAAATCGGTAATCACAAAACTTGATGCCCCGAGGTATAGCCGACGAGTCGTCGGCGTTCCATGACGGGCACGAACAGCACTTTGAGAAGACAGAGCGGTTGGTCCTCCATCCGCCGCCAGTGGGCTGCATTTAGCCATGAGGACCTGGCACCGTACCTTTACAGATTCGCATGAGCGTTCTGCCGTCTGGGGGGTGGCTGCCCGCCTCGGGCTACAGCTTCATCGGGTGATCCTCGCCGATGACCTTCACTTCCAGCTCAAGCTGGATGCCGCGCTCGCGGAGGGCGGCCTCTTTGATGTCGTCGATGAGATCGAGCACCTCGCGCGCGGTGGCGTGGCCGGCGTTGACGATGAAGTTTCCATGCACGTCGGACACGATGGCTTTGCCCACGCCGGTGCCTTTGAGCTTCAGCTCATCGACGAGTTTCCCGGCCTGCGCGGGCAGCGGGTTTTTGAAAACGCATCCCGCGCTTGCGCCGATGGGCTGTGACTCTCGGCGCTTCGCATGTGAGGCGGCGAGCTTGGCGTCGATCTCATCGAGCGGCGCGGGTTTGCCTTCGAGCACAGCGGAGACGACAAAGCGCTCCTCGAACTCGGGCACGCTGCGGTAGTTCGCGGTGATCTCGGCTGCGGTCTTTTCTTTGATGGTGCCGTCGCTGTCGATGAAGCGCACGCTCACGATCTGGTCGAAGGTCTGCGTGCCCATCGCGCCGGCGTTCATGCGGATCGCGCCGCCGAGATTTCCCGGGATGCCTTCCATCCACTCGAACCCGCCGATGCCCGCCGCGCGCGCGGAGCTGGCGACCTTTTTCAAGCGCGCGCCGACGCCGACGGTGAGGCGGTTGCCATTGGCCGTGACGTTCTCCAGCTCGCCCTTCGACGGGTGGATCACCGCGCCACGGATGCCGCCGTCTTTGACGAGAAGATTCGAGCCGCGCCCGATCACGCGGATGGGCACCGCAGCGCCGCGCAAGTAACGCACGATCTCTGCAAAGCCGCCCTCGGTGCGAGGCTCCACCCAATACTGCGCCGGGCCGCCGATGCGAAAGGTGGTGTGCAACGCCATCGGCTCATACAAGCGCGCCACGCCGCCGCCGTGGTGATCGAGGATGGCACAGAGCTGCTCGATCACTTTCAAATCACGCGCGATGCACGCGCCGACCTCGTGGACATTGCCCGCGCCGAGAGTGATGAGCAGATCGCCAGGCCGGATCGCATTGCCGACGATGTCGCGCGCGACGGGCATCGTGGGTGTGGAGTGACATGGGATTTTGGTGCGTGCGCGCACTTCATTCAGAATGGTCTCACCGCTCACGCCGGGCAGCGGTTTCTCGCTCGCAGGATAGATGTCGGTGACGAACAGCTCGTCCACGTCATCGAAGGCCTCGCCGAACTCCTTCTTCAAAAGCTGTGTGCGCGAGAAGCGATGCGGCTGGAAGAGGCAGAGGATGCGCTTCGGATTCAGCCCCTTCGCCGTGGCCAGCGTGGCTTTCACCTCGCTGGGATGATGGCCGTAGTCATCGATGACGGTGAAGCGCTCTCCCGAATGCCTGATCTCAAAACGCCGCCGCGCGCCGCGGAAACTTTGCAGCGCGTGTTTGATCAAATCAAAGCTCACACCGAGCCGCATCGCGAGCGCGATGGCGGCGAGCGCGTTGGAGACATTGTGCTTGCCCGGAATGCCCAGTGTGGCCTCACCGAGTTTCTCTCCACCAGCGAAGACCTCGAAGTCCGTTTGAGCGGGCCGCATCGCGGTGATGTTCGCGGAGAAATCCATGCTGCGATCCCAGCCATAGCTCACGGAGTTCGGCTGCCCGGCGCACACCTCGCGCGCCACGGGATCCTCGGCGCAGTAAATCCAATGGCCGCTCGTCTGGCTGAGCAGTTGGCGGAACACCACTTTGATCGCCTCGATGTCGGCGTAAAAATCCAGGTGCTCCGGCTCGATGTTCAAGATGATCGAGTGACGCGGGTGGAAATTCACGAGCGTGCCGTCGCTCTCATCGCCCTCCGCGACGAACAGCTCCCCTTCCCTGTCCCAATGCGCGTTCGTCCCTAGGATCGGAATCTCAGCGCCGACGTAATGCGATGGTTTCAGCCCGCCTTGTCTCAAAACATGCGCCGTCAGCGCCGAGGTCGTGGTTTTGCCGTGCGTGCCCGCCACGATGACCCCCTGCTTGCACGCCATCACCGCGGCCAGTGCCTCCGCGCGACGCACCAGCGGGATGCCTTCTTTGAATGCGGCCTCATACGCCACATTGCCCGGCTTGATCGCCGAGGAGTAAATGACCATGTCGCAATCCTCCACCTCGCGCTCGCAGTGCGGTGAGAAAAACTTCAGCCCCATTTTCTCCAGCCGCTCCGTCTCCAGCGTCGTCACCTTGTCAGAGCCGCGCACCGCGTGCCCGAGGCCGATGAGCAGAGAAGCCAGCCCGCTCATGCCCGAGCCAGCGACACCGATGAGATCGATGGTCATCGGATGACGGTTTTCTTTCAAGATGCTGAGGACGGGATGGATCATGGCGGCGGATGAAATGAGCGCGGAGCGTAGCTGTGGAAGCGACGGCGGCAACTTGCGAGCGTCGTCAATACCTCACGCGCTGGATGTCCACGACACGCAATTCATCGACTGCCCCGTCATGCCACCAGGTGATGAGGAAAGGGTGCGCGGCGCTTACGTTCAGGTGTCGGCCTGACTTGTCAGTCAGCGCGTATTCAGATGCCTCCAACCAGTGATGGTCACGCAACCGTTCCAGCGACAGGAGCACTCTCCTGCGGACCGAGCCGCGCAATGAGAGCAGGAAATGCAGCGCACTTTCCTCGAGGACTAGTGACGGCGAGGCTGCCATGTTTACCAGCCTTCCCGTTCGAGGCTTTCGTGCATCCGTACGGCTTGTTCGAGGGTGAACTTCTTCCCGGCCTCAATTCGATCACCACGAGCCGCCAGCTCCCCGAGATACACGTCGTCTCGCGAATTCGCCAGATGTTGCAAATAGGCAGCGGCAAGAAAACGGTCCTCGTCGGACATCGCATCAATCTGGCTCTTAATCTCTGTCAGGCTCATGAAGCGGATGATAGAGGACACCGGTTTCATTTCAACTGACACGATGGCGGCATTTCCCGTGGCTGCGGCATTGTGCCGCGGTCCGTCCTGGCGGCTTTCAGCCGCCTGTCTGAGGTTCGGGTGGCTGGAAGCCTCCGAGACGGGCTGCGGCAGAATGCCGCAACTACTTTACTGGCGCTGCTTCTCCGCGAGTTCCTCGATGGCAGCCGCGATTTGATCGGCGGAATCGCGCACGGCCAGTTTCATCGCGGCGGTTCTCATTTCCTTGGTGACGCTCTCGTTCATCATGATTTCGCGCACGGCATCGACGAGGTTCGTGGCATTGATCTCGGACTCGGGCAGCAATCTCGCGGCACCTGCGTCGGCGAATATCTCCGCGTTCTTTGTTTGATGATCGTCAGCGGCAAACGGATACGGCACGAGCAAACTCGGCAGACCAAACCATGCGAACTCCGTGAGCGTGGACGCGCCGGCGCGCGCGATGGCGAGATCGGTGGCCTGATACGCCAGCTCCATGCGGTGGCAGAACGCGGCGACATGTTGCGGCAACAGCGGGTGCTTCGCGTAGGAGTCACGCACTTCGACATAGTCGGACGGACCGGCGATGTGGAGCACCTGGATGCCGAGGCGCTCGAATTGATCCAGAGCCATGCACACCACGCGGTTCACTCCACGCGCGCCCTGGCTGCCACCCATGATGAGCAGCGTTTTCTTCGCGGGATCGAGTTTGAAAAACGCGTGCGCATCCTCGCGCGCCTGCTGCCTCATGCCGCCGCGGATCGGTGTGCCGACGAATCGCACATCGTTGTGCTTTGGAAAATGCGCGCGGCATGAGTCGAGACCCACCAGCACCACGTCACTCCAGCGCGCGGTGAGCCGGTTGGCTTTTCCTGGCACGGCGTTCGAGTCGTGGATGAGCGTGGCACGCTTCTCCTGCCGTCCCGCGAGCACGGGCGCGAGCGATGTGAATCCGCCCATGCCGAGCACGACATCGATCTTCCGATCACGGATCATCGCGCGGCATTGACGCAGCCCTTTCCAGGTGCCGGACAAAAAGGAGATCATTTTCGGCGACCAGGGTTTCGGCATGGCGAGGAATGGCATGCGCTCGAATTTCATCGACGCATGACCCGACGCTGCGAGCGCGTCGATTTTCTTCTCACTGATCAGCAGGGTGACATCATGCCCGCGCTGGATGAGCGTCTCTCCGACTGCGATTCCGGGAAACAAGTGTCCGCCGGTGCCACCACACGCGATGAGAACGCGGAGACGCGAAGGCGGCGCCACCCGCCTGGTTGCGCCCGGAGCTTCAGACAAGCCGGCGGCTTGATCCACCCTCAAACCCGGCAACTCATCCGCCACGTCATCGACTCCGCGCCTGACAGCCGGTCTCGTCGCACCATTGCCTCCACCGCCGCCTCTGTTTTTCTTCTTCGCCACGACGCCTCAGTTATGCGGAGTGTAGGAATGCGCAGTGCGGATCACAGGCAGTTGGCCCCATACGAGGTGGGTTTCCTGGTGACGGATGTGATACGACAAATCAATAGCAATCATGGTGGATCAGAGCCGACACCGTAGCTCACCCTCCGCGAAGGCAAGTTGATGTTTGACTCCAAATTCACCAATCAGATCTGCGGTGTGAAGCGGTGTTTCCTGCGGATCACCGGTAGCTGATCCCAGGAGACGTGGACGCCCTGGCGGTGGATGTTGAGCAGGATGCCGATGATGATCATGGCGGCGACGAGGCTGGAGCCGACGTAGCTCACGAAGGGCAGAGGCAGGCCTTTGTTGGGCAGCAAGGATGTGGTGACGCCCATGTTGAGCAGGGCCTCCATGCTGAGCAGCAGCGTGAGGCCAAAGCCGAGGAGCTTGCCGAAGCGATCAGGCGCGCACGACGAGATGCTCATGCCGGCGATAAGGATGAAGACAAACATGAGCACGGTGCCGATGACGGCGTAAAGGCCGAGCTCCTCTCCGACGACGGGGAAGATGAAATCGGTGTGCGCCTCGGGGAGGTAATCGAGCTTCATGCGTCCATCACCAAGACCGAGACCTCTGATGCCGCCGCTGCCGAAGGCGAGCTGGGCGACCCATTGCTGGAGGCCGTAGGTGTCTTTGTATTTCTCGAGGTCATACACGGAGATGATGCGGGCCATGCGATTCGGGTAATAGTGAATCGCCCCGGCGAGTGCGCTGCCGGCGGCGAGCACGCTGATCAATAGATAATGCCAGCGTGTGCCGGCGACGAACATGATCGACAGACCGACGGCGGCCGCGAGCGATGCATTGCCGAGGTCTGGCTCCATGCCGATGGGCAGCACGACGACGGCGAGGATGAGGCCCGGCAAAATGAAGCCGCGCGTGAAGGTGGATGTCGTGGCTTCATTGCGCGCGAACCACGCGGCAAGCGCGATGACGACGGCGATCTTGGCAAACTCCGAAGGCTGGACGCGCAGTCCGCCCACGCCGAGCCAGCGCGTGGCGCCGTTGATCGTGAAACCCACCCCAGGCACGAGCACGAGTGCGAGGAGAAACCCCGCGACACCGAGAACGTGCCAGCGCCAGCGCTGGAAGCGGCTGTAATCAAACATGGCAAAGAACGCGCAACCCAACGCGCCGATGCCGAGGTATTTGATCTGCTTCCAGAGCGTGAAGTATTCCTCGCCTCTTCCTTCCTCAATGAAGTACGTCGTGCTGGCCAGCATGACCAAACCCAAGGTCACGAGGAGGCAGACGGCCAGGATGAGGAGGAGGAAGGTGGCTTTCATGAGAGAGGCGTAGAGGAGTAGAGCGTTAGAGCCTTAGGTCTAAGTGCGAAGTGCTCAGTGCACTTCGCGCTATGATCTTTTCTCTCCGCATGTCGCTCACTGCTTCGCGGGGATCACCAGCTTCATGCCGTCGCGCATCTTCGCGGGGTCTTTGATCTTGTTGGCTTTGATGAGGGCATCAATGGAGACGCCGTATTTGGATGCGAGGCGATAGAGCGTCTCACCCTTGGCGAGGACGTGACTTGTGGCGGGCGCAGCGGTTTTGGCGGAAGGCTTGGCAGCAACTGGCGCGGTGGGTTTGACGATGGGGCGCTTGGCCATCTCGCTGGGTTTGGGGACGGGGTTTGGCGGCGGTGCGATGGATCTGGCCTTGGGTGTCACGGGCGCGGGCGGCGGTGCGGATTCGATGACCGGCTCGACGGGCGCGGGAGGTTCGGTGGCGGCTACGACGGTTTCATCGAGGCTGTCGATCTTGGCGAGCATGGGCGCGGGTGGTTCGTCGAGCGGCACGGTGCTGTTGTTCTCCTCGGGCAAAGTGAGGCTCATCGCTGCGGGTGGGACGTTGACGCTGGTGGTCTCGGCCACTGGCTCAGTGCGAGGTTCGAGCGTGGTGGGCGTGACGGTGGCGGCGGCGGGGAGGCTCTGCGCGATGACGACATCGAGCGGCGCGTCCGCGATTTTCTCGGGCACGCGGAGGACGGTGCCGGTGGAGATTTGCACGTCATCGCTGCCGAGCTGGTTGAGCGCGACGAAGGCGTCTTTGTCCACGCCGAGGTGCGCGACGATGCGCGGGACCGAGTCGCCAGATTGCACGGTGTACTTCTGCTCTGTCGAGGGAGCAGCAGCAGCGTTTGCAAGCATCGCTTTTGCTGCTGGCGCGACGCGGACTTCTTCCTCGCCGCTCTTCGTGAAAAAGTCGTGAAACACAATGCCGCCGACAACGAAGACGTGCAGCACGAGCATGACGACGAAGGTTCGCGCGACGCCGCTGTTGGGTTCATGCGCGTTCCATTCACCTTCACTCGTGATAGTGGCGGCGACGTGATGGCGGTGCTTCTGGCTGTCGAGGATGTTCAACAGGAGTTTGGGCTTGGGTTTGGTTTTCATGGGGGCTTTGGGTTTGCGTGGGTTTTTGCGGGACTGTGAATCAGGAAAGTGCGAGCACGGCGTCGCGGAAGGCATCGCCGCGCTGGGCGTAGCCGGTGTACATGTCGAAGGACGAAGTGCCGGGTGAGAGGATGATGGCATCGCCCGCGCGGGAGAATTCCGTGGCGGCGCGCACGGCGTCGGCCATGTCGGTGGCGCGGCGGCAGGGGATGAGATCACTGAATTGTTTTTCCAGCGCGGGCGCGATCTCGCCGATGAGCGCCATGGCGTGGACGCGGCCTGCGATCGTCTCGCGCAACGGTGTGTAATCGAGGCCTTTTTCTTTTCCGCCTGCGATCAAGACGATGGGGCGGTCTTGCGAGCGGATGCAGCTTTCGAGCGCGTGGAGGTTGGTGGCTTTGCTGTCATTGATGTACTCGCGGTCATTGAAAACACGCACCAGCTCGCAGCGATGGCGCGGCGCCTCGTAGCTGGCGAGCGTGTCCATCATGTTGGCAAAGTCGAGGCCGAGCAGCCAGCCTGCGGCGACGGCGGCGAGGATGTTCTCCATGTTGTGGCGGCCACGGAGTTTCACTTTGGATGCGTCGCCGAATTCTATGTCGCGATGCTGGAACTTGCCTGCGGCATAAACAAAATCGGCATCGCTTGTCTCGGATGAAAAGGTCACGCGACGTGCGGCGATGTCGCCGATGTTTTCTCCAGCGCGGACGATGGCCCAGTCGTCGGCGGTTTGGTTTTCGAAGATGCGGAGCTTGGCTTTGTAGTAGGATTCGAGATCGGGATAACGGTCGAGATGATCGGGGGCGAAGTTGAGCCAGATGCTGACCTTGGGACGGAAGGTGTCGATGGTTTCGAGCTGGAAGGAGCTGACCTCGCAGGAAAGCGTGTCGAACTTTTCGCCCTCGACGATGACCTCGCTCAGCGCTTTGCCGTGATTGCCGCACGGAATGGAAGGACGGCCCGCGCCATTGAAGAGCGCGGCGATCAGCTCGGTGCAGGTGCTCTTGCCGTTCGTGCCGGTGATGCCGATGAGCGGTGTGGTGCAAAGAGTGAAACCGAATTCCATCTCGCCCGTCAGCGGAACTCCGGCGTCGGTGAATTTCTTTGGCAGCGGCCAGTTCGCGTCGAGGCCAGGGCTGATAATGACGAGGTGGAAATCGCCGGGTGCTACAATTAGCTCTGTGGCGTCTTGGCCGATGACGGTGGGGAATCCTGCTGCGCGTACTTTGGAGACTGCTGCGGCGAGTTTTGTCGGATCGCCCTCGTCGATGACGGTCGCGCGTGCGCCGTGCTGCGCGGCGAGGCGCGCGGCGGCGAGACCGCTGCGTCCCGCGCCGAGTATGGCAAAGTGTTGTCCGTCAAAACGACCCATGTTTTTCTGCGTCAGCGAAGTTTGAGCGTGGCGAGCCCGAGCATCGCGAAGATGAGCGAGGCGATCCAAAAGCGTGTGATGACCTGGTTCTCGTGCCAGCCGCCGAGTTCAAAGTGATGATGGATCGGCGACATGCGGAACACGCGTTTGCCGCGCGTCTTGAAGCTGATCACCTGAATGATGACGCTCATGGCCTCGCACACGAACACGCCGCCGACGAGGGCGAGGACGATTTCTTGCTTGCAGCCGATGGCGAGGGTGGCGATGCAGCCGCCGAGCGCGAGGCTGCCGGTGTCACCCATGAACATTTTTGCCGGATGCGCATTCCACCAGAGGAAGCCGAGGCAGGAGCCAGCGAGCGCCATGGCGACGACGGGCAGTTCGGATGCGAGCGAGTGATGCGGGATGACGAGGTATTCGGAATACACGGCATTGCTGCAAAGATAGCCGAACGCGGCATACGCGAGCGCGGTGGTGAGAGAGCAACCGGTGGCGAGTCCGTCAAGGCCGTCGGTGAGGTTCACCGCGTTTGACGCGCCGACGATAATGAGTGCGAAGATCACGACCGCGAATGGCCCCATGTCCCCGATGAGCGCTTCTTTGAGAAACGGCACATGCAGCGCGCGGAGGTGTCCGTCATTGAGATCCCCAGGGATGCCGTAGGCGAAGAACATTCCGGCGGCGAAGGCGACGCCAAACTGCCACACGAGCTTGAAGCGCGCGCTGACGCCTTTGGAGTTCTTCTTGCTGATCTTCAAATAGTCATCCCAGAAACCGAGGGCGCCGAGGCCGATGGTGGTGAGCAGCACGGCCCAGACCACGGGGTTGCTCCATTTCATCCAGAGCAGCGACGAGATGACGACGGAGCCGAGAATGAGGATGCCGCCCATCGTGGGTGTGCCGGCTTTTTTGCCGTGCAGTTCGAAAAGTTTGTTCACCTCCGCGGCACTGCGGATGGGCTGGCCGATCTTGAGCGAGATGAGTTTGCGGATGAGCGGCTCGCCATACATGATGGAGAGCATGAATGCGGTGACGACCGCGCCACCCGCGCGAAAAGTGTGGTAGCGGAAGACGTTGAGCAGCTTGTAAATGAAGCCGTCGGGAGAGGAGAACAGGTCTCGATGTTCGAAGAGCCAGTAGATCATGATGCGCGGAAATGAGTGAGAACTTTCTCCATGCCAGCGGAGCGGCTGCCTTTGAGAAGGACGGTGTCGCCAGGTGCGAGGAAGGCGCGGAGGTGCGCGGCGCAGTCGGAGTGGGAAGCAAAATGCTGCGTGGTGAGCGATGAGGACGCGGCGGTGGAAATGAGCGAGGATTCGTTGTCGCCGACGGTGAAGAGGGCGTTGAGGTGGGTGCGCGCGGCGAATTCTCCGAGGGCGCGGTGCTCGGGTTCGGCGTGGATGCCGAGTTCGCCCATGCGACCGAGGACGGCGACGCGGCGGCCGTTGGTGTTGATGCTCGAGAGTGTTTGCAGGCCGGCGCGCATGGAGTCGGGGTTGGCGTTGTAGCTGTCGTCGAGGAAGGTGATGCCGTTGATGGTTTTGGTTTCGAGACGGCCGCCAGTAAGCGTGACGTTGCGCAGCGCGTCGCCGATGACTTCGGGTGCGATGCCGTGTTTCCATCCGGTGGCTGCGGCGAGCGCAGCGTTGCCGACCATGTGCTGGCCGGGGATGGGGAGAAAAGTGGCGACGCGCTCGCCGCCAAAGTCGAGCGTGAAGGATGTGCCATCAGCGCGCTGATCGAGATCGAGCGCGGCGATGTCGCCAGTGCCGATGCCTGCGGTGATGACGTTGGCTTTGCAGCGTGCGGCGATGGAGGCGGTGAAGTCATCGTTTGCATTGAGCACGACGGTACCGCTGGCGGGGACGGCTTCGGCGAGCGTGCCCTTCTCGATGGCGATGGCTTCGCGCGTGCCCATGTACTCGATGTGCGCGACGCCGACGTTGGTGATGATGGCGGCGTCAGGCGCGGCGATGTCAGCGAGGATTTTGATTTCGCCTGGATGGTTCATGCCCATCTCGAGGACGGCGCAATTGTTGCCTTCCGAAAGGCAGAGGATGGTGAGCGGTAGTCCGATGTGGTTGTTGAGATTGCCGAGCGTGGCGCACACGCTGAAGGCGCGCGACATGACGGCTTTGGTGAAATCCTTGGTGGAGGTCTTGCCGTTGCTGCCGGTGATGCCGATGACGCGTGGTGCGTGATGGAGGCGGTAGTGGTGGGCGAGGCGCTGGAGCGCCAGGAGGGTGTCGGGGACTTCGATGATGGTGCAGGGGAGCGCTGTTGTAGCGCTGTCAGCTTTGCTGACGATGATCGCGGCTGCGCCTGCTTGCGCGACTTGGGGGAGGAAGTTGTGCGCGTTGAATTTGTCGCCGACGAGCGCGATGAAAACGTCACCCTGTTTGATGGCGCGGGAGTCGGTGCTGACGCTCGTGACCATGCGCGTGGCGTCACCGGAGCGGATGATACCGCCGGCGAGGTCTGCGATGATGGTGAGCGGAATCGATTTCATTCCTGGTAGTCTTCGTCGCGGGTGGATTTGAGCTGGCTGATGATGTTCTTCGCGATGCGGCGATCATCGAAGGGGGTGCGCTTGCCGTGGACTTCCTGGTAGGTCTCGTGGCCCTTCCCTGCGATGAGGACGATGTCGCCGTCGCGGGCGAGTTCGAGGGCGGCGCGGATGGCGGTTTTTCGGTCGGGGATTTCTCCGTGGCCGGCGCGGGTGAAGCCTTTTTTCGCATCGGCGATGATGGACTGCGGGTCTTCGGTGCGCGGGTTGTCGGAGGTGAGGACGCAGAGGTCGCTGCCTTCCTCGGCGGCGCGCGCCATGAGGGGGCGCTTGAGTTTGTCACGATCTCCACCGCAGCCGAACACGGTGATGATGCGGGAGGGCTTGAGCGCGCGGAGAGTGCGGAGCACGCTCATTATTGCGTCGGGCGTGTGGGCGTAGTCGACAAAAACCTGGCAGCGCTCTTTGTCAGTGATGCGTTCGAGGCGGCCGGGGACTTGCGGCGCGGCTTTGAGATGATTGATGCTCTCGCGGAGGTTGAGGCCCATGGCGTGAGCGGCGGCGATGACGGCGAGAGAGTTGGCGACATTGAAGTCGCCGATGAGCGGGATGCGCACGAGGAAGGAGCGGCCGCGCGCGTCGAGTTCGAATGTGGTGCCGCTCATGTCATAGCGGACGTTCGATGCGCGGAAGTCGAGGCCGTAGCCCTGGCCGTAGGTGCTGACGCGTTTGGTGTGTTCGAATTGTTTGATGAGCTTCCGGCCCCATGCGTCATCCGCGTTGATGATCATCTGGCCTTTGCCGGCATCGGCGACGTTTTGAAACAGCAGTGTCTTGGCGGCGAAGTAGTCGTCCATCGTGCCGTGGTAATCGAGATGATCCTGCGTGAGGTTTGTGAAAATGGCGGCGGCGAACGGGATGCCGTGGGTGCGCTGCTGGTGGAGCGCATGGGAGGATGTCTCGATGGCGACGGCGCGGCAGCCGTTGGTTTGCATCGTGGCGAAGAGCGACATCAGCTCGAGCGACTCGGGCGTGGTGTGCGTGGCGGGGACTTGCTCACCGCCAAGGTCGTAAAACATGGTGCCGATCAATCCGGCCTGCACTTGCGCGGCGTTGAGCAGGTAGTGAAGGAGAAAGGCGATGGTGCTTTTTCCATTCGTGCCGGTGATGGCGGCGATGCTAAGCGCGCGCTCGGGATGCGCGTAAAACGTGGCGGCGATCTGGGCGAGGGCGACGCGGGAATTTTTGACATGCACCCAGGGCACGGTGGCATCAGCGGGTGGGGCGCTTTCGGCGATGATGGCGGACGCGCCTGCTTTCAATGCGGTGGGGATGAATTCATTCGCGTCGAGCTTTGAGCCGCGAATGGCGACGAAGGCGGTGCCGGGGGCGACCATGCGGGAGTCGTACGCAATGGCGGTAATCTCGGTGTCGAGGCTGCCGGATGCGACGGGCTTGTCGAGATCGGTGATGAGATCGCGCAGGGTCATTGGGCGTCACCTCCCGGTGCATCCACGCGGACGACGAAGGAGCGCTCCGAGTGAACGGAGAGCTGATCGAGCGCTGCGCGCACGACCTCGGAGAAAATGGGCGCGGCGACGGTGCCGCCGAAGATGTCCTCGGTGCCAGCTTTCGGATCATCGACGACGACGACGCAGGCGATGCGCGGGTCCTCGGCCGGCGCGAAGCCTGCGAATGATGCGATGTAGTGGCCGTCTTGATAACCTTTCGTGGCCTCGTCGTAGCGCCAGGCGGTGCCTGTTTTACCGGCGACGGTGATGCCTTCGATGGCGGCTTTTTTTCCGGTGGTCTCGGTGACGACTTTGCAGAGCATCTTGTTGATCTGCGCGATGGTGCGCGCTTTGCAGATCTGATGCTGCGGCATGGAGGGTGTGACGCGGATGTTTTCTCCATCGGCGGAGACGACGCGGTCGATGAGTCGGGGCTTCATGAGCACGCCGCCATTGGCAAAGGCGCCGATGACCATGGCGAGCTGCAACGGTGTGACGCTGACCTCGTAGCCCATGGCCATGCGCGACATGGTTGTGCCGGACCAGTTGTCAAATTTCACGAGGCCGGTGCCTTCGCCTTTGAGACCAATGCCGGTTTTTTGTCCGAAACCGAAGCGCCAGATGTAGGCGAGGAAGTCGTCCTGGCCTACGGTGCGCGCGACTTTGTAGGCGCCGATGTTGCTGGAGTGGACGAGGATGGTTTCGACGCTTCCATTCGCGAGCGGGTGGTGATCGGTGAGTTTGATTTTTTGCGCCGGCTCCTCGTAGTAGCCGTTGTTGAGCGCGAATGAGGTGTCGGGCGCGACTTTGCCGAGATCGAGCGCGGCGGCGAGGGTGACGAGCTTGAAGGTGGAGCCTGGCTCGTACGGATCGGAGATGGCGAGGTTGCGGAGCATTCCGCTTTTGCTGTCGCGCTCGTAGTGCGGGCGGCTGGCCATGGCAAGGATGGAGCCGGTGCGCGGGTCGGTGATGATGATGGTGAGTTTTTTCGGCGACCAGATCGCGCACTGCTGCTCGATGACCTGCTCGACATAATCCTGGAGGCTCATGTCGATGGTGAGGTAGGTGTCGCTGCCGTGTTTTGGCTCGATGACTTTGCCGCGGTAGAGGGGCAGCTCGCGGCCTTTGTTGTCGCGCTCGATCCATTGCTCGCCGTCGGTGCCGTCGAGGTCGGTGTCCATCATGGCCTCGACGCCCCATGCGCCGCCGTGGGAGAAATTCATGTCGCCGAGCACATGCGTGAGGCGCTCTTTTGCCGGGTAGGCGCGCTGGAATGTGGGGCGAAGATAGACGCCGGTGATGTGGCGCTCGGCGAGAAGCTTGCGCCAGGTCGCGGCTTCTTCGTCGGTGAAGATGCCTGGGAAAACGGTGACGGGTTTTTTTGACGCGAGCATCATGCGCGCAGTGTCGAGCGGCATCTGGAGATCGGGCGCGATCGTGGTGGCGACGTGCTCGCGGTAGGCGGCGTTGATCTGCTCATCAGACATTTCTTTGCGCAGATCAGCGACGGTGGTGCCGCGGATGGTAGCGAGCTTGCGGCGCACGAGATGTTTTTCATCGAGGTGGACGCGGTCGATGTACAACTCGTGGACGGTCTCGTCGTGGGCGAGCAGCTCGCCGTCGCGATCACGGATGGAGCCGCGATGCGCAGGGAGCGGCTGATGGAGCTGTCTCATGCGCGCGGCCAGCTCGGAAAACTCGGCGTGCTGGCGGACGTGAAGAAAGTACAGGCGCGCGGTGACGGCGGTGAAGCCGAGCACGAGCACGCTGGTGACGACGCACATGCGCGCGCGGACATGGCGGTCGCGTTTGATGATGTCGAGATTGGGTTTGAGCGGAGGATTCACGGCGAGGTGCGGGCCACGTCTGCTGTCGCGGGCGGCGGGATGGGCGGCAGGTAGATGAGCCTGTCTTTGGTGATGGGACGAAGGAGGGTGCGCGCATTGGCGAGACGTGGCTGCACTTTGTCGCGCGTGAGGAGGCTCTCGATGCGGAGGTCGAGTGCGGAGATTTCTTGATTGAGCAGTTTCACTTCTTTTTCGAGCTCGCGCTGCTGGTCGGAGAGCGCGTGGGCGAAGTTTTGATGATGCACCATGCCGAGGGCGATGCTGATGAGCACGGCGGTGACGATCACGAGCGCGATGACCGTGGGCAGGCGGATGCCGTTGCGATAGCGGTGGCGGTTGCGGCTCATGGCAGTTTCTCTGCGGCGCGCAGTCGGGCGCTGCGCGAGCGCGGGTTGCGGTTGGATTCCTCGGGCGATGGCTCCTGCGGTTTGCGCGTGATGAGCCTCATGCAGTAGTCAGGATTCGGCCGCGGCTCAGGCCACTCGGGGCGGTCATTCATCTGCTTGCTCACATGATGAAACGCCTGCTTCACGATGCGGTCTTCGAGGCTGTGAAATGAAATGGCGAGCAGCACGCCGCCGGGTTTCAACCAGCGCGGCGCGGCTTCGAGAAACTGCTGCAGCGCCGCCAGCTCATCATTCACCGCGATGCGCAGCGCCTGAAACGTGAGCGTCGCGGGATGACGGCGGCCTTTGCCGCGACCGATGGCACCAACGATCACGGCGACGAGATCGAAGGTGGTGAGGATTGGGTTCTTATCACGCGCACGAACGATGGCGCGGGCGATGCGGCGGGCTTGCGGCTCTTCGCCGTATTCGCGCAGGATGCGCTCGATCTCGTCGGCATCCTCCATGTTCACGATGTCAGCGGCGGAGCGCGCGGCGCGTCCATCCATGCGGAGATCGAGCGGACCGTCGTGCTGAAACGAAAATCCGCGCGCAGGCTCGTCGAGCTGATGACTCGATACACCGAGATCGACGATCATGCCGTCGAAGCCCGTCACGCCCGTCTCAGCGAGGATCTCGGGAAAGTGGCGGAAATTTCCATGCAACGCGCAGAAGCGATCACCGAAAGCGCTCAGCCGTTTCGAAGCGTGACGGATCGCATTCGCATCCTGATCCATCGACACCACACGCGCGCCCTCTTGCAGCAGCGCTTCGGAGTGCCCGCCCCCGCCGAGCGTCCCATCAAAAAACAAACGGCCAGGCGCGGGCCGGAAATATTTCACGACCTCGGCAAGCATCACGGAGTCGTGATAAAAATCGAGCTTGCCGCGCAGGCTCATGTCCGGGTCCTCATCGTCGTCGGGCTGACCGTCATCACCACCGCCTGAAGAACGCTCACCAAACAACCCGCGCCCTCCGCCACCAGAGCCAGCGCCTGCATCGACCTGACCAAACCACGGCCAGCTCCCGACCTGCGAAAGCTGCCCGACACCTCTGACGAGTCGAGCAACCGCGCGCTCGATCTCGCCGAAAAGTGAAGGTTGATTCACATCCACTGGAGAAAAACCGGGCCATTTAGCTGTGATACTGGTTTCCATAACGGGACTAAGGGTGATGAACTGTGAACTGGAGCCGGGTGGCATTTTCCATAATTTTTCAACAGTTTGGATGTCTTTATATCTAACCTGTCGAATTTTGGCAACGGCATTTTTTAGAAATTTCCGAATCGGCTGGGTTTGTCAGGCTCGACGGGCTGTGCCCGATTTTTATCACCCGAAGCATCTGCTGCCCTGATTGACGGCGTGAATCCGGAAGAAAGATTGGTTTTAATCTACCAAACTGGGGGAATACCGCCGTTCCAAGTCAACCACAAATTGTAAAAATCATGGTCAACCCAATCCCTACGCCTCCCAGCAGGCCAACCTCTACGGCCCGACTTCCGACTCACAAGGCGGCGTCACGCAAATGGTCGTTCTGCACCTGGGCAAGACGAAGCCGTGGGTGTGATTCATGTCTGTGATGCTGTGGATTCATGCGGCGTACATCGTCGGTATGATGGTGTTTTCGGCCGCATTTGCCGCAGGCGTGAGCGGCCCCGCCAAAAAAAGACGGCTCAAAGGTACCGCCGCAGCCGCTCGCGAACATCGTCGGCGAGGCGGGTGACGTAGCCGAGGGTGAATTCCTCAACGCTCATCGCGTCGTCATGCACGAGGGGCGTGAGGTCCATGGCGAAATTTAGCAGGCTGCTGCCATCCGTGGTGTGCGAGTCAAAGTAGGTCGCGTTCGCGTGGCGCAGACCTTCCTCGGCGAGGTCGTAGCGCTTGCCGCCGGAGATTTGGGAATCAAACACACCGAGCAGCGGGCGGAGCATGTGCTGATGCTTGTCCACTTTGAGCATGACCTTGTCCTCCGTGAGCAGCCAGTCGAGCTTCCGCCAGACCTCGCAGCCGTAAATTTTTGCGGGGCGCTGTTCTTTGGGAAGTGATCGCAGGGCCTCCAAGCAGCGGAGGAATGTGGCGACGTGGGTGTCGTGGCGGTCACAGGGATTATGCAGATAAACGACATCGGGCTGCGAATCGATGAGGATCTGGCGCAAGTCGGCGCACACATCGCTCTTGAGTTCGTCCTTCAATTTGTCGCTCGGATAGCCGAGCTGGATCATAATGGAGTACTCGCCGACGTAGGCGGCCTTGCGCTGCTCGATGAGGCGGACCTGCTGCATCTCCTCGTCGGTGTAGTCTGCATACGGCCCTTTGCGCGGGCTGCCGGAGCCGTCAGTCACCACCACGCCGCCGAACCATTGATCACCGCTGTGAAAGCACTCTATTATTCCGTGGTAGGCCGCGATTTCGAGATCGTCCTGGTGCGAGACGATGCCGAGATGTGTCACACGACTGAGCGCCTTGGTTTCATCTTGGAGTTCCGGGAGAAAGACATCGTGCTTCGCGTGACGCAGGTTCATTCTTGGAACTAAAGCGGTGAGGTGGCGATGCAAGGAGGAAGTTCCCGGCGCAGACTGCCGGTGAACTGCGAAGCCGGCAGGCTGCCGCAGTCCAAGGCGCTGGGCGCAATCATGATGTCTCCTTGGCGCCTGATTTGTCCGTGCCTTGGAAATCTTCACGCAGAATCTCCCGCGCGGTTTTCTTCGCGCGTTCTTGCGCTGCATCGGGTTTGCCAAGGTAGGCCGGCAGCTCGACGCCGACATTTTTCGCGATCTCGTGCAGCGGCGGGACGGCGCCGACGAGGCCGGAGAGGAAATCGGCGGTTCTTGTTTTGCCGTCCTCGCCGACGCGGCCGGAGTCCCAGACGGTGATCTTGTCGATCTTCACGCCACTGATGGCGCGCATCTGCTCCTCGACGAGTTTCGGGAGCTGCTCCGTCACCATGAGCTGCGCGGCTTGCTCGGCTCCGCCGGCTGCGGCGATGATGGCTTTGAAGCCGTCGGCGCGCGCATTGAGCTGCGCGAGGGTCCCTTGCGCCTGGGCTTCCATGAAGGCTTTGAGACCGAGCGCCTCACCGTTTTTGAGCAGGCGAATTTTCTCGCCCTCGGCTGTGGCGGTGAGTTCGATGCGGCGTTTCTCGGCCTCGGCTTCCAGTTCGATGCGGACTTTCTCGGCCTCGGCGTGATAGCGGATTTTGCTTTTCTCGGCGTCGGCGAGGACCTCGATCTTTTTCTTCTCGATCTCAGCCTGCACGATGACGGTGGCGAGCTGCGCGGCTTCCTCGCGCTTTGCGCGCTGACGCTCGGCGATCTCCTCGGCCTTGTAGGATTCCTCCAGCGCTTTGGCGCTGGCGACTTTTTCGGCGGCGGTGCCGATGCGCTGCGCCTCGGCTTCGCGCTCGCGGCGGCTGGCGATGGAATTGGCGATCTGCACGGCGGCCTCGTTCTCGCCTTGCACGGCATTGGCGTGCGCGGCGGAGACGCGGATGCGTTTTTCGCGGTCGGCCTCGGCGGCGCCGATGTCGCCATCGCGCTCTTGATTGGCGACTTTGATTTTGGCTTCGTTGATGGCGCGCGCGGCGGCTTCTTTCCCGAGGGCCTCGATGTAGCCGGACTCGTCGGTGATGTCCTGGACGTTGACGTTGATGAGGCGGAGGCCGACTTTTTTCAGCTCGACCTCGACGCCGTTGGAGATGTTGGCGATGAGCTTGTCGCGGTCGGCGTTGATCTCCTCGATGGGCATCGTGGCGATGACGACGCGCATTTGGCCGAAGATGATGTCCTTGGCCAGCTCCTGGATTTGCGGCGCGGTCTGGCCGAGCAACCGCTCTGCGGCGTTCTCCATCACGCCTGGCTCGGTGCTGATGCCCACGGTAAATGTCGATGGCGTGTTGACGCGGATGTTTTGCTGGGAAAGCGCGCCGCGGAGCTGGATGTCGATGGGCATCGGCGTGAGGCTGAGGTACGCGAAGTCCTGGATGACAGGCCACACGAAGGCCGCGCCGCCGTGGTAGCAGCGCGCGGATTTTTGTCCCTGCACTTTTCCGAACACGACGAGGATGCGGTCCGACGGACATCTGCGGTAGCGCGAGATGAAGAACATGAAGAAGCCGAAGACGAGGACGGCGAGGATGCCGATGAGGACAGGGATGGAGAAGAGGATGTCGAACATGGGAGGTGGGAGTGATGAATTAGAGAGGCAGGAAAGTGATGACGGGTTTTACGATGAGGAGATTATCAGCCTCGACGGCGATGACGTCGATGGCAGTGAGCGGCGCGAGGGCGGTGGCTGCGTCAGTGATGGCGCTGGCGGTGATGAGACGGCTCTGGAGCATGATCTCCACCTGACCCTGGCCGGTGCGATGCGGCGGGATGGTGACATAGACTTTGCCGCGCACACCGATCGCGTTTTTGTAATCGAGAGTGCCTTCCGATCGCAGAGAGACGAGAAAACTCATCAACCCCGCGATCACGACCATGAAGATGCCGCCCGTGACAAGGGCCGCGACATGCACGCTGCCGGTCGAGAAGCCACTGTTCACCGCCAGCACTCCCGCCCAGCCAAAGCCGACAAAGAACGCGACGAGCGCGCGCAGGGAGAAAAACTTCGGCGCATGGCCGTGGTCACCATCCGCGCCGTCTCCGCCGTGGATGTTGTGCTCCGCGCCCATGACCGCGCCAAACATCAGGCATAGCTGCAGCACCGAAGCGAAGAGCGCTATCGTCCAGTAAAACTTGGCGACGGGCAGGAGCAGATACCACCACTGATTCATAACGCTGGCCGTTGTAGCGGGTTTGGCACCGCGTTGCAAGCCCGCACCTGCTGCACTTTGCCCGTTATTTTGTAAGCAGGGCTGGCGTTAACTGTTTCTGATTCCCAATTCCCAGTTTCTGATTCTTTCCTATGACCGATCTCGTGCCAGTGACATGCCCTTCGTGCTTCGAGGTTTTCGAGGTCGCCGCCCCGGCTGTGGGCGAGATGCCATGCGATGTGGATTACGACTGCGAGGTCTGCTGCCGTCCCCTGCGCATCTGGTTCGAGGAAATGGACGGCGAAGTCGTGGCGCAGGGTTACGGGCTGGGGGAGTAGTCACTCTCAGCCGGGTGAAGAGCCGGGTGTTGCTGCCCATTGGACACTGAAGACGTGCTGCGGCGGCGGGGTGGTGGTGTCCAGCATGGAGGCATGAGCACGGCAGCCATTGAACGTGAGTTGAAGAAAGTGCGCAGACGCTTGAAGACCCTGGAGGAACTCTTTGGTCAAAAACCCAAAGCCTCCTGTCGGGATGCATTTGGCGCGATGAAAGGCGACTCTCTGCACCGCGAGGCTGCCGCGCTCGGCGCGGCATGGCGCGCAAAAGAGAACAAGCGTAAGTGAGGTCATGTTTGCCGTCCTCGACACCAATCACTTCACGGGTTTTGCCGACGCCTCTGCTCTTGGTCGCAAGATACTGCGGCGCATCGAAAAACAGCAGGCCGAGGTCTTCTCCTGCATCGCCGCCGCAAAGGAAACAAGCGCGGCTGGCTGGCTTTGATCAAGCAGCACAAATCGGGACGGGACCAGCTTCACGCCTACTCCATGTTTCAGCAGGGAATCGAGACGAGGCCATTTGCATGGCACACGACACCACGTTGCTGACACGCAACTTCGCGCCGTTTCAGGGCATCTCGGGTCTGCGAGTGGCGAAACTGGCTGGATTGATCCCAGCCAGACCTCTCTTTCTTCCGCGCCCATTACCACTGGCACCACACGCCTTCGGATCAAAACCTCAAGTCAAAGGCGGGACGCCTCGATCCATCGACAGGCGGGGACGCCTGTCCTCCGCTCCATCACAGCCCTTCGCTCTCAGCCGGGTGAACAATACGGTGCTGCTGCTGATAGGCACGGTGAAGACATGGCCTGGCAGCAGAAAGGGGATAGAGTGCTGGCAGCGACATGACGAGCTGGCAAGATCGAGACTGCGACCGTTAATTTTCCTATGTAACCTCCGTCATACCGTTTCCTCTTTGCAGGATGGCATGAACACTCATCCACACTCTCTCTGCCCGCGCTGTGGTTCGACGCTCGAGGCTTCGGCCGTCGCGGGGCTTTGTCCAAAATGTCTGATGGTCCGCGCGGCGATGCAGACGGAGGACGCGACCGTGCCGGTCACTGCAGCGCCTGCGCCGACGCTGGATGAAATCGCGACTGCGTTTCCCGAGCTGGAGGTGCTGGAGATGATCGGACGCGGTGGCATGGGCGTGGTTTACAAGGCGCGGCAGAAGTCGCTGAACCGGCTGGTCGCGTTGAAGTTGCTCGCGCCAGAGCGCGCGGATGATCCGCAGTTCGCGGCGCGCTTTGAAAAAGAGGCGCTGGCGCTGGCGGCGCTGAATCATCCGAACATCGTGACGGTGCATCAGTCCGCCAGGGCAGGCGGTTTTTATTTTCTGCTCATGGAGTTCGTCGATGGTGTGAATCTCCGCCAGGCGATGCGGGCGGGGCGCTTCACACCTGAGCAGGCGCTGGCCATTGTGCCGCCCGTGTGTGAGGCGCTGCAATATGCGCATGACCACGGCATCGTGCATCGCGATATCAAGCCGGAGAACCTGCTGCTCGACAGGGAAGGCCGCGTGAAGATCGCTGACTTTGGGATCGCGAAAATTCTCGGTGCGGACGCGACCGAGACGATCTCGCAGCCCGCTGGCACACCACGCTACATGGCGCCCGAGCAAGGCAGCGGGGATGCGCGCGTAGATCATCGTGCTGACATCTACTCCCTCGGCGTCGTGCTTTACGAACTGCTGACCGGGGAGCTGCCCTCTGCAAAGCTGGAGCCGCCCTCGCGCCGGGTGCAGATTGATGTGCGGCTCGACGAGGTCGTGCTTCGCGCGTTGAATGAGAAGCCGGAGCTGCGCTGGCAGACGGCGGCGGAGTTTCAGACTGGTGTGGAAACCGTGATCACGCGCCCGCAAACCCAGCCCGAGGCCCAGCAGCGGCTTTATCACGCGATGGGTTATCACACGCCGTGGGGACAGCGGTTGTTGAAGCTCTCGTTCATCGGGCTGCTCGGCTTTTTCGGCCTGGTGCCGGGGCTGGAGTTCATGGCCGTGTGCAGCGTCTTCCTCGTATTCATGGCCTTCGCGAGTTTGATCGAGTGGTGGCATCGCCGCAGTCAGTTGGATCGTGGGTACCCGGTCCGCAAATGGTGGCACAAGGCGCTCGTCACCGTGCTACTCGCCATCGTCATCGTCATCCCGCTGCGAGCCTGGGTGTTGCATCCTTTCTTCATCGCAGGCAATTCACTGGAGCCAGAGATGCCCGTGGGCAGCCGTGTGCTGGTCTGGAAGCTCACTCGACAGTTCGCGCCGGGCGACATCATCGCGCACAAGCACGGCGCGCGAGTGTGGGTGAGCCGCGTGGTGCGCGAGGGTGACGACCATCTCGTCACTCAGCGCAACCAGTCGCCCGAGGAGAAGCTGCCGCGCGCGGATGTCATCGGCAAAGTGGTGAGCGTGTACTGGCGCGCATCGCCCGCGCCGAAGAGCGCCGTGCTGCGTGCTTTCAAAAGCACCGACTCTCCAATCTCCAAACAAGCCGTGCTCGATGGCGAAGCGTGGCGCGTGGATGCCGCCGAGGCGCAAGTTGTGAGCTTGTTCGAGCTGCCGCTGGCTGACATCGACGACTGCACGATCACTTACCGCGCCAAGATGAAATCGGAGGATGTGAAGGGCCGCGCATTTCTTGAGATGTGGTGCCGTGTGCCTGGCTTTGGCGAGAGCTTCTCGCGCGGCCTCGACAAGACCATCACGGGCACCAACAACTGGGCCAACTTTGAAATCCAGTTCTTCCTCAAGAAAGGCGAGAAGACGGATCAGTTGAAGCTCAACCTCAACTTCGAAGGCTCGGGTCGTGTGTGGATCAAGGATATTGAGGTGATCGCGAACGGCGCGGGCGTGAAACCATGAACTTTCACACCACCCGTTGGACGCTCGTGCTGCAGGCGCGCGGCGATGACACGACCGCGAAGCAGGCGCTGAGCGATCTTTGCGCCGCCTACTACGCGCCTGTGGTGGCGTTCATCACGCGCAGCGGGTTCGAGGAAAACGCCGCGCGCGATCTGGCACATGATTTTTTCGCGCGCTGGCTTTCACAGCAGCAGATGCTAAGGCCCGAGCGCGAGCATGGGCGCTTTCGCTCGTACCTCCTCGGCGCGGTAAAGCATTTCGTGTCTGATGCGCTCGATCATCAGCGCGCGCAGAAACGCGGTGGTGGAGCGGAGATCGTGCATCTCACGGACACGGGATCAGCGCTGCCGGAGGATGCGGCGCTCGCGTCGGATCGTGCATTCGACCGGCAATGGGCGTTGACCGTTTTGGAGCGCGTGATCGCGCAGCTCGCGGCGGAGTTTGATGCCGCGGGAAAGGCCGCGCATTTTTCTTTGCTCAAAGCATGGCTTACTGGGGACGAGGGTGAGGCCACGCAAGCGCAAGTGGCGGCGCGACTCGGCACGAACGAGGGCGCGCTGAAGGTTTCGATCCATCGGCTGCGCAAACGATTCCGTGATCTCATCAAAGCCGAGGTCGCTCACACCGTGGGCAGCGAGGTGGAAGCGCGCGAGGAACTGACGCATCTGCTGGCGGCGATGTGACGCGGTGACCGAGATGGGGAGCTTATTTTTTCTTCACGACTGTTGGCAATGCCGAGAGTACTTGGGCAGGATTCGAAGCCTTGGCCGCAAGCTTGATCAGGTGGTCCAGCGCTCCTGCCACTCAAAGTGCGCGGCGTGCATGTCGTCAGGCCACTCGTGCGGGTGCACGAGCTTGGGCGGGTCGAGCGCGTAGAGGAAATCAGGGCGCGTCGGATGCTTTGGAAGCTCACCCATGAGCGGCGCGACGTGATGCACCTTGCGCCCGAGCAGCCACTCGATGGTTCTCTTGGGTTCCTTCAGGGCCAGCAGCTTGATGATGTTGTCCGTCGCACGCACCGTTGTGCGTGCTGCACGGGGGCGGGGATGTCGCTGTGCGGGCTTTGCCATGCGCGCTGTTTACGCCAGTGCGAATGCTCGCGCAAGAACACGCCGGCCATCCTTTTGCCCGCTTTGCTTCGCACCATCCATCCTCTATGATGGTCGCACCATGAAAGCCACCTCACTCCTATTTTGCGTCGTGATTCCGCTGTTGCTCGCCTCGTGCTTGTTCAAGGACCCCGTTTTCACCGAGGGCTTCATCAAGACGGACGACAGCATCGTCGGCGTATGGGTGATGGAGGAGGAGATGGCCGATATGGAGAAAGCCGATCTCGCCGCATGCTTCAAAGTGGACGACAGCCATTACATTCTGCATTACCCGGCACAGAAGAAGGACGGCATGTATTTTGACGCGCAGCCGCTGAAAGTGCGTGACCGTGAGCTGCTCCAGGTGCGCGCGCTTGGCTCGCTGAAGGATCGTCCGGTGAGGGCAGGGGACAAGGAAGTGTTCACTCTCATCTGGATCGAGAAGCTGGCCGCCGGGAAACTCAACGTGCGCCCGCTCAACGGGAAGCTGGAGAAGAAGGCTCCGGCCGAGCTTCGGAAGATGATCGAAGATCCGGGGAGTGATTGGAACGAGCTGTTTGTGGAGGCGAAGGTCTTCAAGAGAATCTCAAAGGAGTGAGGAACTGAAGCCTGTCCTTCCCGTCCGCGCGCGATGCCTGTGTTTCCACGATCTTGGCTGACGGCTTTTCTGGCCGCCGCCTTTGTCGCGGTCATCGCGTTTCGTTACGCGGAGCCGATCTCTGATGGCGATCTATTCTGGCACATGGCGTATGCGCGGCAGATGAGCGAGAGCGGCTCGCTAGTGTTGGATCACTCGATCTACTCATGGACGCCAGCCAGCAACCGCATGATCTACTGCGCGTGGGCCGCGGAGCTGGAGCTGCGATGGCTGTGGGAGAATCTCGGATTGTGGAGCCTCTTCTGCCTGCGCTACGCGGTCATTCTTTTCTGCGCGTGGTTGTTTTGTGATTTTGCGCGGCGGCTCGGTCTGGCGCGTCTGCCCGCGACGTGGCTTGTGCTGCTCATCACTGCGCTCGTGTCCGTGGCGGGCACTTTGATCAAGCCGGAGCTTTTCTCGCTGCTCTTCATGTCCGCGCTCGTCGTCGTGTTTTATCGGGGCAAACATGCCACGCTCACCGGTGGCAATACCGTGCGCTGGTTTTACGCCGCGCCGATCATCATGCTGTTGTGGGTGAATCATCATGGCGCGTTCATCCTCTCCGCGCCGTTCCTCCTGGCGACGGCGCTGGGTGAGGGCATCGCGCTGCGCTTTGGCAAAACCGGCGCGCTGCCGGCGCGAGTGTATGCGCATCTCGTCGCGGCTTGGGCGCTGTGCGGCGCGGCCACGCTGATCACGCCTTATGGCGCGCGTTATCCAGCGCAGCTTTTTGCCGACTACGTCCTGCATCGCACACCCCGGCCTGATGCGGCGTGGAACCAGGCTTATCAAACCATCTTCCACGAGAGCGCGCAGGGCGGGCACTTTGTCGGGTCCATGATCGTGATGCTCGCCCTGCTGCTCACGGTCATCATCATGCGCGCGCGTTCCGCGCCGCGTGGCGCACGGTTCGACTGGACCACGGCGCTGGTGAATCTCGCTTATGTGCCGCTCTACATCATCTGGCTGCGCACCACCTGGGTTTGGGCACCGGTGTTCGCGTGCAGCTTTTTCTTCTCGCTCTGGCAGGCGCGGCAATGGCAGGCGGCGCCGGACGAAGCGCCGAAAGTCAGACGCCTGCCAATGCTGGCATCATCTTTGGCCGTCATCGCATATGTTTTCATCGGCGCGCGCGGCGTGATGGATGCGTGGCAACGGCCGGACTCGTGCAGTTGGATGGGTTTTGGTGTCTCGTGCATCAATCCCGTAGCGGAGGCGGAGTTCGTTTCGAAATCAAAGCTCGGCCCGCGCCTCATCAATCTCTTCGACGGCGGCGGCTATCTCCTCTGGCGGCTCTGGCCGCAATGCCAGGTCATGGTGGACTCGCGCTCGTTTCCTTACCTCGACTGGTTTCAGGAGCAGTATGACTTCGCCCACGGCAGACACTTTGAAGAGTTCATCGCCAAATATCCCGCGGACACCGCTGTCATCGATCTCACCAAGGATCTCTGCTGGCGGAAGTTTCTTCGCGCTCCGGGCTGGCGGCCGGCTTTCTTCGGGCCGAGCGCCGTCGTCTTTGTGCGCGACTCGGTGAAGTCTGACCAACTGACCGTCGATGTCGCTCCCCATCGCTTTGAAGAACTCCGCAGCGCGGATGCCGCTGTGCGGGCGTTCTGGTTTGCCGCAGCAATCGCGGATTTCAAAACGGCGTGGCAGTTGCAAAGCGCGCTCGATACCCGCCTGCGTCGCCAGGTGCTGGAAACTGATGCTCTTTCAGCACAACGGTATCGCGAGGCCCACGCCGCTCTCCGCTCGGGCGACTTTGCACGCGCGGACCGTTTGTTTCTCGCCGCGCTCACCCCGGAGCGCATGTCAGACCGCGACAGGCTCATCCGCACCTTTCTCGATGGCATGGCGACCATTGCGAGAGAAGGCCGTCCACCCGCCGAGGCCGAGCCGCTCAAAGCCGCGCTCGCACGGCTGGCGGCTCCTGAGTCTTGAGGCTCCACCATCGTTTGCACCTGCTCATAATAAGTCCCGCCTCATCGCACTCATGTCTTGACTCGGCACGCTCATTGGCGCGACACTTCTCTTCATGCACTCATATCACCTACTTCGTTTCGCAGTGTCTCTGGCCGCAGCACCGTTCTTGAGCGGGAGCGCAATGGCACAGGCCGGCAACACGACGTTCACCACCTCCACCACCAGGCACGACACGGTGAATCCGGTGGTGACCAACAGCTCGACCAGCAGCACGGTCGAGAGCGCCCCGCTCTTCCTCAACCGTGCATCGACCGGCTTGCTGCTGGATTTCCAGCGCGACGGAGCCTTCTCTGATGCCGTCGTGCAGGATGCCATCCGTCGCGTACAGCCGTTGTTAAGGAATGCTCCGAGCAACAACGTCGGCGGCGGCACACAAACGTCCATCAGCTCTCAAACCCAAACGCAGATGGAGACGCTTAACCTGGGACGTCAGGCTCGCGGCACCAACACATCCGTCACCGTCTCCAATGCGATTGGTCCGGGCACGATTCTCATCGGCACTGACCAAACCGTGTCATTTTTTGTGCCAGTTGGCACGCAAAACTTCAACGCCAACACGCACACCGAGAGCTATTTCGATGAGGTGATCGTGCAATTCACGAATACCGTCACCACCAACACGCTCATCACCACCTCGCTTGGCCAGCCGGTCATCGCGGAGGTGGATCTCGGCGCGGTCATCTCTCTCATTCACAGCGCTCTTCCAGCCGCGCTGGCCCAGCGCGGTGCGGTGCAGCATATCGCCTCCGTCTCCACCCGCGATGTGAACAGCAGGCTCTTCCGCCTGCGCACCGGCGGTGATGAACGCGAGTTGAGCGGCGGCGACAAGGAGCCCGTGCGCGCCACCATCCGCCAGGATCATGATGGCAAGCTCGCCGTGGAGAATGTGAGCGAGCAACCTCACTGGCTGGAGCTGTTCGTGGGTGGCGATTTTGGCAGCACGGATCAAGAGAGCGGCACGTCGCTTGCGGGCCTCCAGGCTGAAACGTGGGGCGGCACTGTGGGAGCTGAGTTCACGCTTGCTCCCGGACTCAAGGCGGGCCTCGCGTGGTCTTACCTGGAGAGCCACGGTGATTTGTTCGGCGATCTCGGCGACATCGGCAGCCTCGATCTCGACGGCTACGCGCTCACCGCTTACATCTCGTGGTTGCACAAAGGATTCTACGCCGACGCGCTCTACAGCTACGGCAGCTTTGACCACGACCTGCGCCGCGACACACTCCTTGGCGGCAGCGCCAGCGCGGAGACGGAGAGTGAGACGCACAGCGTGCAGTTCAACACCGGCTACAACTGGCATGTGACGCCGCGCCTCATCACCGGGCCGCTGCTCAGCCTAGAATACCAGACCGGCGAGATCCACGGCTACACCGAGCGCGGAGGCGGCGGCGCGGCTGCCATCGTGAGCGCGCAGAGTTACGACTCACTCATTTCACGCGTCGGCTGGCAGGCCTCGTGGCGCAAGCCAGCGAGCTTTGGCAATGTGACCGTGCAACTGCGCGCGAGCTGGGATCATGAATACATGAACGACGCCGAGGATGTGAGCGCGGCGTTGGGCACCTCGCCCGTGCGCTTCATCACCGCCAACGGCGTGGTGGGCGGCGGAGCCTTTGGCGTGACAGAATCAAGCGGCGACCCCGAGCGCGACTGGCTCAGCGTGGGCGCGGGAGTGCTCTTTGAGTTCGACAAGAGCTGGTCAGTGCTCCTCGACTACGAAGGCCGCCTGCTTCGCGGCGACCGCAACGACCACTTCG
>JANPIW010000853.1:0-21040 GCA_031425215.1 Verrucomicrobiaceae bacterium
CGCAGGCGATGGCATTGGCATCGACAGGCTGGTTAATCTTGTCGGTCATCTCACCTCGAAGCGCACCATTTTGCGAAGACTGGAAGACATGTTGGCGAGCGGCAAGATCGAGCGCACCGGCAAAGCGCGCGCCACCCGCTATCATCTCGTGCGAGGCAAGAAAACACGCGCCGCGCGGCATGATATGCCCATGACCCTGCGTGACGAGCCGATGGAAGACAGCGCTCCGGTGAATCGTGCCAAAACGGAGGAGATCACCACGCCGCGACGCGGGCCGGAGATTTCCACCGAGTCACGCAAGCTGCGCGACATCATCCGGCAGCAGCAGGCATTCCGGAAGACGGTCGGCTATCGCCGTGAGTTTCTGGAGAAGTACATTCCCAACAAGACCGCGTACCTGCCCGACAAGATGCGTGCGCATCTACACGCCGAGGGCCAGTCTGATGAGATGGCCGCGCTGCCGCCTGGCACCTACACGCGGCATGTGATGGACCGCCTCATCATCGATCTGTCGTGGAACTCCAGCCGACTTGAGGGCAACACGTTCTCATTGCTGGAAACTGACCATTTGCTGACGCTAGGCCGGAGCGATGATCCTGCGCGCGCGAAAGAGGCGCGCATGATTCTCAATCACAAGGCGGCTATCGAATTTCTCGTCGATCCGCACGGCCAGCTTGGCTTCAACCGCTACACCTTCTTCAATCTGCACGCGCTGCTCGCGCAGGGCTTGCTCGAGAGTCACAAGGCTGAGGGCGCGCTGCGGCTCACGAGCGTGGGCATCGGCGGCACGGTGTTTCATCCGTGCAACGAGCCGCCCGTGGTCGAGGAGTGCTTTGATCTCATCTTGAAAAAAGCAGGCGCGATCCGTGATCCGCTCGAGTGCGCCTTCTTTCTGATGGTGCACATGCCGTATTTGCAGCCATTTCTGGACGGTAACAAACGCACCTCGCGACTGGCCGCGAACATTCCGCTCATTCAAAAAAACATGGCGCCGCTCTCGTTCGTGGAGGTGCCCGTGCGCGACTACACCGACGGGATTCTCGCGGTGTATGAGCTGAACCGTGTCGAGGTGCTGCGCGATGTTTTCGCGTGGGCGTATGAACGCTCGGCCAGACAATACGCCTGGATCAAGCAGGAAATGGGAGCGCCCGATCCTATCGATGCGCGATACAGCGCTGAAATGACGGAGCTGGTGCGCGAGGTGGTCGTGCGTCTGCTCAAGAAGCCATCTGCCGCGCATTTCATCCAAACCTGGGCAGCCCGGAACATCACGGCTTCCGACCGCGATCGCTTCGTGACGCGGGTGGAGAGCCGCCTGCTCTCGATCACTGAGTACAACGGCGCGCGCTACCGCCTGCTCCCATCCGAGCTGGCCGCGTGGCTGCCGGTGTGGACGGGGAGGAAATGATCTTCGTGCCTGCGCTGAATCTCGGCGATGGCCCACACGGCATGCTCGGCGATGAGCGGGTGCTCGTCCTGCGCGGCGGATTGCAACGCGGGGATGTCTTCGCGAGTGCCGACATTGCCGAGCACGACGCAGACGTTGCGCAGGAAGGCGGGGCGTTTGATGCGTTTGATGGGGCTTTTGGCAAAGAGGGCGCGGAACTCCTCATCAGTGAGCGTGAGAAAGTCGATGAGCTTTTTTGCAAACACACTCTCGCGCGCTTGGAAGGTGGCTTCGCGGGAGATTTGGGCGAAGCGATTCCACGGACACGCGTCGAGGCAATCATCGCAACCGTAAAGGCGGTTGCCGATGGCGCGGCGGTATTCGAGGGGGATGGTGCCTTTGTGCTCGATGGTGAGGTAGGAGACGCACTTGCGGGCGTCGAGCCGACGCGGCGCGGTGATGGCCTGAGTCGGGCAGGCATCGATGCAGCGTGTGCATTTGCCACACATGTCGCGCGCGGGTTCGTCGGGCGTGAGCGCGATGGTGGTGATGATCTCGGCGAGGAAGAACCAGGTGCCGAGGCTGCGGTGGATTTGCATGGTGCTCTTGCCGTTCCAGCCGAGGCCGGCCTCGTTGGCGAAGTCGCGCTCGAGCACGGGGCCGGTATCGACGTAGGCGCGCTGGGTGCCGCCGTGGGTTTCGAGGAAGGTGCAAAGCTCGCGGAGTTTTTTCTCGATGAGGTCGTGGTAGTCGTCGTTCCAGGCGTAGCGGGCGATGCGGTAGCCGTGGTCTGTCGGGCGGGTGCCTTGGAAATAGTTCATCGCGAGGACGATCACGCTTTGCGCGCCTGGCACCACCAACCGCGGGTCGGAGCGGCGCGCGGGATCGCGGGACATCCAGGCCATGTCTCCGTGTTTGCCGTCGGCGATCCATCGCTCGTAAAGCGCGCGGTGCGCGGCAGGCTGTGCGGCGGTGACGCGGCATTCGGCAAAGCCGAGCACGCAGGCCTTCGCGATGAGCTGTTGCTTGAGATCGTTCATCGGCTTGCGCGTTCAACGCATGAAATGATGGCGCACGGACTCGGCGAGACCATACGCGGCCTCGGCGAGGGACAGCTCGTCGGTGGTGATGCGCAGATCGGCGAGCGTCTCGTAGAGCGGGCGGCGAGCTTCGAGCAATGCGGTGAGCTTGGCCTTCGGATCTTCGTCCTTGAGCAGCGGCCGGTCGCGGCTGCTGGCGGTGCGGCGGTGGAGCGTGACCACGTCGGCATCCAGCCACACGATGCAGCCGAGATGGCGCAGCACGGCGTGATTGCGCGGCTGCGTGATGATGCCGCCGCCGGTGGCGATGATGAAGCCCTCGCGGTTGAGCAGCGTTTGCAGCGCGGCAGTCTCGCGCACGCGGAATCCGGCCTCGCCCTCGTCCTGGAAAATCTTCGGGATCGGGCAGCCTGCGGTGGCGGTGATGAGTTTGTCAGTGTCCACAAACTGAAATCCGAGGAGCTTCGCGGCGAGGTGGCCCACGCTTGTTTTGCCTGAGCCCATGAGGCCGATGAGCACGACGTTGCGCTTCTGCCGCAGCGCGCCGGGAGATTCGGCGGCGATCTGCGCGAGGATGGAGGAGATGAGATCGGGATCGCTGTCGAGCGCGTCAAAGCAGCTCGCGTATCGCGGCGCCCAGCCGGTGGCGCGGAGTTTCGCGTTTGAGACGCGCTTGCTGGTCCAGCCACGTTTGCGTTCGGGATTCGCCGACACGACGGGCGGCATGGGCAGGCCGAAGCGCGGCGCGAGTTTTTCAAAGCAGTCGCGCTGCGTCATCGGCGCGTCGTCCGAGATGTTGAACACGCCGCCGGTATTCTGCGCGAGCAGATGCACAATGGCGCTGGCGGCATCGTCACGGTGGATTTGGTTGATGACGCGGCCCGTGCCGTCACCGCCTTCGATGCCAGATTTACTCTCGAGGAGATTGCGAAGGAGGAACCAGCGGCCTGGGCCGTAGATGCCGGCGAGACGGGCGACGATGCCGCCGGCATTCATCACGAGCGCTTCTGTCTGGCACAATAGCCGGCCCGTTTCGCGATCGGGTTCAGCAGCGCTGCTTTCATCGACCACCGAGCCATCCGTCTGCGGGTACACGCTCGTGCTGCTGGTGAAAAGCGGGCGTGCCATTGGAAAAGCAGCGAGCAGGCTCTTCATCCCATCGACATACACGCGCTGATAAGCCTCCGCGCCACCGCGTCCCGAGCTGGCGCAGTGAATGACTGCGGTGACCGCCCCGAGTTTTTGCGCGAGCGCATCCACCGCCGCCGCGTCACTGATGTCGCAAGCCTCGACGCGCCAAGGTTTGGTTTGCGCGAGACGGGACGCGGACTCCGGTGAATGCGTGAGGCCCACGACTTCACCGCCCCGCTTGTGCAGGAGATCGGCGACGCGCTCGCCCACATAGCCACAGCCTGCGACGAGGATCATGCTCAGGGTTTGCGCTTCGCGCGATAGTGGCTGACCAGCCCGTTCACCACGCCTCGCGCGTAATCCTCGATGGCGCTGGTATGGAGCTTTCCGTTCATAAGAGTGCGGCCCACATAATGACCGAGCAGAAGACGCCGGTAGGTCTCCTGATGATTCATGACAAACGGCTCAAGATAAACGACCGGGCAGAGGAAGAGGCGGTTCGCGAGCAGATTGCGCGCATAGACATAGCCGGTCTCGCCCGTCGCGCGCGCCTGCGGAGTGGTGTACACGTAAGGCGGCAGGCCGGTCGCGTCCGCCATGCCCTTTGCCACCGCGTCGGCCAGCGGCAGCTCGACCTCGTGGGCACGGGAGAAAACGCGCCGCAGCATCTCGAAACGCACATCGTCGAGCGCCAGCTCGTTGGCGGAGTAGCAGCCGTTCACCACGACGTGCAGATGGTTCAAGGGCGAAAACTGCGGCTTGGCTGCGTCGCCCCAAGCCTCGGCGTTGAGGTGGAGGCAGATCACCACGTCGGGCATGATCACCTCGTTCACTTTCTTCGCACGCGCGCGGATCTCGCTCACGCGGTAGAACAGTTTCTCGCTCTGCCATTGCACGGTCATGAGCTTGGCGTCGCCGGTTATTCCATCGTAGGTTTCCTTCGGCGCGGCGATGCCTGCCTCTTTCAGAAACGCGATCGCCTGCGGCTTTAGCTCGGCGGGTCGTTTTTCGGTCACTGGGTCGTTGCTCTCACGTACCAGCGTGACACGCGCGCCGAGCGCTTCGAGGCGCGGTTTCAAAACCTGCGCGGTGAGCAGCGCGAGATCACCCTCCTGGATCGCCTCGCCCTCCGCAAAGCTCAGAAATCGCTCCTCGATTTTCGCGTAAGCGCCGCCGATGTGACCTGCATCGAGCGCGATGTGCACACCCGTCAGCAACGGAGCGCCCTCGAGCGGCGGCAGCTCCTCCGCACGCCGCCAGTAGCGTCGCACTACAGGCGCGGTGTCGCCCGTCTTGAGAAAGTCCACGTTCGTCGTCAGCGATCCCTTGCCCTTGGTCTCGATGGTCACCGCGTCCGGGCTGAACGTCCACGGCGGCGGGAATGGCGAGCCTTCCAAGTAGATGTCTTTGAGCGCCGCCTCGAAGTCAGCGCGCGTCATGGTTTTGCTGAAGGCCTCAAGCACGGGCCAGTCAGGCGGAGGCGCGAGCGGACTGGTGCGCGGACCCTGGCTCACATTTCCTGCCAGGGACGCGGTGGTCGTCACTGGCTCTTGAGCGCGCGAGACATCACCAAACACCAAACCCATGGCCGCAAACAGCGCCATGCGCGGAAAAAATTTGCCCGAGTAAAATGACATGCGCAGCATATAGACTTGATAGCAGCGGCGATCATCTACTAAGTGGCGCGAACATGAACCCTGACACCGACGCAGCGCCCGACGCGCTCTTCCGCATTCTTTTTCTCGGCGACATCGTCGGCGAGCCGGGGCGCAAAGGCGTCTCCACGATGCTGCCTGTTCTGAAAGAAGAGCTGCGCGCGGACTTCATCATCGTGAACGGCGAGAACTCCGCCGGCGGCCGCGGCATCACGCCGCGCATTGCCATCAGCCTCATGCGCGCAGGAGCGGCAGTCATCACCACGGGCGATCACATTTGGGATCAAAAGGAGATCATCCCTTTTCTCGCCGAGGAGCCGCGCGTGCTGCGGCCCATGAACTACCCGCCTGGCGTGCCTGGCAGCGGCTGGATCGTTCTTGAAACCAAGAAGTGCAAAGTCGGCGTCATCAATCTCCAAGGCCGCGTCTTCATGCAGCCGACACTGGAGAATCCCTTTCCAGCCGTGCTCGAATGCGTCGAGAGCATCCGCCGCGAAACGCCGGTGATCTTTGTGGATTTCCACGCGGAAGCCACGAGCGAGAAAGTGGCCATGGGCTGGCATCTCGACGGCAAAGTCTCCGCCGTCATCGGCACCCACACGCATGTGCCCACCGCCGACGAGCGCGTGCTGCCGAAAGGCACCGCGTATCTCAGCGATGCCGGCATGTGCGGTCCGGTGGACAGCGTGATCGGCAGCGAGATCGAGCCAGTGCTCAGCCGCTTCCTCACGATGATGCCCGCGCGCTTCGGCGTGGGAAAAGGAGCGGTGCGCGTGAACGGTGCGCTCGTCACCATCGATCCTGCGACCGGCAAAGCGAAGAGCATTGAGCGCGTGACACGCTACTGGCACGAATAAGCGCAGCGCTCACTGCGCGCTTAAGATGGCGCGCAAAGCGGCCAGGTTTTCCTGCTCGTTGAAAATCGCGTTCACGGGAATCTCGAAGCCTGGAACAAGGTCGCTGCTCAACACGCCATCATGCTGTTTGTGCGCGCGCGGGTAGGTCGTGCCTTCCAGCCGGTGGAGTTCGACCGTGCGCGCCACGGTGTCGATGATCCAATACTCCGCCACGCCGTGCAGCGCGTAGTCTTGGACCTTGATTCCGCGATCTCGTTTCTCGGTGGAAGGCGAGAGCACCTCGGCGATGAGGTCGGGGATGGGAAACCTCAGTGTGTCATCGCTGATGAGGCCGGTCTTGGCCGTGCCAAAGAAGAGCACATCAGGCTCGTAGTCGTTGCGCGGGAAAGTGGTCATGGCTTTCTCATGCCGCACCAGGCCGAGTTTGTGAACACTGACAAAGGCATCCAGAAGCTTGAACAGGTTCTGGCTGGCGGCCAGATGCCGGTTCAGCGCGGGAGAGTGCATGATGATCTCCCCCTGGATGAACTCCCATTTGTGCTCCGGCGTGATGTCGGCGTAAAATTTCTGTCTCAGCTTTTGCTCGCGGGCAAGAGCGCGCTGCGCTTCCTCGATCAGCTCGGGTAGAGCGGGCGAGTTCATCATGGCATCAAGAATAGGCGAGGTCATTGCGCTCCAACATGCCGCAACGTCTCGAGGCTGTAAAGTCACCGGAAAAGTATCGCCAGATCACCATGGACTCGACCGCCAGAGTATCGGGCCGCGTGCCATCATCCAGTGGCCGACGTTTCACGCGATGAAAGTGGGGTTGTATGCCGTGCTGCTTTGCCAGCGTGATCAGGCACAACTCAAATTCTCTGTTGATGCCGGTCGATGATGTCGCCCTTGCACTGCATCACAAGAAATGCCGGCCTGACTCACGGCACCCCAGGTCTGTCATCTCACAACGCTCAGTTTTCTGAGGCCGATCTCGCCCTCAAAGCCGATCAGATTGATCTGCTCCTTTGCTTCCGCCAGAACCTCGTGCGCCGCCCTCACCGTCACTCCGGCAAGCTGCACAGTCAGCTCTCTCCCTTTGAATGTGGCGCGAAGCGTCTGCCACTCGTCTTTGTTGAACTTCACCCGCTGCCTGGCGAGCGGGATCACCGCATCCTGCGCCTGGCCGCGCTCGGGATTGATCGCGATCTCGATGAAGGCGCGCGAAACCACGACGCGGAAGCTGCGCTTGTTTCCCGCCGTGTGGATGCGCAAGGAGTGGCGGTCGGCTTCATCGAGGAGCAAATCGTATTGGATCACGCCGTCCTTGATCGCGAGCGGGCCGGTGAGAGTCGCGCCTTTGTCATCGGCCTTGCTCCACACTGCGCCATCGCGCGCCGTCCACGCTCCGCGTGATGCGCTCCACGGCTTGGGCGGCAGTTCGTCTAGCGGGAGATCGATCGCCTTTCCCCCGGTCAAAGCCGGCAACGCGGCAACCGGCTTTGGTTTCACCCCAGCGGGCGGCAGCACGCGGCTGTAACCGCCATCGCGGTAACGATTGAGCAGCGTTTCGAGTTCCGTCACCATCACGACGTTCTGCGCGGAGAGGTCGGCTGTCTCGGCGAGATCGACTTTGAGATCGTAAAGCTGACGCTTCATCTGGTTGGCGCGCGCCTTCTTCGACGCTGGCTTCACGTCATCGGCAGGCACGCCCTCGATCCATTTCCACGGGCCTTTGCGAATCGCGAACGTGCCGTCGGCGCTATGCACGATCACATCGGGGCGGATCGGACCCTCGTGCTTCACCCCGAGCCACGCCTTCGAGACATCATGGCTGTCCTCCGCAGCCTCGTGCGCATTGGGCAAAGCGTGACCGGTGGTGGCCGCAATGCTCGCGAGCGTATCGACGATGCTGATCGTCTCATCGCACACCGTTCCCGCAGGCACGCGGCCAGGCCAGCGCACGAGATACGGCACGCGAAAGCCGCCCTCCCATACATCATGCTTCCCTCCGCGAAACGGGCCCACGGGCTTCAAGCCTGCGGTCTGCGCCACGTTCTGCGGCGTGTCGCCGTTCGGCTTGTTCACGCCGCCGTTGTCGCTGCTAAAGAGCACCAGCGTGTTGTCCGCCACGCCCTTCTTATCCAGCGCATCCAGCACGCGGCCCACGCTCGCATCGAGGTCGTGGATGAAATCGCAGAACGCCCCGCCCTTGCTCCTGCCCGCCGTCTGCTTCGATGGCGTGATCGGATTATGGACGGCCACGGGTGTGAAATAGACGAAGAACGGCCGCTCCGCGCTCTGCTGGTCGATCCATGATACGAGCTTGTCCGTCAGCGTGCCCATCACCTCGTCATCCACGCGCTTCGGCGCGTTCAGCGCGAGCGACTTCGTCGCCTTGCCCTTCTGCTGGCCCATCGTGACGTACGGCGGCGAAGGCTCGCTGGGGCTGGCCTTGTTCAGTCCATAGACCCAATGGTTCTCCACATACACGCCGCTCAGATCCCCATGATTCGCCGGCACGCCAAAGTGGTAATCAAAGCCGATCTCCAGCGGCCCGGGCTTCAACTCCTTCGTGTAATCACACCGCTCCGCCGTGCCGTAGCCGAGATGCCACTTCCCCACCGCCGCGCAGTTGTAGCCTTGCGCCTTGAGCATTGAGGCGACGGTCAGCCGCGTGGTCTCGATGTGCAGCGGCGCGGTCGTGCCCAGCACCTCGCTCATCAATGACGTACGCCAGCAGTAGCGGCCCGTCATCATCGCGTAACGCGTGGGCGAGCACACCGAGGAGGTCGTGTTCGCGTCCGTGAAGCGCCGACCCTCCTTCGCCAGGCGGTCAATGTTCGGCGTGCGCACCAGCTCCGGGTTAGCACCATAGCAACCCACGCTACCCCAGCCGAGATCATCGCTGAGGATTACGACGACGTTGGGCCGTTCGGCGGCGAAGAGCGAAGGGCTGAGACCAAGGAGGAGGATGAAGCGGAGGAACATGCGCCGAGAACGCGGGGGTGGTGCCGAGCTTGCAGCGCATAACCGGGGCGTGCCGCCCCGCCGAAGCAAGCGCGAGCCATTAAAATGCCGGATTGACTTCGTGTGAATGTTACACTTTCATCACCCATGCCTCACACCTACCAATACCCGCGCGCCGCCCTGACCGTCGATTGCGTCGTGTTTGGCTTCGACGGCGGCGGCTTGCAGGTACTGCTCATCCGGCGCGCGTTGCCGCCTTTCAAAAACAAATGGGCGCTGCCGGGCGGTTTCGTCCGCATCGATGAAACTCTCGCCGCCGCCGCTCGCCGCGAGCTGGCGGAGGAAACCGGCCTGCGCGATGTGTTCCTGGAGCAGCTCTACACCTTCGGGGACGTGAAGCGCGATCCGCGGGAGCGTGTCGTCAGCGTCGCCTACTACGCTCTTGTGAAGCCCGCCGATCACACCACTGCCGCCGCGACCGATGCCGCTGAGGCGAAGTGGTTCCCCGTCAGTGCCATCCCGCAGCTCGCCTTTGATCACGCCGCCATCCTCGACACCGCGCTCACACGCCTGCGCGGCAAGCTCACCTACCAACCCATCGGCTTCGAGCTGCTGCCGCCGAAATTCACCCTCACGCAATTGCAGCGCCTCTACGAAGCCGTCCTCGGCACCGACATCGACAAACGCAACTTCCGCAAAAAAGTCCTCAGCTTTGATCTCCTCATCCCCCTGAAGGAAAAGCACCGCGACGGAGCACACCGTCCCGCGCAGCTCTATCGTTTTGATCCGGTGAAGTATGAGCGGTTGAAGAAGAGGGGCTTCCTTTTTGAAATATGAGTACCAGCGCACAACGCATCCTCGGCGGACTCTACGGCTCGTTAGTTGGCGATGCTCTCGGTGTCCCCGTCGAGTTTGCTCCGCGCTCCGCGCGCAAAACGGATTCAGTCACCGGAATGCGCGGACATGGGATGCACAATCAACCGGCAGGCACTTGGTCGGACGATGGCTCGCTGCTGCTTTGTTCTGTCGAAAGCCTTGCCGAGAAGGGATTCGACACTCAAGACATGGGCCAGCGCTTCCTCCGTTGGTTTGATACTGGCTATTGGGCCGCCCATGGACTCGTCTTCGATATTGGCAACACCACGCGCAATGCTCTGGATCGCATCAGCCTCGGCGCACCTTCTGAACAAGCAGGAAGCCGGGGTCAATACGACAACGGCAACGGTTCGGTCATGCGCATCCTGCCGGTGGTTTTGGACGGTCTTAACTTTGACGAGGAAAGTTTTTCCAGGCGGATCGAGCGTGCGTCGGCGATCACTCACGCGCATGCCCGCTCAAAGATGGCTTGTGTTTTCTTTGGGATGATGGTCCGGGCACTGATGGCAGGTCTGAGTCCTCAAAATGCCCTCCGTCAGGCCCAAGCTTGTTTCGCGGGTCGATACGAGCGCAACTCTGAATTCAGCCACTTTGCCCAGGTCATGATGGATGCACTCATCGAGGAACCCGAGCACAAGATCGAATCCGGTGGCTACGTCATCGACACGCTCACGGCCTCCATTTGGTGCCTGCTGAGCACCGGCAGCTTCTTCGCATGCGTACTCAAAGCCGTGAACCTCGGCGATGACACCGACACGACCGGCTGCGTGGCGGGTGGGCTCGCGGGTGTGTATTACGGTTTGGCTGCTATTCCGCACGAATGGTTGACCGCCCTGCCAAGGCAGAATGATCTGCGGAACCTCCTCGAACGATTCACCGCAAAAACGGAACTGAATGCATGACTCAAGAACCCATCTATTCCCCAAGTGAACATCTGAACCGTGCTCTGCTCTCTCTCGACGGCCTCTCGGTCGGAGATGCTTTCGGGCAGAGGCTTTCGATCTGTGCCAGAAGCGCCCGGTCTGTCGTTGAACGTGATGGATTGCCCGCTGGGCCGTGGTGGCACACGGATGACACGCAGATGGCCATGGCGATTATCGAGGAACTGACCGCGCACGGCAAGATCGCGAGCGATTCGCTCGCAAGACGGTTCGTGGAACGATTTCAGGCTGATCCGGGCCGGGGTTACGGCAAAGGAGCGCGAATGCAGTTGGAGGAAATCGCGCGGGGTGCAAGCTGGCGGCAGACTTCGGCCACAGCATTCAGCGGTCGCGGCTCCCAAGGCAACGGCAGCGCCATGCGTTCCGCTCCGCTCGGCGCGTGGTTCGCTGATGATCTGGCGAAAGTCGTCTCGGAGAGCACCCAATCGTCCATCGTCACGCATTCGCACCCTGAAGGCATCGCGGGGAGCGTGGCTGTATCGCTTGCATCCGCTTTGGCTTGGCAATCGAGGCATTTGGAAATCCGGGACGCTCGGAATGCCATTTGGGATACGGTCATCCAACGAACTCCCGTCGGCGAAACCCATGAAGGCATTCGCAAGGCACGGCTCGTGCCCCTGGAAGTGTCGGCAGAAAACGCGGCCCGCATTCTCGGTTCGGGATTCCTCGTCACTGCACCGGACACCGTTCCTTTCGCTCTCTGGTGTGTCATTCGTCACCTTGATGATTATCGCGAGGCTTTGTTCGCCACCCTCGAAGGCGACGGCGATTGCGATACGAACTGCGCCATCGTTGGCGGCATAGTGGCACTGCGCGTGGGACGCGAGGGCATACCGGCAGACTGGCTGGCGTCGCGGGAACCGCTCAATCTTGAAATTCCATGAAATGCGATCTCCAAGCACTCCAAGGCGACATCACCAAGCTCGATGTCGATGCCATCGTGAACGCTGCCAATACCTCGCTGATGGGCGGTGGCGGTGTGGATGGAGCGATTCATCGAGCAGCCGGGCATGAGTTGGTCGCAGAATGCATGACGCTCAACGGCTGCCGCACCGGCGATGCGAAAATCACGAAAGGATACCGGCTCAAGGCAAGGCATGTCATCCACACCGTGGGGCCCGTCTGGCATGGCGGCGGCAATGGAGAGCCGGAGTTGTTGCAGTCGTGTTATCGAAGCTCGCTTGAGCTTGCCGCGAAGCATGGGCTGCAAAGCATCGCGTTTCCGTGCATCTCGACGGGTGTTTATCGATTCCCGGCAGATCAGGCAGCGAAGATAGCGGTGGAAACGGTGCGTGACTTTTTGGAGACCCCTTGCTCGATCCAAACTGTAATCTTTTGCTGTTTCAGTGAAGGAGATCTGGAACGCTACCAATCATTGATGCGCCCATGACAGCGGGACATACAGCTATTGTCGGCTCGCTCCTTGGCACCGCTGTTGGTGACGCGATGGGGTTGCCATGTGAAAGGCTGTCACGGCGACGCGTATTGGCATTCGGGAGTGTGCGTCATCGGTTTCTTTTTGGACGATGAATTATATCCGACGGCTCGCGGAAACTTTGACGACCGAACAACCTGCGCCGCATTTGTTTTGGCCCGCTGTTCCGTTGCGGAATCTGCTCTTTCTCATCATTGTGCTGCTGCCCGGCTTTCGGCGCTTGCTTCCTCCGTTTTGATCTCGGTCGATGCGTTTCAGCATCTGCCGCAGCGCGCGTGAAACATTGCGCGGTGTACACCGCTCTCCTCTCCAAACCATGACCACGCGCAACATCCTCGTCACTTTGGCTCTCCTCATCGCCACGAGCTACGCCCAGCTTGCGAACAGTCCGCCGGTGCCGCAGTGGATCGCGGCGCAGGATGGCGGCGCGGTGGTGGAGAGGGGTTTTGAATGGAAGGGCAAGCTGCTAAAGGCGATCCTGCTGACGGCCTGCGAGGGGAAGGCGGAGATCACGATCAACGGCCAGGCGGCTGGCGCGGTCACGGGCAAGGAGACGGCGGCGGGCGTGGATGTGACGAAGCTGGTGCGTGAGGGGGCGAACACGATCGCGCTGCGCTCCGCATCGCCCGTGGCGGCGCTGCTGGAGCTGAACGGTGACCTGGCTAACACGCGCTGGATTGCGACGGATGCGGCGTGGCAGTCGGCTGGTGCGGCGGTGGTGGCACGAGGGGCGGTGGACGCGGATCCGACGGCGAACCCCTTTGACCTGAAGCGGACCTTTGATGCCTACAACTCATGGCAGCTCGCGAAGCCTGGCGCGCAGAACGTGGCGACTGATCCGGCGACGATCACGGCGCCGGAGGGCTTCAAGGTGGAGCTGATACGGTCCGCGCAGCCGGGGGAGGATTCGTGGGTGTCGATGGCGTTTGATCCGCAGGGGCGTATCACGCTGGGGAAGGAGAAGAAGGGGCTGCTGCGGCTGACGCTGACGGAATCCACCGAGCCAAGCGTGGAGGTGATCAATGACACGCTGCTGGAATGCCGCAGCGTGCTTTATGCCCACGGCGCGCTGTATGCGAACGCGAACAACAGCAAGGGGCTGTACCGTTTGCGCGATCTTAATGGGGACGACCAGTATGAGGAGGTCACTGAACTGCTGCACACGGAGGGCGGTGTGGGCCATGGGCGGAATCACATCAAGCTCGGCCCGGATGGCAAGATCTACATCGCCCATGGCAACAACGTGCTGCTGCCGAAGAACGTGTCGCCCAAGTCGCCGCTGCGGAACTACGCCAACGACCAGCTCATCCCGAACCCGTGGGACGGCACGATGTTTGATGGCACGATCGAGCTGCCCGCCGGTCACATCCTGCGCATGAACGCGGACGGCAGCGAGGTGGAGCTGCTGGCCGGCGGATTGCGCAACCCGCTCGACATTGCCTTCAACCGCCACGGGGAGCTGTTCACCTTTGATGCCGACATGGAGCGCGACGTGGGCACGCCGTGGTATATGCCGACGCGTGTCTTGCATGTGGTCCCCGGTGCTGATTTCGGCTGGCGTCGCGGCACCGGCCGCTATCCAGCGTGGTATATCGACACGCTGCCGAGCGTGGTGGACATCGGGTTGTCATCACCCACCGCGACCTTCTTTGGTCACGGCGCGAAGTTCCCCGGGAAGTATCAGGATGCCTACTTCATCATGGACTGGAGCTACGGGCGCATCATCGCCGTGCATCTGAAGGCTAAAGGCGCGAGCTACAGCGGCGAGCAGGAGACGTTTGTATCGGGCAGGCCGCTGAACGTGACGGACGGAGCCATCGGGCCGGATGGGGCGATGTGGTTCATCACGGGAGGACGGGGGACGCAGAGCGGGTTGTATCGGGTGAGTTTCCCCCCGGAGTATAAAGGGCCAGTGGGGATTCGTGAGCGTGGACGCCGCCATTTGTCTGGAGTGCCCATGGTCCGGCTGACGATTGAGGATCGAGATAAGGCTGGCGGATGGACCGAGGATCTTCGTTTCTCCCGCAAGATGCTGGAGACTGATGATCCATTCCTCCGTCACGCCGCGCGCATGGACTTGGAGAAGTCACAGCCCGAGCGCTGGCGGAAGGAGGCGCTGGAGGAAACCGCCGGGATGCCTGGCATCATCCAATGTCTCGCCCTTGCGAGAATGGGTGACACGGCATCGCGAGGCGGGATTCTGGCGAAGCTGAGCGCTATCTCCCTCACATCGCTCAAGCCGGATGAGCAACTCGCGCTGCTGCGTGTGCTGGCGGTGACGTTTGCGCGGCTGGGTGGGCCGGATGAGACGGAGCGGCAGAGGTTTCTGGAGTGGATCACGCCAAGGTTTCCCCAACCTGATGCTGACGGGCTGAAGCCGGGACCACAGAACTTAAACCGCGAACTGTGCCGCACGCTCGTCTATCTCAAGTCGCCGACGGTGATCGAGAAGACGCTGCCGCTGTTGCGTGAGGCGACGGCTTCGGAGGACCTGCTTTTTTATCCCTTCGTCCTCCGCTATCTCAAAGACGGTTGGACGCCGGAGGCGCGTCGAGTTTGTTTTGAGGCGCTGAACCGGGCGGAGAAGCTCAACGGCGCGAGCACTTACTTCAAAGCCATCGCCGACACGCGCAGCGAGCTGGCGGCGGCGCTCACACCTGCAGACGCGCAACAGTTCGCCAGCATCATTCATCCGCCGAAGCCCGCCACACTCTCGCCGCACGCGCTGCCGGGGCACTCCTTCAAGAACTGGACGCTCGCCGATCTCGCGCCACGGCTGGAGCAGGTTTCTCGGGGTCGTTCACACGAGAAGGCGAAGGCAGCGCTCATCAGCACGCAGTGTGTATTTTGCCACAAGGTGGGCAATGATCCGGCTCTGCCCACAGGCATGGCAGGCCCTGATCTCACCCAGGTGTCGGCGCGCTTTAACCGCCACGACCTGCTCATGCACATCCTGGAGCCGTCGAAGTTCATCGATGAGAAATTCAAGAGCCTCACCGTGACCAAGAGCGACGGCAGCACGATCACGGGCGCGCTGGACAGCGAGGACGACGAGCGCGTGGTGCTGCGCCCGAATCCGCTCGCGCCGGAGAAAGTGGAGATCGGCAAGTCGATGATCAAAGCTCGCGCCATCTCCGAGGTGTCGCCGATGCCGGCGGGTTTGCTCAACACGCTGAAGGCCGATCAGATCCTCGACATGCTCGCGTGGTTCGAGGCGGGCGGCGATGCCGCGCACAGGGTTTTCAAGCCGTGAGAGTCCGCGCGGCTCTGTTTTCAATTGTGAGCCAGTTTCTAATGTGTTGACGGCGGACGACTCGGGGTGGTAAAAATCTAATGCCCTCCACGGGCATGCCATGAAAATCGAAGACACCGTTTCAGCAGTCATTCATCACAAGAACCGGGAGCTATGGCAGATCGGGCCTGACTCGACGGTCCTCGCCGCCATTCAACTCATGTCCGATCACAACATCGGCGCGCTCCTGGTGATGGAAGGGGACGCGCTGCTCGGCATCGTCTCCGAGCGGGACTACACCCGGAATGTGATGCTCAGGGGCAAATCATCCAAGGACACTCCGGTGCGCGAGATCATGGACGCCTCGGTCGTCACAGTCACACCCGATCATTCCGTCGAGCACTGCATGGAGCTGATGACGGACAAACGAGTGCGCCACCTCCCGGTGCTGCAGAACGACCGGGTGGTGGGCATCATCTCCATCGGCGACCTCGTCCGATGGATCATCTCCGCGCAGAAAGCCCGCATCGAGCAGCTCGGCAGCTACATCACCGGCTCATACCCCGGCTGATGATCGGAGGGTGCCGTTACTGCTCACCGTTCTCCTGGGGGCGCCGCGCGTTTGAGACGCAGCGCACGCACATCCGCCAGCTCGCGTTTCAGCGGACCTGAGGGCCGCATCAGCAGACGTTGGGTTCCTGCTTTGAGCAGGAGCTTCCCAGCCCTCTGCTCCACATGTCGTTCATAGCCGCCGGTGCTGCGCACGGTGCCCGTTGTTTTCGACGTGGGCGACTCGATCACATATTGATCGCCTGCTGAATCATCATCGGCGGCGAGGAGAACGAGAACTTCGTAATCTCCGGCGTTTGTGATCTCGAACATCCACTCCGCCGAGTCATCAGCCACCGTCCACGGTGCCAGCACATCGAGAGCGGGACGATACGCGAGCTTCTGGCCGTACGTCGTCGCCTTGCTCGCGGGCAAAACAATGTCGCCATTCGCATCAGGCTTGATCACGAGATCGGGCTCTGGTTTTGCGACGATGCCAGCAAGCTCATCCGCCGTCCACGGCATCATGCGGCCCTCGTGCTTGGCGCGGATCGTCGCGACAATCTTCGCACTCAAAGTCGCTGCCTGATTGCCCCACGCGTTTCGCGTGTAGCTCAATGCTGCGGCCAGCCTTTCGTCATCAAGCAGCGGACTCAACGCATGGCCCGGCATCACGAGATTCCACGGCTGGCCATTCACTTCGATCTTCCCATACAGCCCGTGCAACGCGATGCGCACCAGTCGCTCCACATCGCCCGTCACCCACTCGCTGCCTGCGAGCGGTGGAAATGCGCCGGGGACGCCGGTGCCATTTGGCTGATGGCACAACGCGCAGGTCGCGGTGTAATGCTGCTCGCCGGCAGCGATGAGCTTTTGATCGTCAGCGGAAAGCGCCGACGCTCGCGAGACAACGGGCTCCAGCGACTTCGCTCCTGGCCAGGTGAAGAGGCGGCGCAGGGCCGGGAGCTTCTCCTTTGAAAACTCATCTTCTCTTGCATCCAGCTTGGAAAACAGCGGCGGCTCTTTTGCGAGCGCGATTGGTCGTCCCGCGGCGGCGCGATAGAGCACTCCAGCGAGCAACGCCTCGCGTTGCCACTGCGCCGCCCTCTCGATGAAAACAAACAACTGTGACAGCGCTTCGCCATCTCCTCCAACGGCCAGCGTCCGAGCGATGAGCTTGAGCAGCTCGCGCTCGTTGTCCGAGCCAGCGAAGCGCTGGGTCATCTCCAGAAAATGAATCTCCAGTCCATGCAGTCCAGACGCAGCGGCAACGCGGAAGAGGTGCCCACAGTTTTGCTTTAGCATCTCCGCTCGCTCGATCATTGACTCGTCGCTCTTCTGTTCACCCAGCAACAGCAGTTGATGGAGCAACGCGGTTTGTACTAAGGGCGACCCGCCCTCAAACTTGGTGTAGCCGGAGGCGACTGAGGGCGAGCCGCCCTCAGTACGTCCGCGCTCCACCAGCAACCGTTGCGCCGTCATTCGATGCCAGCCGTTTGTGCTGCCGAGGTTTTCCACCAGCGCGGCTGATGTCGCCATGCTCAACGCAGGCCGCTTCCGATTCACCGGCTTTGCTTCATGCACCACGCGCCAGATGCGGCCCATGTCGTTGCCTTCGTCGAGCTTGCGCTCTTTGATCTGCTGCGTGAGCCACGGGACCATGAAGATGATGTGCTCGATTATTCCGTGGTACATGTCGGCGATGTAGAGACAGCCGTCGGGGCCAGTGCGCGCGTTCACGGGACGGAAGCGCTCGTCGGTGCTGGCAAGGAATTCCTGCTCGGGCGGATAGAAGCGTGACGCCACCGGCTCAATGCCGTCGGTGAGTTTCAGCCTGCCGATGAGATGACCGCCAGACTCGGGGATGAAGACATTGCCGCGCGCGTCGTCAGGGAACTGATCGCCATCATAGAAGCAGGTGCCGGAGACGATGGTGTAAGTGCGCAGGCGGCCGTCGTCACGCAGTTCCAGCGCGCCGAGCGTGACAGCGGGCGTGGGGCGGATGGGAAAGACCTCCTGCGCGTCCTTCGCGATGTTCACGTTCACGCCGAATGCGCCGCGCGGACTGTGCTGCGCGAGCTTCACCAAGTTTGGATTCCGCATCAGATACTCCGCGGGGATCAAGTCCATGTGCAGCGCGGAGTTTTCATAGCACGAGATGAAGCGGCCCTTGTCATCAAACGAAACTCCGAACTGTCCGCGATGAATGGTATCCGCCTCAAGAAGCTCTCCGTCCTTCCACTGATACTTCTTCGGCCAGTCAGCGCAGTGCAGCCAGTTGTCGATGCCGTAGCGCAGACCGTTGGCCGTGTGCTGCGGATTGCCCGCCACGCCCATTGTGCCCACCTGCCTGCGGCGGTCGCACTTGAGATCGCCATCGCTGTCCTCGCAAAACCAGAGCTTCGGCGGCTCTTGCAAAAGGATGCCGCCTTTCACGAACGCGAACGAGCGCGGCATGACGAGGCCGTCGAGATAAACCGTCTGCTTGTCAGCGCGTCCGTCCTCATCCGTGTCTTCGAGCACGACGAGCCGGCAGATCGGATCGCCCTCGCCGCCGCCTTTCAGATCGCGCATGTAGCCCTGATACTCGGTGACCCAGATGCGTCCGTCGGGATCGAACTCAAAGAAGATCGGGCACTGCACCATCGGCTCGCACGCGACCAGTTCGAGGCGATAGCCCGGCGCAAGCTTGAAGGTTTTCATTTCCTCCTCCGCGGAGCGCACGGGCGCGGGCGGCACCTGGATGCGCTTCAAAAGCTCCGCGCCCTTTTCCCAGTCCGCCCAGCCCGTGAGGGCGGATGGAGGCCGCGCGCGCGGCCGCTCCTTCGGCACAGACTGCGCGTGCGCGATGCTGGCAAGAAAGACGAGGCAGGCGATGCAACGAAGAATCATCGCGAGCATTACGCTGCCGCGCGATGATCTCAATCCTCCGCGCTCGCCGCGAGCGCGGCGATGACGTTGATGTCCTCCAGCGTGGTGGTGTCGCCTTTGATGAGTTCACCTGCGGCGATCTGCTTCAACAAGCGGCGCATGATTTTGCCTGAGCGCGTTTTGGGCAGCGCGGCGGCGAAGCGCACTTCGTCAGGTGTGGCCACGGGGCCGATCATGGTGCGGACGTGTTTCTTCAATTCGTCCGCGAGTTCGCGGCCAGTTTTGATGCCTTCCTTCACTGTGACAAAACAGACAACGCCCTGGCCTTTCAATTCATCGGGACGACCCACGACAGCAGCCTCCGCCACGGACGGATGCGACACGAGCGCGCTCTCCACCTCGGCGGTGCCAAGGCGGTGGCCGGCGACGTTGAGCACATCGTCAATGCGGCCCACGATCCAGAAGTAACCGTCCTTGTCACGGCGCGCGCCGTCGCCTGCGAAGTAGATGCCTTTGTATTCGCTCCAGTAGGCTTCTTGATAGCGCTTCTTGTCGCCCCAGATGCCGCGCAGCATAGACGGCCACGGTTTGCGAATGACGAGCTTGCCGCCTTCATCGACGCCGACTTCTTTGCCCGCGTCATCGACGACGGCGGCATCCACGCCGAAGAACGGCAACGTGGCGGTGCCGGGTTTGGTCGGAGTCGCGCCAGGGAGCGGCGTGATCATGTGGCCGCCAGTCTCGGTCTGCCACCAGGTATCGACGATGGGGCATTTGCCGCCGCCGATGAGATTGTGATACCACATCCATGCCTCGGGATTGATCGGCTCGCCGACGGTGCCGAGCAGACGCAGCGACGAGAGATCGTGCTTTTTGATCCATTGATCGCCCCATTTCATGAAGGCGCGGATCGCTGTCGGCGCTGTGTAAAAGATGCTGACTTTGTATTCGTCGATGATGCGCCAGAAGCGGTCGTTCTCCGGGAAGTTCGGCGCTCCTTCATACATCAAAGACGTCGCGCCCATCGCCAGCGGGCCATAGACCATGTAGCTGTGGCCCGTGACCCAGCCCACGTCGGCGGTACACCAGTACACATCGTCGTCGCGCAGGTCGAAGACGTATTTGCACGTCATGTAGCTGTGCAGCAGATAGCCGCCGGTGGTGTGCAGGATGCCTTTGGGTTTCCCCGTGCTGCCGCTCGTGTAGAGGATGAAAAGCGGCGCCTCGCTGTCCATCGGCACGGGCGGGCAGTTCGCGTCCACATACTCCAGCTCGCGGTGCCACCAGTAGTCGCGGCCTTCTTCGATGTGTACATCCTGCCCGGTGCGCTTGAGCACGATCACGGTCTTCACCGGTGTCTGGCCGCTCTTGAGCGCATCATCGACGTTCTTCTTCAAAGGCACCACCGCGCCGCGACGGTAGCCGCCATCCGCCGTGATCACCACCGTAGCACCGGAGTCCTGCGCGCGATCTTTGATCGACTCCGCGCTGAATCCGCCAAACACCACGCTGTGCATCGCGCCGATGCGTGTGCAGGCCAGCATCGCGATCGCCGCCTCGGGCACCATCGGCATGTAGATCAAAACACGGTCGCCCTTCTTCACCTTGTGACGCTTGAGCACGTTGGCAAAGCGGCACACATCGCGGTGGAGCTGCTGATAGGTAAGCACGCGCTTCTCTCCCGGCTCGCCTTCCCAGATGATCGCCGCCTTGGTCTTGCGCGCGCCGTGGATGTGACGGTCGAGGCAGTTCTCGCTCACATTGAGCTTGCCGCCGATAAACCATTTCGCATTCGGGCATTTCCAATCGAGCACCTTCGTCCACGGCTTGTTCCAGAGCAGCTCCTTCGCCTCGCATCCGAAGAATTTGTCGGGCGACTTGATGCTCTCGGCGTGCATCTTTTTGTACTGCGCCATGCTCGAGACGCGGGCTTTTTTGGAAAACTCGGCGGAAGGTTTGAAGACGCGTTTTTCGACGAGGATGGATTTGAAGTTGCTGCTCATGTCTGGCGTGGTGTCTGGGTTGAGGGCGCGCAGATTAGATGAAGGCTCCGCCGGGATGCAAGGCGGGAGTTGCGCGCGCACCGACCAAACCGCAGGGGCGGCTCAGCCGCACAAGCC
>JANPIW010000854.1:0-3180 GCA_031425215.1 Verrucomicrobiaceae bacterium
TCTCGGGCTTGAGCGGGAGCAGGCGCGCGATGCAGAGCTTTTGCTGCTGCTCGAGCTGGAGGCCGATGGCTTTGGTGTGGAGCCGGTCCTTGAGGTCTTTCCACAAGCCAACCTCGGTCAGCGCCTTCTCCACCGCGGCATCGAGTTCAGATTTCTTCACGCCGTCATTATGAATGCGCAGGCCGAAGACGACGTTTTCGTAAACCGTGATGGGCAGCGGATTCGGGCGCTGAAAGACCATGCCGACGGCTTTGCGCAGCTCCACTAGCGAGATGTCGGGATCGTAGATGTTCTTTCCGTGGAGGACGATTTTTCCGGTCGTGGTGACGTAACCGTAGCGCTCGTTCACGCGGTTGAAGCAGCGCAGAAGCGTGGTTTTGCCGCAGCCGCTCGGGCCGATGAGCGAGGTGATTTGCCCGTGCTTGATATCGACGCTGATGCCTTTGAGCGCCTGGAACTTTCCATACCAAAGGCACAGGTCGCGGGTAGAGATGCCGGGCGGCGCGGGAGTCATGCGGAGGGGCGGAAACGTTGCGGCGCGAGCAGCGCGGAAGTAGCGTACGGCCATGCTCGCGAAAACGATGGAAGAAATGCTGGAGCGCCGCCGGGCGCGGTACGAGGCGTGGTCGAAAGAATACGGCTTCCCGCCTCCGCCAAAGACGGGCGGTTGGCAAGAGTTGAAAGAATACCAACGGGAGAACGACGAGGAACTCTACGAGGCCGATATCCTTTCGGAGTTGAAGCGAATCCGAGAGCGCCATGTCTAACCGGCGCGTTTGCGTTCTTGATGCCGGCCCAATCATCCACCTCGACGAACTCGGTGCGGTCGATCTGCTGCGGACTCTTGGAGAGCTCTTCATCCCGGAATCCGTAGCGTGGGAAGCAGAGAAGCACCGCCCCGGCGTGCGAGCGAAGATTGATCGGCACATTGTTGAAGATGTCGAAGGGATGACTTTCGACCTCACCTTGGCCGTTGCTCGCGAGGAGCTTCACGCGGGCGAAATCGCGGCGCTCGCTTAGGCGGAGAAGTTTGGCGCCGACCTGTTTGTCAGCGATGACCAAACCGCCCGCGACGTAGCTGAAGACCTCGGATACGAGTCCACAGGAACCTTGGGGGTGATCACGGAAGCGTCTCGAACGGGGCAGCTTGACCGGACTGAAGCGCTTCGCCTGCTGCAAGCTGTCCGCAGCCAATCGTCCCTGCACGTCACTCCTGCGGTTTTGCAGCGAGCCATTGCTGACGTTCGCTGACATCATCCGAAGATCCCGTTCACGTAGTCGTGCGTGCGCTGGTCGTGCGGGTGGTCGCTGAAGATCACGTCGGTCGCGCCGATCTCGATGATCTCGCCGTTCCAGAGAAACATCGTGCGCGCGGCGAGGCGGCGCGCCTGCTGCACGAGGTTCGTCACGAGGATGATCGTCATCTCCTTCTTTAACTCTTTGAGCACGTCCTCGATCCGCATCGTCGTCACGGGGTCGATCGCGATGCTGAATTCGTCGAGGCACAGAATCTCTGGGGAATGTGAGAGGGCGCGGGCGATGGTGAGGCGCTGCTGTTGTCCGCCGGAGAGTTTGGTGCCGAGCGAGTCGAGGCGGTCTTTAACTTCATCCCACAGCGCGGACTGGCGCAGGCATTTTTCGACGAGCGCCTCGAGTTCGCCCTTGTGGCGGAGGCCGGCGGCGCGCGGGGCAAAGGCGACGTTGTCGAAAATGGTCAGCGGCAAGCCGACGGGGAGCGGCGCGACCATGCCGATCTTGCGGCGCAGTTCATACACGTTGCGCATCCGGTGGATGTCTTCGCCATCGACGCGGATCGAGCCGCTCACTTTGGCGGCGGCGTTAAACTCGATCGTGCGGTTGATGCAGCGCAGCAGCGAGGTCTTGCCAGATTGCGCGGGGCCGATGATGCCGAGGATTTCGTTCGGCTCGATGTGGAAGCTGATGCCGTGGATGACCTCCTTCGCGCCGTAGGCGACACGGAGGTTTTCGACTTCGACTTTGTGCGGAGCAGAAGTCATGAGCGCGGGCGGGCGGTCCGTGTCCGCGTGCATAGAGAAAGCGTCATCACCATTTCTTGCGCGAGCGGAGCCAGGCGCGGAGGATGATCGCGGTGGCGTTGACGAGCAGTACGCAGCCGAGGAGCACGGTGGCGATCGCAAAGGGCAGAGCGGGTGGGGCGTTCGTGACTTGCGTGGTGACCGTGTAGAGGTGCATCGAAAGCGCCATGCACTGGTCGGTGATACCGTAGGCGAAGAGGTCGCCCTCGGGTATCTTCCGATAGAAGACGGCGCCGGTGAACATGATCGGCGCGGTCTCGCCGGCGGTGCGGCTGACTTGCAGGATGACGCCGGTAAGGATGCCGCTGATCGAGTTCGGCAGGACGATGCGGCGGATCGTTTGCCAGCGCGTCGCACCGACATTCCAGCATGCTTCGCGGAACTGCATCGGCACGCTCGAGAGCGCTTCTTTTGTCGAGGCGATGATGACCGGCATCGTCATGATCGCGAGCGTCAGGGAGGCGGCGAGGATCGAGCGGCCCATGCCGGCGAAGAGCACGAACGCGCCGAGACCGAAGAGCGCGTGGACGATGCTGGGCACGCCCGCGAGGTTCACCACGGCAAGGTTCACGATGCGGGTGAACCAATTTTCCTTCGCGTATTCGTTGAGGTAAACGGCGGCCAGAACGCCAATCGGCGCGCTGATCGCGAGCGAAACGACGACGAGCCAGATCGTGCCGAGGAGCGCACTCCAGATGCCGCCTTTTCGCATGCCGCCGGTCGGATTCGTCGTGAGGAAATCCCACGAGATGAGCGGCGCGCCTTGGATCACGAGATAGCCGACGATGAGGAAAAGCGGGATCAGGATGCAGGCGACCATCACCGCGAAGATGCTCTGCGCGATCCGCTCGTTGCGGCGCTTCTTGCGGACGAACGGCGTTTCGACGAACCGCGCGTTTTCGCCGGGATGAGTGACGAGGTCGTCCATGGTCACTTCTTGCGGATGCCCTTCACGACGAGGTCCGCGGTGAGGTTCACGATGAACGTGAGGACGAAAAGCACGACGCCGATGAGGAAGAGGACGCGGTAATGATTGGAGCCTTGCGAGGCCTCGCCCAACTCCGCGGCAATCGTCGCGGTGAGCGTGCGGACGCTGTCGAAGACACTCGTCGGGATATTCACC
>JANPIW010000855.1:0-7091 GCA_031425215.1 Verrucomicrobiaceae bacterium
CGTTGCTGTCGCGGCCGGGGCCAAAGCGTTGTCCTTCGATGGCGTGACCTATTCGGAAACCGCAGTCCGCGAAGGCTCCTACACCCACTGGAGCTTCCAGCATCTGTTCTACCGCAGCACCCTGGACACGATCCGGAAAAACATCGCCAACTCCATCCGCGACACCATCAGCTCTGCGGTGACCACGCCGAACATCAACACCTCCACCAAGCAGGTGACACGTGTCGGCGACGGCACCGAGATCTTCGCGACCTATTAATCGACACAGGTTCCAGGGCTGCTCTCGAATGAACAGCCTTGGAATTGTCGGAGCTATTGCCAGCGCGGGCCTCAAAACCCGCGCTGGCTTTTTTTCCAACCAAATCGCCAGCTCTCCTTGTGGCAAAATCGTCACTGGCGCTCCGCCCCCTCACCCCGCAAAGACTGCCGCGCATGAAACTCCTTCCGTTCTTTATCATCCTGCTGCTGTGCCTCGTGGGCCTCGGCGGTTACCGCTTGGGCACGGCTGGACATGACAATGCGGACCCGTCGGCGCATAACGGAGCGCGCCATGATGAGAATGCCCTCGCTGTAACCCATCAGCTTCCACCGTACTCTTCACCATCGCCAATCGCTCCCGCTTCAAAGAACCCGCACGCTGGAGCAAGGCATGGCAGCACTGCGCGGGCAGCTCTCTCGTCCATCGCATCTCCTTTGGGTGAGGCAACCCCCTCAGCATCTGACATCACAAATCCTGCCAGCAATGATGTGCAGTCCGGCTCCGCTCCACCGCGCAGGATGCCCCGGCCTCCGGTGATCTCAGCCTCCGAGCGGGCTGTGCAGGCGGGCTTGCATCGTGGCATGGCACCCCTGCCCCTCGCGCTCACTAAAGGAACAGACGGTGCCACGAGGGTGACCCCCGTCGTCTCCAGCCTCCCTTCATCCGCCCAGACCACCGTGGCAGAGCTAGCCACACAATTTGCCGACACCATCGCCAGCACCGGACTGAATCCCGAAGATCCCGCCTACCTCGAAGCCTGGATCGACGCAGCGAAATACAACGACATGCTGCTGAAGCAGCGTCTCGGTGTCGTCGCCTGGCAAAAGCTCAAAGCCGAGACCGCGCAACAAGCCTATCGCGAGGCTAATCCGCAATTCGAGGAGGTCGCGCAACCATGAGCGACAGGGAACCAAAGACGGAGAAGAATCAATGCGCTCAGTGTTCGCTTCGCGGCTTCGCAGCAGTGCTCAGTGCTCAGATCAAATGCTGCCGCAGCTTTCTGAGCACTCTCTTTCTCCTCACACTCACGCTCTCCGCCCAAGAACCACCTCCTCCCGAACCCGAGCAGCCCAAACTCTTCATCGCCGAATACCGCGTGCAGGGCGCGAAGCTCCTCAACGCCGAGGAGGTCGGCAACGCCGTCTATCCCTACCTCGGACCCGAGCGCACCAGCGATGATGTCGAGCAAGCGCGCGCCGCCTTGGAGAAAGCCTATCACGACAAAGGCTGGCAGACCGTCGCCGTCGAGGTGCCCCCGCAGCGGCCGCGCTACGGCGTCATCGTCCTGAACGTCGTCGAAAACAAAGTCGGCCGCCTCAACATCAACAACTCCAAGTACCACCGGCCCAGCGTACTCCGCCAAAACGCCACCTCCATGGCCGAGGGCACCATCCCCAATTTCACCGACGTCACGCGCGACATCGCCGCGCTCAATCGCATCGCCGGCAGTGTCACACCCGCGCTCAAACAAGGCCGCGATCCCGGCACCGTCGATATCGACCTCAACGTCGAGGACAAGCTCCCCCTCCACGGCAGCATCGAACTCAACAACCGCTACAGCGCCGACACCACACCGCTCCGGCTCTCCGGCTCGCTCAGTTATTCCAATCTCTGGCAGCTCGGCCACACTCTCGGCGCAAGCTTCCAAGTCGCGCCCGAGAATCCCGACGATGCCACGATTTACTCCGCTTATTACATGCTCAACATTCCAGGCATCGACGGCATCACCTGGATGCTCCAGGGCATCAAGCAAGACAGCGACGTCTCCACCCTCGGCGGCGCGGCCGTCGCAGGTCGCGGCAACATGATCGGCCTGCGCGCCATCTTCAATCTGCCGTCCAGCGATGGCTTTTATCACTCCATCAGCGCCGGGCTGGACTACAAGAGCTTCGAGGAAGACATCATCATCGCGGGCGAGGCACTCTCCACGCCCATCGAGTACTACCCTTGGATCATCAACTACGGCGCCATGTGGAGCGGCGACAAGCGCGACACCGAGCTAAACCTCTCCGCCAATTTCAACATGCGCGGCATGGGCAGCGACATCTACGAGTTCGACAACAAACGCTTCAACGCCACCGGTGCCTACATCTACCTGCGTGGCGACCTCGCCCACACGGAGAAACTGCCGGCTGACTTTGAACTCTACGCCAAGGTGCAAGGCCAGATCGCCGACTCACCGCTCATCAACAGCGAGCAATTCGCCGGTGGCGGACAAAGCACCACGCGCGGCTATCTCGAAAGCGAGGCGCTCGGCGACAACGCCATCTTTGGCACCCTCGAGCTGCGCAGCCCCTCCCTCATCCCGCGCGGCAAAGACACCAAGGAAGGCGAGGAACCCAGCAGCGAGTGGCGCATCTACGCTTTCCTCGACGGCGGTCGTTTGTCACTCAACGATCCCCTCCCCGATCAGAAGGATCAGCTCGACCTCGCCAGCTACGGCATCGGCAGCACCGTCCGCCTCGCCAATCACCTGCACGGCAGCATCGACATCGGCATCCCCTTGATCGACCAAGGCACCACACTCGCAGATGACATCTTCGTCAGCTTCCGCGTCTGGGCGGATTTTTGACCCGCGCTCTGTAGCTCGGAACTCCAATTCCGGGCCTCAGACGCTCCAGCGGAATCGGACTCACGCGCCAAGCTTCGCGCCTATCATCCACCCGTCCCGCGCCGCGAAGGCTATCGTGAACGCGCTGTTCAAATCTTATCGCGTTCTCAGGTTTATCGACTCGGCCGTTTCGCGGTCGGGACAATCCGAGAGACGGATGCTGCGGCGCGCGTATCGTCGCCGTCATGCCCGAAACGATACATCCCGAAACCCACGCAGCGCTGCACAGCGGACTTGTCATTCCCGCGCTGCCACTGGCGCTCAATGCAGCGCGCAAGCTCGATGAGCGACGGCAGCGCGCCTTGATGCGCTATTACACTGCGGCGGGCGCGGGTGGTGTGGCGGTGGGTGTGCATACGACGCAGTTTGCGATCCGTGATCCGCGTCATGGATTGTTCGAGCCGGTGCTCAGCATCGCGGCGGAGGAGTTTGCGCGCGCGGACGCAGCGCTCGAGACGCGGCATGTCCGCGTCGGCGGCGTGTGCGGGCAAACCAATCAGGCGGTCGTGGAAGCGACGCTGCTCGCATCTCTCGGATATGATGCCGCCCTGCTGAGTCTCGCGGCAATGAAGGATGCGGATGACGACGCGCTGATCGCGCATTGCAAGGCGGTGGCGGAGGTGATGCCGGTGATTGGCTTTTACCTTCAGCCTGCGGTCGGTGGTCGGGTGCTGCCATATCGGTTCTGGCGGCGCTTTTGTGAGATAGAAAATGTCGCGGCCATCAAGATAGCGCCCTTCAATCGCTACCAGACGCTGGATGTCGTGCGCGCCGTCGTGGATGCGGGCCGCGATGACATCGCGCTCTACACGGGCAACGATGACAACATCGTGATGGATCTGCTGACGCCTTTCTCATTCGATGCGCGCGGAGAAAATATGGAACGCCGCATCGTCGGGGGATTGCTGGGCCATTGGGCGGTGTGGACGCGCGCGGCGGTGGAGCTGCTGGAGTGCTGCCAGTCCATTGTGGGCGAGAGACAGCCTGTTTCACAAGACATCCTGCGGCTCGCGACGCAGGTCACGGATTGCAACGCGGCGTTCTTCGACGCGGCGAACGGTTTCTCCGGCTGCATCGCGGGCATCCATGAGGTGCTGCGGCGGCAGGGTCTTTTGGAAGGAATCTGGTGCCTCGATCCAAATGAGGGACTCAGCGCGGGACAGAGCGCGGAGATCGACCGCGTGTATCGCGCTTACCCGGAGCTGAACGACGATGCGTTTGTCGCCGAGCATCTCGATGAGTGGTTGCGCTGAACAGGCGCGTCATTTGCGGCGCTGCATCGCGTGATAGGCGAAGCCGATGCCCGCGCCGAAGCCGAGGCCGTAGATCAGGCCCCAGAGAAGCCGGGAGATCACGGTGTGCGCGGCATAGTAATAAATGCCGCCGAGGAAGTAACCGGCGGAGTGCCCGATAAAAATGACCAGCGCGGCTGGCAGCAAGGCGCGCGTGTTCTTGAACATGAGCGAGAGCACCGCGGCAAACGCGAGGCTCCCCGCGGCGGAGGCGATCCATTCTCCCGGTTCGTCTCTCGTTTGAAACCACACCACGCACCACACCGCCGCATAAGCGAGGAAGGCAGGCATGAAGGTCTTGTAAAACCGCGCGAGCGATCCGGCTCCATTGACCAGCGGATGCATCAGCGCGCCGGAGAGCACGACAAAGACCGCCGCGCAGCACGCATACATCACGCCCTCGCCGCCGTGCGTTTGAAACCACTTCGCGCCAAAGGCCCAGACTGCGAAACCAGCGATGCTGACAATGGCGAATGCGACCGCGCCACGAAAGATTGAGGAAGGGAGTGACATGCGAACCTGAACGCCAGCGCGCGATCATTCTTCCGAAGCTCAACGGCGCAGCTCCGCCAGCGGTCGGAAGAAATTTCGCGGACGGTCGAAGGCGATGTTGCGGATGAACCATCCATTGCCCGCTTCGGTGGAGGTAAGTGGTGAGAGCGTGTTCCAGTTTTCGAGATCCTCGCTGTTTTCAAAGAGCACATTCACCGCGCCGGCGTAGCGCTGGGGCCAGAGCGCGCGTAGCTGCGGGGGCGTTCCGTTGGCGAGTTCAAAAAACATAAACTGCAACGCGATGGGGCCGACGGGCGGGCTGCTGGTCAGGCTGCGGGGGTCGGTGCCTTCGAGATACTCCTGCGCGAGCGAATACGCGGAGCCGTCGGCATTGCCGAAACCATCGAAGGCGAGCGTGCCGAAGTGGCGATACTCCCAACTGTCGGCAAGGAGATCGCCGTCCGTATCTTGATCGACGACGAGAGGCAGCGAGAGCACGGTCATAGAAATGACTTCGAGCGCGGTGTAGCCGCCGATTTGCGGCAGATCATTGAAGGCGACGACTTCGATCGCGGTGCCCGGCGGCGCTTCGGCGGTGGTTGGCAGCGCGGCGGAATCCAGGTTTTCGTCGAAGAGCAACACGGGTGTGCCGATGGAATTTTGCAGCATCGAGAGGCCGGGCGTGCTCGGAGCGGTGCGGACGAAAAGTGTCTGCGTGACCCGGGTGCGCTGCGGCATGTTGCTGGCGATGCTGTTCATTTTCGCGAGCGCTGCGGCGATTTCGGCGGGTGTGAGGCTCGTGGCTGTCAGGTAAGCGGCTGGGAGCACGCCGGTGGTGACGTACGCGACCAATGCATCGAGCGGCAGCGGCAGATCACCGAGGTGATCGGGCGCGAGCAAGTTGTGCTGTGCGTAGATGTCGCGCGCGAGTCTGCGCAAAGCCAGCGCGCCCGGATCGCCGCCAAAGACCTGGTCGTTGATGTGCCGGAGCATCGCGATGATGCGAAACGTCGGGCTGCCCGGAAACTCGACATCAGGACGACGAAGCCGCCAGAAGTGCGCGGTCGTGGCGGGATCAAAGGCGAGCGTGGTTCCCTCCGGCAGATCGGGATAGAAAGAGAAGCGCGCGAGCAAGGTGTCGTTCAGCAGATGCGCAAAGAGCACGGCGGCGAGCGAGGTGGCAGGCGTGAGCGTGACCTCTGCGTATGGCTGCGCGCCGCGATTCATCGCCGCTTGCAGCTCGGCGATCCATCCTGCCGCTGAGTACATGCCGCTGGTGCTGCTGTCCCACAGCGGGTCGAGCTGACGCTGGCTCCAGTTTGCATCCGCGCCATTCGTGTCGCCAGCGCCGGCATTCCAATTGCTGCTGCCGGGCTGCCAGTTCACGCCGCCAAAACCCCAGGGTGTGTTTGCACCGATCGCGCCATCGGGCGTGGACCAGCTCCACGCTTCCGGCTCCAGCGCCGGGATGATGGCGGCGAGTTCGCGTCCGCGCGGCTCGTTCGTGCCCGTCGGTGTGCTGGTGAAGTTTTGCGCGCCGCGAACGATGAGAAACGCGAGGCGCGGATCAATGCCGCGCGCATTCACGCGGCCAAACTGCGGACTCACTCCGTCCGTGCCGACCACGCCTGTGCCGATCTCATTGCCAAACGGATCGCTCACGCTCACACCCGTGCCTGCGTCCGCGATGGCTGTGACCGTGCCGCTCACGTCCTGCAAGCGCATCCGCACATCGACGAGCATGGAGTCGAGCGATGCGGCGTCGGCCGCCGGGAAGCTCGCGGCGTTCGCGGGATTCGTGCCGGCGGCGAGTTCGTCGAGATCGCCAAAGCCATCGCCATCCGCGTCGTTGCCGCTAGTGGGATCGAGTCCGTAAGCCAGCTCGACAAAGTCAGGCGCGCCATCGCCGTCGCCGTCCTGAAGCGCGGCGGGCACGCTGAATTCGTAATGCGCGCTCTGCGTGGCGGAGTTTCCCGTCGCGCGGCTCGCGTAGTATTCGACCGTCGTCGGGCGCGTGATCCATGGCGGGCTGCCGGAATTCCAAAGCTGAAACGCGCCGCTGCCATTCATGCGGTAATAGACCGTGGTTCCCGGCAACATGCCGGTGAAGGTGATCTGCTGCGCCGTCGCGTAAGTCCCCGCGCGCGGCGAGATCGAGACCGAGTCCACCGCCGTGCCGAGATTTGATGAGAATGTGATGAGCGAGAATTGCGCGTGCATCTGATTCACCGCCGCGCCTCCCGGAGCAGCGCCTACTGATCCGACATTCTGCGGTGACGGCGCGCCGATGCCCTGCGTGATGCCGCCAAATGTGGCCGCATCCGCCGTGATGGTGAACGGTCCCGCGCCTGACTCGCTCGCGTTTGTGATCCAGTCGCCGGCTTGATAGCTGCGTGTCACCTCAATGCTGTCGCCACGGAAAAGCGGCTGCTCGAGA
>JANPIW010000856.1:0-4155 GCA_031425215.1 Verrucomicrobiaceae bacterium
GAAGCCGCAGGGCCAGTCGCGGCGGCTGGAGGACCAGCCGCCCTACCCAGCCCGTCCCGATACTCCCGCACCGTCTTGGCATCGGGGATGCGGTTCTTTTGGGTGAGGGTGCTTTCGAGCTGCTTGAGGCGGAGGGAGAGCGGGTCGGTGAGGAGCTTCCAATTGGCGGCGCGGGTGGATTCGAGCTTGGCGTAGGCGGTGCGGTAGATGCCGCGCAGCTTCTTGAGCACCTCGGTGGTCGTGGCCTCGTCTTCAGCCGGGAGGGGCATGGCCGTAGCTTCGATTGGCAATCGAAGCCCATCCGTCCCCTGACTTCGAGTGCCACTCGAAGCTACGATCAGCTGCTTCTCCGCTTCCAGGGCGATGACGCCGTCGAGATGCCCGGCGGCTTTCTCCTCGGCCATCTTGCGGTCGAGTCCGCCGAGGTAGCCGTTGTTCAGCTTCGCCACGTCCGCCTCGAACGGCGCAGTCACACGCTCGGCAGTGAGCTTCTTGAACTGCTCATCGAGCGTCGCCAGCTCCGGGATGCTGGCCGCTGCCTGCGCCACCTGCTTCTGCTCCATCGCCAGTTTCTCCGCCGCCAACGCAGCCGCCCGCAAGTCATTGCCCTTCTCATCCACGCCGATGATGCGCAACGCCTCGGCTTCGGACAGGCCGTCGAGATTGATGACTTCGATGTCGCGGATGGGATACTTACCATAGTAACCAAGCAGTCCACTCTCCAGTGTGCTGTCGCTGACAACTCCCAGCAATTGGTCGTCGAATCTAAAAGCCAACCGGCTCTCTACAGCACACACTTCCAGTATCCCTTCACCAGCAGCGTTGAGTTCAATCGTCTTTCGAGAGAGCATGGTCATAGCTAGTTCCGGATTTGAAGAAGCCCTTACTTCGAGTGTGCATTCCCTCGCCTTGTCAAAACGCTCCCAAAATTTCGCGAGATAATAAGCTGCGCCAGCGGCGCGCACCTGAAAACCACCGAGCGCTGATGGTACGCGCCGCACACGCGCCCTTATTCCAACATTCCGAAAGGCTGCATCTGTGATGAAGAAAGTGAGATTCTTCGCCGGACTTTGATCAATCCACCCATCCTCAAATTTCACTCCGCTGTCTGGCTTGCGCAGGTCTGCCGGCAAGTCCTCGAACTTGGTGAACACCTTCACCCACTGGCCGGGAGGGAAAGAGGTGGATGGTGGATTGGCGATGGTAGATGGTGAGGAGGCGAGGACTGCGGGCTTGGGTGCTTCCGGCTTCGGAGGCGGCGCACTGCCTTTGGTAGCCGAACTCGCCAGAGTTTGGTCCGTGGGCGTGGCGGGTGAGGAAGCTGAGGGATGCACGTCGGAAGTCTGGCGGCTTCCGCTACTGGCGGGCGTGGGATTCTCGCGCACTTTGATCGGCGCGCTGCTTTTCGTAGCCGAACTCGCCAGAGTTTGGTCAGTGGGCTTTGTGTTTGCAGAGGCTGGGGGATGCTCTTCGGAAGGCTGGCCCCGCTTTGCGGGACTACGCATGACAAACGCGCCGATGGCGAGCGCGGCGACGGCCCCGATGCCGATGAAGAGCGGGGTTTTGGATTTCACAGGCCGTAGGCCGGGTGTGGCGTCAGCCCACCCGGCTGACTGTGTGTTCGTCCCGGCCTTGACCTGGCCTTTGCCTCCGCCGTGTGCTGGCCGGGCGGGCTGCGCCACACCCGGCCTACGGCTGACGGGCGCGCTGCGCATCGGAATCGCCGCGCTGCTTTGCCCTCCGGCCTGCACCAGCGGTGTGGTGAGGATCACATCGAGATCACGACGAATCTCCGTCGCAGTCTGATAGCGCTCCTCGCGGTCGTGCTGCATCGCTTTCGTCGCGATGGCATCGAAGCGCGGGTCAATGCCGGGGATCATGACCGAGGCGGGCTTGAACGCGCCGCGAGGGACATTGCCGGTGAGCATGTTGTAGAGCATGACGCCCACGGCATACAAATCCGCACGACCATCGACATGCGCGCCGAGCGTGAGAGTCTCGGGCGCGACAAAATCAGGCGTGCCCATCGCCATGCCGCTCTTGGTCATGCCAATCGCGCCGGCTTCCTCGGCTTTCGCCAGGCCGAAGTCGGCGACCTTCACCGCGCCTTCCATGTTGATGAGGATGTTGGCCGGCTTGATGTCGCGGTGGATGACGCCGTGCTTGTGCGCGTAGGCCAGCGCGTCGCACACATGCGCGGTCACAGCTAGCGCGTGCTCGGGCGGCAGGCGGCCTTGCTGCTGGATGAGCTTTTGCACATCGGTGCCATCGACGAACTCCATGACGATGTAGAGCTGCCCTTCGCTCGTCTCACCGAAATCATAGACGGCGACGATGGCGGGATGAATGAACTTCGCCATGACCCGCGCCTCGTTCTTGAAGCGCTCGATGTAATTGAAATCCACATCCTCCAACCCCGGCGGCAGAATCTTGATGGCAACGGCGCGGTCGAGAGACTTCTGCTTTCCTTTATAAACCGCGCCCATGCCGCCATGGCCGAGGAGGCTCTCAATCTCATACTGCGGCAGAAGCTTGCCGAGGCCCTCAACCGTCGGCGGCTGCCACCTGACGCCGCCGCCTTGCGTGCGCTGATAGCCTGTGGGCGTCGGTCCTGGGATGGAGTCGTCTGGCATGACGACGGCAGTTTTAACAAGCCGCGCCAGATGTTACAAGCGGGAAGTATGTGAGAGGTGCCTGGCAGTCAGGCTGTCAGGAAAACAATGCCCGGCTCAAACACCGGCTATCTCCTTTGCAGACTCCACCCGCGCGCCTTCCGCCTCCCACTCTGCGGTGAGTTTCACAATCTTCTTTTCGAGATCATCCAGCTCGCGATGCAGATCGTTCGCGCGCGCACCGTCGGCAAACGTGGCGGGGTCTTGCAGCAGGGAGTGAATCACATCGCGGCGCTTCTCGCTCGCGCTGACCTGGGCTTCGAGATCGGTGACCTTTTGCTCCAGCTCGCGTTTCGCCCTGCTGCGCGCATTGCGCTGCTCGGCCTCGATGCGGCGTTGCTCCTTGCCCTTGGGACCGGAGTTTTGCTTGGATGCGTTTTCAAAACCACGCGGCTGATGATCCCCCAGCTTTGCGGTGAGCGCCTCGCGTGCTGATCCCGCCTTGGTTTTGTCGAGGAAGTACTGGTAGTCCCCCGCATACGGTGTGACGCGGCCGGCGTCGATGTGCAGGACGGTGCGCGCCATCTGGCGGATGAAATGCACATCATGGCTGATGAACACGAGCGTGCCCTCGAACGGCTCAAGCGCACCGATGAGCGCGTCGATGCTGCCCATGTCCAGATGCGTCGTCGGCTCGTCCATGAGCAGGAGATTCGGCGGAGCGAGCAACAGCCGCACCAAAGCCAGCCGCGATTTTTCTCCACCGCTGAGCACGCCGACGGGTTTGAAAACATCGTCGCCACGAAAAAGAAACGAGCCGAGCAAGGTGCGCGCGAGATTCTCGCCCACGCGATCGCGCTGATCCATCGCGGACTCGAGCACGGTGTGTTTGAGGTTGAGCGTATCAACGCGGTTCTGCGAGAAGTAGCCGCAGTTCACATTCGCCCCCAGCTCACGCGTCCCACGCTCGGGCGTGAGCACTCCGGCCAGCAGCTTGAGCATCGTGGATTTCCCCGCGCCGTTCGGCCCCACGAGCACGATGCGCTCACCGCGCTCAACCATGTGCTCCAGGCCCGTGTAGATGCGGTTCGGCTCGCCGCCCTCGGTCGGATACGAGAAATCCACGTCCTTGAGCATGACCACCTTCTGGCCGGAGCGCTTGGGCTGCGGGAAAACAAACTTCACCGTCTTCTCCGAGCCACGCGGCGCCTCGACTCTCTCGATGCGGTCGATCATCTTCATCTTGTCCTGCGCGCGCGATGCAAAATTCGCCTTCGCCTTGAAGCGGTCCACCCACGTCTGCAGCTTCGCGATCTCGCGCTGCTGATTATCAAAAGCGCTCTGCATCTGCTCCTCACGCGCCGCGCGCTCGCGGACGTAGTCGTCGTAGTTTCCGCGATAACGCGCGATCTCCGAATACGCGATCTCCAGGATGTGGCCGACGAGCTGGTTTAGAAACTCACGGTCATGCGAGATCATCAAAATAGCGCCCGGATAGCTCTTGAGATAATTTTGAAACCCGATCAGCGACTCCAGATCGAGG
>JANPIW010000857.1:0-4188 GCA_031425215.1 Verrucomicrobiaceae bacterium
CATCGACGCCAACCACTTCAAGCTGGAAGGCGTGTCCTGGGAGAATGGCAAGAGCGTCCCTTGCGGCCCGCCGGTTATTTTCACACGCCAGTAGTTCTGCCGCCCGATGGCGTATGTGAAAGCGGCACAGCATTACCAACCCACACCCACAAGACCCACATGACACCGAAACGCAATCCCGTCGGCTGGTTCGAGATCTATGTCTCTGACATGGCTCGTGCCAGAACCTTCTACGAAACCGTGCTCAACATCCAAATGCAGCCGTTGCCGAACCCCGATGGCATGGATGGCGGTTTTGAGATGCTGATGTTCCCTTCCGACATGGAAAACCAGGCCCCAGGCAGTGGCGGAACGCTTTGCCGCATGGATGGATTCACGCCCGGCGCGGGCGGCACCTTGATCTACTTCTCCTGCGAAGACTGCGGTGTGGAAGCATCTCGCGTCGCCGCAGCAGGTGGCCAGGTTTTCCGCGAAAAATTTTCCATCGCTCCCTACGGCTTCATCGCTTTGATCCTCGATACCGAGGGAAACATGATCGGCCTGCACTCAATGAAGTAACCCACAGTCTGACATCTTCCTCCCGTGAGCACCCACACCATCCGTCTGCATCGCGTCCTGAAAGCGAAGCCCGAACTCGTTTACAAAGCCTTTCTCGATCCCGACGCAATCAGTCGATGGCTTCCACCAGATGGCTTTCTCTGCAAAGTCTTCCACCTCGATGCGAAAGTCGGCGGCACCTTCAAGATGGCATTCACGCAGTTCAGCAACGGCCAAAGCCATTCCTTTGGCGGTGAGTATCTCGAACTCGTGCCGAACGAACGGCTCCGCTACACCGAAGTCTTTGATGATCCGAACCTTCCCGGCACCATCGAGGTCACGGTGACACTCAAAGCCGTCTCTTGCGGCACCGAATTGAGCGTCACGCAGGCCGGCGTGCCCACCGTGATCCCGGAGGAAGCCTGCTACCTCGGCTGGCAGGAGTCGCTGCAACATCTCGCGAGACTTGTCGAAGGCGGACCGCCCGCTGAAGAGTAAACACCATGCCCCACGCCCTTTTCGTCCGTCATAATGCCCGGCCCGGCTGCCGCGATCAAGTGCAGCAGGTATGGGAGAAGCACGTCAAGCCTCGCGCCGCTGCCAATCCCGATCACCTTGCCTATTACTTCTGCCACGACGCAGCAGACGCAGATGTCGTCTGTGTCTTCCAGCTCTACACGGATGAGCAGGCGATGAAGGACTTCCTTTCCGGCGACTGGTATCCAGCCTATCTCGCCGAAGTCGCCGCCCTCAGCGTCGCGCCCGCACAAGTGCTGCCTGCGCATCCGGTTTGGATCAAAGACGCGCCCAAGCTGACGTGAGTCCACGGATGTGTGAGATCTGATCAAAAGACGATCCGCAGCATCACACCTGATTGATGTCCAGCACGCCGTTGCTGAATCCGAACTTGTCCGTCTCCACTCCCATGCGCTGCGCTAGCGAGACGAAGAGGTTGGAGAAGACTTGTTTTTGCGGATCGACGGCGATGTGACGGCCATGTTTGTAGCCGCCACCGGCGAGGAGGAGGGGGATGTTCTTGGTGGCGTGCGCGCTCGCGTTGCCGAGATTCGAGCCGAACATCACGGCGGTGTTGTCCAGCATGGGCACGCCGTTTTCCTTCAGTGACTTGAGTTTGGCGAGGAAATCTCCAAGCGCGCGGAACTCGGCCACTTCGATGATTTTCAACTCCTCGATCTTCGCGGGATCCTGGCCGTGGTGAGAAAGGTTGTGCCAGTCCTGGCTCACACCTTCGATCTCGGGCACGGCATTCATGCCGGAGAGACGCAGCGTGACGGTGCGCGTGGAGTCCGTCTGCAAGGCGAGGACGATGAGGTCCTGCATGAGCTTCATTTTGCCGATGGCGTCGGTGCGGCTCTGGATGTCGGTGGGCGGCGGGGCATCGACTTTGGGTTTCGGCCTCTGCGCCCAAGCTTCGTTTTGCACGAGGCGGCCTTCGAGATCGCGCACTGCGCTAAGGTACTCGTCGAGCTTTTGCTGGTCGTGATGTCCGAGATCGCGGTGAAGCTTCCTGGCCTGCCCCATCACCGTGTCGAGAATGCTGCGACCGCGTTTGAGACCGCGCATCTGCGCCGCGACCTCCGCCGCGCTGCCTTCGACAAAGAGCTGCTGAAACGCGCGCGACGGCGAAGACTCCGCTGGCAACGGCACACCGCTGGCCGACCACGAGAGCGACTCGTTGCCCATGCCCAGAATGAGACTGGGAAAGCGCGTCTGCGTGCCGATGGTCTCGGCGATGAGCTGGTCGATGGAGATGGTGTTCTTGAATCCAGCGAGGCCTGGATGCTTCGCCGAGGTGAGCCATGTCATCTCGGACGTGTGCCCGTTCGCGCCGTTCTGCTCGGCATGCTCCAGACCCGAGATGACGGAGAAATCGTCGCGGAAATCCTTCAGTGGCTCAAGGTAAGGCGTGGGCGTGTAGCCGGCGCCGGTTTCTTTTGGAAAAAGAAACGGCGTGTGAAAACCCAGCGTCGCACACATGGTTACGAAGCGCTTCGGCGACGGCGCAGCGGCGGCACGCGTGAAGGCAGGCAGCATGGCCTCCAGAAACGGCAGGCTCAAAGAAATGCCGGTGCCCCGCAGGAGGGCGCGGCGTAAAAGATGGGAGCGGGTGGCGATGTGCATGAGGGTCTGTGTGCGGAAACGGCCGGCGGGAACCAAGTCTGACATCGAAGTCGATGTGAGCGCGGCTCATGCGCGATCACAGCGTGGCAGGAGAGCTATGTTTTTCTGACGATGCGCTGCAATCCCTCGGAGAGGACTTCGCGCTGCCATGGAAGCAAGTGCCGGGTGCCGTCGGGGTCGATGACGACCTGCTCGAGGGTGGAGCGCGAGCCAAGGAGGGAGCCTTCGATGCCGAGGGCGGCGGCCTGGGTGTCGCGGAACTGGCAGAGGCGCTCGACGGCCTGGCGGTCCTCCTCGCTCATGCGTCCGTTGTTTTTGCGGATGCGCTGCGGCCAGGTGGCGGGATCGCTGGTGGCCAGCTCGTCGAGGATGTGATCGAAGTCTTTTTTCCAGCGCGGGCGCCAGCCGTTGGGCGGCATGATGTTTTGCTGCGCCTCGTAGTTCACGGCGTAGTCGAGCATTTGTTTGTTCGACATGACGCGGAAGCACGGGATGTCGCGTCCGCCGGCAGCTTGCTCGCGCCATTCCCAAAAGGCTTTGAGGAGCGCGAGTCCTTTGGGGTGAAGGCGGCCGGAGCCTTGCACGCGCCAGGGGTCTTCCTTGCCAGCGCTGGTGCGTCCCGCGACGTCGTCTTGCAGCGCGCGGCAGCCCTGCAGGAACCAATCGATGCGACCGGCGTCCTTGAGTTTGGCCATCAAATGATCGGCGAGCTGGAGCAGGAGACGCACGTCATCGACGGCATAGCGAAGCATCGTCGGTGGAAGCGGGCGGCGGCTCCAATCGGCTTTTTGCGAGGCTTTGGAGTGGCTGGCGCCGAAGACGGACTCGAGAAGGGCGGCGAGTCCAAACTGGCGGTAGCCGACGAGGCGGGCGGCGATCTGGGTGTCGCGGACTTCTTTTGGCGCCCAATTGTATGTGCGGCGCAGCATCGTAAGATCGTAGTCGGAGCCGTGGATCCAGATTTCACATTGATCGAGCGCGCCAATGAGCGGCGACATGTCGGCGAGCGCGAGGGGATCGACGAGGGCGTGACGCCCATCGAAGCTGATCTGGATGAGGCAGAGCTTCTCCTGGTAGTGATGGAGGCTGTCTGCCTCGGTGTCGATGCAGCAGCGGGCGGTGACGCCGCTGTCGATGGCGGTGCGCATGGACGCGACCCATTCATCGAGGAGCGCGGGTGTGTCGATGAAGACGTAATCGCGAGGCTCCTCGGTCGTCTGGTGACGCGCGCCGTGTGATGAGTGATCTCCGGGTGCCATCATCGCAGTCCTTTGATGAGCAGTTCGGCGTTGTTGCCGGTCTTCTGGATGTTGCGGATGAGCAGCTCGATGGCCTCGTAGGCGGGAACGGCTGACAATTGTTTACGCACGACGGCGACGCGTTTGAACTCGTCGGGGTGATAGAGCAGGTCGTCGCGGCGGGTGCCGGATTTGAGGACGTGGATGGCGGGGAAGATGCGCCGCTCGCTGATCTCGCGGTCGAGGTTGACCTCCATGTTGCCGGTGCCTT
>JANPIW010000858.1:0-2372 GCA_031425215.1 Verrucomicrobiaceae bacterium
CGGCCCGCTGCGCCAGGGCGGCGGTGGCCCTGTCGCTCCACGACGCCTGAATCTTACCGCCGCGCAAAAAGCCGCGATGGTGGCTTTCATGAAAACACTCACGGACACATCCATCGCCACAGACGAGAGGTGGGCTGATCCGTTCAACTACGGGCAATGATCACTTGATCCGCGCACCCGCGGCCTTCAGCTCCTCGATGAGTTTCTTCGAAGCGTCGCTCATCGGATTGCCATCGAGCGTGATTTGGCAATACGGTGCCCATTCGCGCGCGCCATCATTGTCCTTCTTCCACATGCGGTGCAGTGGCGCGAAATCAGCGATCTTGTTCCCCTCCAGCATCAGGAACTGCAAATCCGTGAGCGGCTCCAGCGGCGCGATGTCGGCAATGCCGCAACCTTTGAGCGAGAGCATCGAAAGCCATTTCATCTGGCCGATGCCGGTGATGTTTGCCACCGGATTGCCTTCGAGGTAAAGCGTCCAGACCTTGGGCAGCTTGAAGAGCGGTGACGGGTCTGCGATCTGGTTGCCCGCGAGGTAGAGCGAGGTCAGCGCATTGATCCCGCCCAGCGCGCTCACGTCCTTCACCTTGTTGTTCGTCAGCTCCACATACTGCAAGCCCTTGCATGTCGCGAGCGGCGCGATGTCAGCGATCTGATTGTCCCTCACATCGAGGAACTGCAAGCGCTCCAGTCCCGCCAGAGCTTTGAGGCTCGTGATCTGGTTGCCCGGCAGCGTGACGGAGGCGAGCTGCACGCACTTCTCCAGGCCGGTCAGGTCTTTGATGCCCATCCCCTTCCCTTCCACGATGGAGACTGTGACCACGTCCTCGGCAGTGATCGGCTCGGCGTTCTCGCGCTTGGCAAAAACTTGCTTCCTCACCGCAGCTTCGAGATTCTTGTCGGGAAAAATCGCGACGGGTTTCGGCGGCGGCGGTGGCGTTGGCTTCGCGGCGGCAGCAGGCGCAGGCGCAGGTGCGGGTGTCGCTGGCTTTGGCGGAGTGACGGCTGGTTTGGCTGGCTCAGTCTTGGCAGGAGCGGGCGTGGCCGCAGGCTTTGCGGGCGTGGTAGCCGCAGGTTTTGCAGGAGCCGGGGGCGTCGTCGCAGGCTTTACGGGCGCGGGCGGAGTCGCGGCGGGCTTTGCGGGCGTGGTCGCAGGTGCGGCGGGCTTGGGTGGCGTGGTCGCAGGCGCGGCGGGCACCGCCAGCTTCGGAGCAGGTGCGGCGGGAGTTGCGGCGGCGGGCTTTGCGGCGGGATCAGGTTTCTTCTCCTGTGCCAGCGTCGGGCTGGCTGAGGCGATGAGTGCAATGGATGAGAACAAGAGGCGGAATTTCATGACCTTGAGATGCGGGGTTGGGGTTGCGGGGGCGTAATACGTCGCCGCGCGGTTGCAACTTATCGAAAAATCGCCTCTGTGCGCGGCATGGTAGCCGTCACTGTTGTTCTCGAAATCGACCCCGCGCGCGTGGATGAGTTCCTCGCCTGCATGAAGGAAAACGCCGCCGCCTCCCGCCGCGAGCCAGGCTGCGCACGCTTTGAAGTGGCGCGCGCATTCGACAAACCCAATCACTTCGCGCTCAGCGAGGCCTATCGCGACAAGGCCGCGATGGACACCCACTACGAGACGCCGCACTACGCCATCTGGAAGAACCTCGCCGCCACCGGCATCGTCCTCACCCGCATGGCGGTGAAGGGCGAGATCATCGAAGCATGAGCCTGCGGTCTCATGGCTCAAAGCCCGAGCGTCCGGTTGAGATGAGATGCAACATGCACATGCCAGACGCGGTAATCTGCCCATGCGCTCTCTCATTTTGTTCCTCCTCCTCGCCACCACATCCTTCGCTGATGTCCCAGCGATCCGCGGTCTCAGCCGCTCTGATCTTTTGGAGTATCACGCGCCGGACGGCGGCGTGAAAAAAGCGCGCACCGCAGACGAATGGAAAGCGCGTCGCGCCGAGGCATTGCAGGCGTTTCAAAAAGTCGCCGGACCGCTGCCGGGAAAAGAAAAACGATGCGCGCTCGATGTGAAGATCGACGAGGAGGCTGACTGCGGCACCTACATCCGCCGCGCGATCACTTACGCATCGGAGCCTGGATCGCGCGCGCTGGCTTATCTTTGCATTCCGAAGAAAGCGCTCGCTGGAGAACCTGCTGCCGCTGTGCTTTGCCTGCATCCGACGAGCGGCGATCTCGGAAACAAGGTCGTGGTCGGCCTCGGCGGGAAGGCCAACAGGCAGTACGCCAGCGAGCTGGCTGAGCGTGGGTTCGTGACGATCTCGCCCTGCTATGTGCAGATGGGCGGTTACAATCCTGATCTCAAGGCGCTGGGCTATCAAAGCGGCACGATGAAGGCGGTGTGGGACAACATCCGCGCG
>JANPIW010000859.1:0-12122 GCA_031425215.1 Verrucomicrobiaceae bacterium
CCGGAAGCGTGGAGACCGAGGTCGTGTACGGCGAGGGTTTTCTGCGCTTCGCCTACGAGCATCCGCTCGGCGCCGCGCCGCTGCACACGCTGGTGAAGCGCTCTCTCTTCTCGCGCCTCTACGGCTGGCGCATGGACCGTCGCGCCAGCCGCGCGCGCATCATGTGTTTCATCGAGCGCTATGGCGTCGATGCGCGTGAGTTTGAAAAATCACCCGGCGAGTTCACAAGCTTCAACGACTTCTTTTCGCGCAAGCTCGTGCCATCGGCCCGCCCCGTCGATCCGCGCGCTGACACGATCATATTTCCTGCGGATGGCCGGCACCTCGTGATACCTGACGCTTCGGCGTGTGACTCCTTCTTCGTCAAAGGCATCCTCTTTGACGTGGCTGCGCTCATTCGTGACAATGATCTCGCGCGCCGCTTTGCGAATGGCGCGCTGCTCATCTCCCGTCTGTGTCCCGTTGATTACCACCGCTTTCACTTCCCTTGCGATGGCATTCCTGACACGCCGCGTCTCATCAACGGCCCGCTCTTCTCCGTCAGTCCCATCGCCCTGCGCCGCAGACCGTCGATCTTGTGGGAGAACAAGCGCTTCATCACCAAGCTGCGCACCAGCGATCACGGCGACGTGCTGCTCATCGAGGTCGGTGCCACCTGCGTCGGCAGGGTCGTCCACACCAGCGCGAGGGAAAAACCGGTGCGCAAGGGCGATGAAAAAGGCTTCTTCCTTTTTGGCGGCTCGTGCTTCATCACGTTGTTTGAGCCAGGTCGCGTGACATTTGACGCCGACCTCGTGGAGCACAGCGCCGCTGGCCGCGAGGTTTATGCGCGCATGGGTGAGTGTGCCGCCACATGGAACGCCAACTGACAGATGCCCGAAGACGCTCCAGAATCACGCACCCCGATCCACGATGCCCGCGAGGCTTTGCAGAAGTACTTTGGCTTCCGCGATTTCCTCGACGGGCAGGAGGAAGTGATGTCGCGCGTGCTCGGCGGTGACGATGCGATGGTCATCATGCCGACGGGCGGCGGGAAGTCCCTGTGCTACCAACTCCCCGCGATGGTGATGGAGGGCGTGACCATCGTCGTCAGCCCGCTCATCGCGCTGATGAAGGACCAAGTCGATGCGCTACTCGCGCGCGGCATTCCCGCCACGGTCATCAACAGCACGCTCACACTCGATGAGCAGCTCGCGCGCATCGACGCGCTGCGGCGGCGCGAGTACAAGCTCGTCTATGTCGCGCCAGAGAGATTCCGCAGCCGCGCGTTTGTCAGCGCGCTCCAGTCCGTGGACATCGCGCTCTTTGCCATCGACGAGGCGCATTGTCTTTCGCAATGGGGTCATGACTTCCGGCCTGACTACCTGCGCCTCGGCGAATCGTTGCGTCAGCTCGGCGGCCCGCAGGTCCTCGCGCTCACCGCCACCGCCACGCCCGAGGTGCGCGATGACATCCGCAAGACCCTCGCGCTGCGTGATCCCTTCATCTCCGTGCGCGGCTTTGAGCGGCCGAATCTCTCGCTCAACGTGCTTCTCACGAAGAAAGGAGACGACAAATACGAGCGGCTGCGCGCCATCGTGAAGCAGTGGAAAACCGGCATCGTGTACTGCGCCACGCGCAAACGCGTCGAGGAAGTCTTCGCCGTGCTGGGTGAGTGGAATCTCAAGGCCATCCAATACCATGGCGGCATGGACGAGAAGCAGCGCGACTCCGCGCAGAACAAATTCATGAGCCGCAAATGCGATGTCGTCGTGGCCACGAACGCCTTCGGCATGGGCATCGACCGCTCGGACGTGCGCTTCGTCGTTCACTTCGACGTGCCCGGCAGTGTCGAGGCATACTATCAGGAGGCAGGCCGCGCCGGACGTGATGGTGAGCCAAGCCATTGCGAGCTGTTTTTCAATTTCGCCGACACTAAGACGCAGGAGTTTTTCATCGATGGCAGCAATCCGTCGCCGATGGTGATCCGTGATGTTTATCAGTCGCTGCTCAACTGGGCGGACGACAATCACGAGGTGCAGGCATCCATCGACGACATCGCTGAGCACGCCGGCGTTAAGAACGGCATGGCCGCTGGTTCCGCGCTTTCTTACCTCGTGCGCGCCGATTACATCGACCGCTTCGACATCCCCGGCAAACGCATCCGCGGCACACGCCTGCTGCATCCTGATGTGCTCGCGCGCGGATTGAAGATCGACGAGGCGGCGCTGCGCGAGAAGGACAAGCGCGACCGCGCGAAGCTCAAGTCCATTATCGACCTCTGCTACGGAAACGAGTGCCGGCAGAAAATCATCCTCGCCTATTTCGGCGAGCATGACGCGGCGCCATGCGGCTCGTGTGACATCTGTCGCAGCACTGGAGTCGAGAGCGCGCGTGAGGGCACGCCTGCCGAGATCACTCTCGCGCGCCAGGCGCTCAGCGGCATCGCGCGCATGTCGTGGAAGCTCGCCGACGGCGGATACGAGCCGCGCTACGGCAAGGGCCGCATCATCCAGATGCTCGTCGGCAGCCGCAGCAAGGAAATCCTCGATGCCGGACTCGACCGCCTCACAACCTACGGAATCCTGAAACCTTACGGCAGCTCGGCGCTGCATCCGCTTTTCATCGAGCTGGAGCGCCAGGGTCTCATCGCCACGAGCAGCGGCGAGTATCCGCTCCTCGGCCTCACTGAGAAAGGCGCGGTCTTCATGAAAAGCGGCGGCAGCCTGCGCATCCGCTGGCCGCAACAAAGCGCGCCTCCCGCAGCGGCAGGCGGGAGAACCAGGCTGTCTTCGTCAGTGCGTGAAGAGGTCGCCGCGAGCGAGCTGGGATTCGACGACGCGCTCTTCGACAAACTGAAACGCCTGCGCCGCGCGCTGGCGCAGGCTGATGCGGTGCAGGCGTATCGCGTCTTCCCTGATCAAACGCTGGAGTTCTTCACGCGGCTGAAGCCCGCCACGCTGGAGGCCGGCATGAAAATCCGCGGCGTCGGCGAGATGAAGGCAAAGACATACCTGCCTGAGTTCATCGAGCTGATCGCGGCGCATGTGAAGGGCGGGAAACTGGAGTAATCCGCCGCGATCTTAGATCACATCCAGCTCCGGCTTGAAATCCGCCGCGTGATACGAGCTGCGCACCAGCGGCGCGCTGGCGGCGTGACGGAAGCCTTTCTTGAGCGCGATCTGTTTGTAGTTCTCAAACGTGTCCGGGTGGATGTACTCGATCACCGGCAGATGCTGCGCGGACGGGCGGAGATACTGGCCGAGCGTGAGCACCGTGACGCCGTGCTCGAGCAGATCGTCCATAGCCTGGAACAGCTCCGTCTCCGTCTCACCCAGGCCGAGCATGAGGCCGCTCTTCGTCGCCACCTTGCTGCCAAGCTCCGCCGCCATTTCCTTCGCGCGCCGCAGCACATGCAGCGAGCGGTGATACTGCGCACGCGAACGCACCAGCGGCGTGAGACGCTCCACGGTCTCCAGGTTGTGATTAAAAATGTGCGGCCGCGCGCGCATCACGGTTTCGATGGCATCGTCCTTGTCATTAAAGTCCGGCACGAGAATCTCGATCACGATGCCCGGCACCGTCGCGCGCACCGCCTCGATGGTCCGCGCAAAATGCTCCGCGCCGCCGTCCGCCACGTCATCGCGCGCCACGGCGGTGATCACGATGTGATGCAGGCCGAGACGCTTGGTGGCCTCCGCGACACGCTGCGGCTCATCAGCCTCCAGTGCGAATGGCTTGGCCGTTTTCACCGCGCAGAATCCGCACGCGCGAGTGCACCGATCCCCGGCGATCATGAACGTCGCCGTGCCCTGGCTCCAGCATTCCCAGCGGTTCGGGCACTGCGCCTCCTCGCACACGGTGTGCAGTTTGAGATCCGAGATCAGCCCCTTTGTGCTCCAAAAAACCGGATCACGCGGAAGCTTCACTCGAATCCAGTCGGGCTTCTTTTCCTTGTGCAGCGCGGGGTCGATTTTGCAGGCCATGTCGTTTGTGAGGTAGCGCGGCGGGAGGAAAATGCAAGAGTGCCGCCCATGCCAGCCCTCGACTACCCGGCGCCGATCCAGCGCCTGATCCTGCAATTGAAATCCCTGCCCGGCCTCGGCCCCCGCAGCGCGGAGCGGCTGGCGCTCTGGCTCATGCAACATGGGGCGGATCGCGTCGAGGGCGTCGCGCATTCGCTGCTCGATTTGAAAAACCACGTCGAAGCCTGCGGCGAGTGCGGATTCTTCATCGAGAAAGGCGCGGCTTGTCTGCTGTGCTCGAATGCGAAGCGCAATCACCGCATCATCTGCGTGGTGGAGCAGGCCGCCGACATCCTGCGGCTGGAGCGCAGCGGCGCGTATCACGGTGTGTATCACGTCCTGGGCGGACGGCTCTCGCCGCTCGACAACGTCACGCCTGAGGATCTCCGCATCGCGCCGCTGCAAGAGCGCGTGCGCGCGCTCGGCGCAGAGGAGGTCATCCTCGCGCTCGGCTCAGATGTGGAGGGGGAGGCCACCGCAAACTACATCGCCGACCTCGTGCGCGCCGAGAACGTCTCCATCTCCCGCCTAGCCCAAGGCATGCCCGCCGGCGGCTCCCTGGACCACGCTGATGAGCTGACGCTCTACCAGGCGCTGCAAGGACGCAGGAAGGTGTGAGGCCGCGGCTTCTGGCGGTTTCCTCAATGGCTCCACGATAAATATCAATTCCCACCCATGCGGCCGGCCTGATACTCTCGGGCCATCCCGATTATGGAACCCCTCATTGGCATCCTCATCTTCATTGGCTTCGTCGTGCTGGTCTTCGTCCTGCCGATCCGCGCCGCGCTCAAATCCAGCGATGCGATTCAAAAAGCGGACCAAGCAAACCACCGAGCGCGTGATCTCGCCGCAAAGCTCGAGCAACTGCGCGAACGCGTGCATGAGCTGGAGCTTGAATCAAGGAAGGTGTCTTTCTCACCACCACCACCGCCAGCGCGCGCGGTTGAGAAGGTCGAGAGCAAACCTGTCGCTGCTCCGGTCGAACACTTCGCGCCACCTGCTGCGGCTCCGTTGTCATACACGGCCCCGATCACGAGCCAGCCGCCACCGCTTCCAGCACGCGCTGTTCCCGAGCCAATCGTCGAGAGCATCCCGCCGCCAGTGGCCAAAGAACAAGCGCGGTCGGCTCCCGCTGTCGCACCTGTGGCTGTGCAGGATTCGCGGACATTTGAGCAGTTTCTCGGCGCGAAACTCTTCGCTTGGTTCGGCGGTCTCGCGCTCTTTCTCGGTGTGGTGTTCTTTGTGAAGTACGCCTTTGAGCACAATCTCATCCCACCAGCGGTTCGTGTGACGCTCGGCTTTATCACTGGCGCGGGATTGCTGGCAGCCGGAGTGCGTGTCCACCGCAACCCGACCTACAAAGTGCTGGCACAGACGCTCTGCGCCACCGGCGTGCTCATTCTCTATGGCGTGACATTCGCATCGCACGCGCTCTACAAATTTCCGGCGTTCGGCACCGCCACGACCTTCATGGTGATGACGCTCATCACCACCGTCGCCTTCACGCTCGCGGTGCGGCTCGATGCGCTCGTCGTCGCCATTCTCGGAATGCTTGGCGGCTTTCTCACGCCGCTGCTTGTCTCCACGGGCGACGACCGGCCCTTTGCGCTCTTCAGCTACATCGCGCTGCTCGACATCGGCCTGCTCGCGGTGGCAAAACAACGCCGCTGGTTCTTCCTTGCCGCGCTCGCAGCAGCGGGCACGCTCATCATGCAGCTCGGCTGGATCAGTGAGTTTTTCCTGCGTGGCGGTTACGCGATTGGAGATCGCACGCTTGTGCCGATGGGCATCCTGAGCTTCTTCGCGCTGCTTTTCCTCGCTGGAAGCTGGTGGGGCAGACGACGTGATGCAGATGATCTCTTTCCGTCATGGGCGACGCTCGGCCTGTGCGGCGGCGCGATGCTTGTGGCCTTTGGATTTCTCGCGCAACACAACATCACGTCGCGGCCCGGACTGCTCTACGCGTTTGTGTTTCTCATCAACGCCGTCGTGCTCGCCGCTGTCGCGCTCCAGCCGCGTCTCCGCATCGCGCAGGGCGTGATCGCGGGCCTCACCTTCGCTCATCTCGCCGTGTGGACGAATGCGGCGCTCACCGATGAGCTGCTGCCTCACGCGCTCGTTTGCTACCTCGTGTTCGGTGTGATGCACTCCGCATTCCCGTCCGTGATGCAGCGGCTCTCCCCTGCTGTTTCGCAAAGGCCATCGCTCGCCGCATGGATCGCGCCGCTGTCGCTCGTGCTGATGCTGCTGCCGCTTTTGAAACTCGACGGCGTGTCGTTCGTGATCTGGCCGGCCATACTGCTCGTCAATCTCTTCATCATCGCGTTTGCCGTCGTCACCGCCGCCATCGCGCCGATCTTTGTGGCTGTGGTGCTGACGCTGCTCGCTGCGGCGATGTGGCTTTTCAAACAACCCGTTGAGATCGCAGCCATGTGGCCCTTCCTGTTCATCGTCGGCGGATTCTCGGTGGTCTTCGCCGCATCAAGTTCGTGGCTGGCAAAGAAGCTTCTTCCTGCGGGCCTGGCTGCACGCACGCCGAATGAGGAGCTGGCCACGATCCTGCCCGCATTTTCATCCGGCCTGCCGTTTCTGCTGCTCATCATGGCGATCGCCCGGCTGCCGATCACCGATCCATCTCCCGTGTTCGGCTTCGGTCTGGCGCTCGCGGTCTTCCTTCTCTGGCTGGCGAAGCTCAACAAGCAGCCGATTCTCTCCTGCGTGAGCCTCGGCGCGATGCTCGCGCTCTTCGTCGCATGGCACGGGCAGCGCTTTGATCCGTTGCAGCCGTTGATTCCATTTGGCTGGTATCTCGCATCCGGCACGATCTTTGCCGTGTGGCCCTTCGTGTTCCGCAGCAGCTTCAGTGAGAGCATCCTGCCGTGGGCCGCAGCCGCGCTCTCGGGAGTGGGGCACTACATGCTCGTCTATGATTTGATCAAACGCGCGATGCCGAATGACTTCATGGGCCTCGTGCCAGCCGTCTTCGTTGTCCCCGCGCTGCTGAGTCTGCGCCTGGCGCTGCGATTTGAAAACACGCCGCAGCGTCTCAGCCAGCTCGCATGGTTCGGCGGCGCGGCCTTGTTTTTTATCACGCTGATCTTCCCCGTGCAGTTTGAGCGCCAGTGGATCACGCTGGGCTGGGCGATGGAGGGCGCGGCGCTGCTCTGGCTTTTCAATCGCGTGCCTCATCATGGCCTGCGTTACGTCGGCGTCGCCTTGCTCGCTGCGGCTTTTGCGCGGCTCGCGCTGAATCCTGCCGTGCTCACATATCAACCACGCAGCGGCACTCCGATCCTCAACTGGCACCTGTACACCTACGGCATCGCCGCTGCGGCGCATTTCCTCGGCGGCCGCTGGTTGCGCGATCCTGATCATCGCGTTGGTGAGGTGAATGTCCGCGCCTGCCTCTGGTCAATGGGCGGCATCCTGCTCTTCCTTCTTCTCAACATCGAGATCGCCGATGTCTTCACGCCACCTGGCGAGAGATTCATCGCCTTCCAGTTCAGCAGCAATTTTGCGCGCGACATGACCTACAGCATCTCATGGGCGCTCTTCGCGCTCGGCCTGATGATGATCGGCTTTAAGCTGCGTGCGAAAGGCGCGCGCTATGCCGGAGCCGGACTGCTCGTGGTCACGTTGCTCAAACTTTTCTTCCACGACCTCGCCAGCCTTGGCAGCATCTACCGCATCGCAGCGCTCATCGTCGTCGCCGTGATCGCGCTGGCCGCTTCGTTTCTTTACCAGCGCTTTGCCGCGCAGGAAAATGCGTCAGGAACTTCCGATCCGAAGATTTGATTGCAGATCCTCAGAGCTCACCTCTTTCTCCCAGCGGCTGATCACGACCGTCGCCACGCCATTGCCGACGAGATTCGTCAGCGCGCGGCATTCGCTCATGAAGCGGTCGATGCCGAGCAGGATGGCGAGCGACTCGATGGGAATGCCAGGCACGGCCTGGAGCGTGGCTGCGAGCGTGATGAAGCCCGCGCCGGTGACTCCACTCGCGCCCTTTGACGTGATCATCGCGATGAGCAAAAGCCAGAGCTGCTGCCCGAGCGTCATCGGCGTGTTCGTGGCCTGCGCGAGAAAAATGGCGGCCATCGTCATGTAGATGTTCGTGCCGTCGAGATTGAAACTGTATCCCGTCGGGATGACGAGACCGACGGTGGAGTCCGCGCAACCGAGCCGCTTCATCTTCGAGATCATCCCAGGCAGCGCAGTCTCTGACGAGCTGGTGCCCAGTACCAGCAGCAGCTCGTCTTTGATGTAGGCGAGAAAGCGGAAGATGGAAAACCCGCTCGCTCGCGCGATGAGGCCGAGCACGACGATGACGAAGAAAAAGGCGGTGAGATAAAAACCAATCATGAGCTTCGCAAGCGAAGCGAGGGAGCCGAGACCGAAACTGCCAACGGTGAAAGCCATCGCGCCAAACGCGCCGACGGGCGCGGCCTTGATGACGATGCTGAGCACGGCGAAGAACACACGCGAGACGCTGTCGATCACCACAAGCGCTGGCTTGCCGCGCTCTCCCAGTGATCCGATGGCGAACGCTGTGAGGATGGAGACGAGGAGCACCTGGAGCAGATTGTCCGAGGTGAACGCGCCGATGAAGGTGGTGGGGATGATCTTGTAAAGGAAGTCACCCGTCGATTGCACATGTGACTGCTCGACGAAAGAACGAGCCTTGGCGACATCACCGGTCTCGCCAGACTGAAAGCCCACGCCAGGCTCCAGCACGTTCACCACGATCAGGCCCACAAAGAGCGCGATGGTGGAGACGACCTCGAAGTACAACAGCGCCTTGCCACCGACACGTCCGAGCTTTTTCAGATCACCCATCGACGCGATGCCGTGCACGACGGTGCAGAAGATGATCGGCGCGATGAGCATTTTCACCAGATTGATGAATGCCTTGCCCAGAAGCTCCAGCGACTTTCCAAACTCAGGCCACACCACGCCGACCAAGATTCCGAGCACCACACCGATCAGCACCTGAATGTACAGGATGCGATACCAGGGCTTGCGGGTGGCGGATGGTTCCATGAGAGCGGTCAGGGCGGCTTTCGATTCAGGCAGCACGACGGCGGCTTGTCCACTAATTCGTGTCACTCAGCTAAACAACCGGACGAGAATCCAAATGTAAAACGCCCACAGCCCGCCCCAGAGCGCGAACACGACGAGCAGCAGCAGCGCGAGCAGTCCGAACAGCCGCCAGGTGCTGCGGCGCACCTCGTCCTTGTGACCGGCCTGCCATTGTTTCAGCAGCGTGATGTTGCGAGAATTGGATTTGAAAAAGGCGGAGAAAAACGGGCCGATCCCTGGAATCGCATCGAAGAAAGTGTTGAGCAGCAGATTGCCGCCCATGCGGATGAGCACCGGGAATGACACGCCGCAGCGCACGGACTCCAGCAGGATCACCGCGCCGGCGCTCGATGCGAGGAAGTCGCCGATGACCGGGAAGAACGCCATGATGGGATCGAGGCCGATGCGGAAATTCGTGCCGGGGATGCGGATGAACTCATCGAGCCAGTAAGCAAGGATGCGCGCGGTTTCAGATTTGGCGGACGAGTCCTTCGCAACGCCAGCCACACCTTTGCCGCCGTGCTCGGGCGGGAGGACTTCATCGACATGGGCTTCGGGCACAGGCTGTTTTTCCATCGGTGTGGTGTGAGAATCACGGTTGCTCGGGTCGGGAGGCTATCATCGCAGCGAAATGCCGCCAGATGCATTTTGGTTGTCGAACCGCACGCCAGCGATTCGGAGCGCGGTGGCAGAGTTGCAAGGGCAACACATTTGCCTCCCGGAGGCAGTCTCGGGCTGTATCCTGCCGCCGCGCCATCTCCCACGACAATTCCATTTGTCGCCGGCTTTGTGGCGGCGTAGCACTCGCGCCTTCATAGATGTCTCGTGTGGCGCAAAAATCTCTCGTGATCGCGGCTGGCGTGGCGCTCGCGCTGCTCCTGTTGCAGAGTTTTGCGCTGGATTGTCTCAACCTCGCTGGCAGCGGCTCAATCGACCTGCGCAATCGCGTCACCGGAGCGCGGCTCATGCTCGAGGACATGGATCCGTATCACTACAAGTGGAGGGAAGGGGACCCGCCGGAGTATTGCGATCCGTACAACAACCTCGCCCTGCCAATTAACAAATGCACGGTCACGCCCACGCTGCTGCTCGCGACGATGCCCGTGGCCGCGCTGAAGTATCGCAGGGGGCAGGAAGTCTGGCTGGTGGTGCAATGGTTGCTTCTTCTCGGCACGGCCGCCGTCTGGATGCGCGTGGCGCCAGCGGGTATGCCGCGCTGGATGATCGCATTTGTGGTCGCGGGTTTCACCTTCACCGTCGCGTGGCGGCATCATGCGGATCGCGGGCAGGCTTATGTGGTGATGCTGTTTTTGTTTTCGTGCTGGGTCGTGATGAGTCGTGGAGAAATCAGGCGCTGGGGTTTCTGGGCCGGAGTGATCGCTGGCGTGCTCATCGCGCTGCGTCCGCCATTCGTTCTGCTGCTTGCGCCATTCATCGTAATGAAGCGGCGAGGGCAGATCGTCGGTGCATTGACTGGTCTCGTGATCAGCGCGGGATTGCCCCTGGTTTTTCATGATGCGTGCTGGTCTGAATATCGAGAGGCGATGCAGACGTGGTCGGAGGTGTATCGTGAAGGCCCGAGCGCGACACCGCGACCTCCGGTTCAATCCTATCCCGCACTCATTGAAGGAATGCCGATCGATCTGCTTGCACGCTTCAACTCGATCCCCTTTGCAGACACCTCGCTCTTCGCGCTGTTTCGCAATTGGACGCCGGTGCTCATCCCGGTGTGGCCGGTGCTGTTCACGCTCATCGTGCTCTTCGCTGCGTGGTGCTGCTTTGCCAGATCAAAGGGAGACGACACTTTGCTGATCGGTTTGAGCGCGTGGGCTTTTCTCACGGATATTTTCCTGCCCGCGTACCGCAACAGCTACAACGACGTGATGATCCTTGGGCTGGCCGCGTTTCTCGTTGTGCGGCATGGGGTGAAATCAAAGCTGCTCTGGCTGCTCCTTGTCGCATGGCCAGCCGGCTGGTTTGTGATGGAGATGCTGCCAAGGAAGAAGTGGCTAATCAACATGCCAACGACGATCATGATCGCGGTGGCAGCCGCAGCGGTGGTGTGGTCGGCGACGAAAGGCAAGGAGGCTGAACGCTGCAGTGCGAGGACTGATTGAACTCACTTCAGGAACATGAACTCCTTCGTGTTGAAGAGCGCTTGTGCGAGGTCACGCCAAGTCTCCGGGTCGTCGCTGATGAAATCGAGCGCGCGGTTTGTTTCGTGCTCCATTGGAGGACGGGCGAGGGCGAGGCGGTACATGGTGGTGATGCGGCTGCGTGCGTCGCTTTCTGAGGAGCAGCGAGCCGCGAATGACTCGGCCATCTGCCAGACGAAGGGATCGTTTTGCATGGCGAGGCTTTGCGCGGGAACATTCGTCACGTCGCGCGCGCCGACGATGAGGGTGCTGCGCGGGGCGTCGAATGCGGCGAGGAAAAGCTGGGGATGGCCGCGTCGGGCTTCGAGGTAAATGCTGCGGCGGTTATCGCCATCGACGGGGCCATCGACGTGGGGATCGAAGACATTAAATTCTTTTGGCAGCGGCAGTGGCGTGCCTGGTCCGCCGGTGTCGGTGACGAGCCGGCCTGAGACAGAGAGCATCGCGTCGCGGATGGACTCGGCTGGAAGACGGCGCACACTCCAGTGGGAGAGGAGGCGGTTGGAGGGATCGCGTTGTGAGGCGAGCGATGATGCGGCATCGCTTTGCTGGAAGGCGCGGCTCGTGAGCATGAGGCGGAGCATGTCCTTCACGGACCAGCGGCGCGCGACGAACTCGGACGCGAGCCAGTCGAGCAGCTCGGGATGCGAGGGCAGCTCGCCGAGGCGGCCAAAGTTATCGACGCTGCGCACGATGCCGGCGCCGAAGACGTGATGCCAGAGACGGTTCACCATCACGCGCGCGGTGAGCGGGTTTGAGGGCGATGCGATCTGGCGGGCGAGATCGAGGCGGCCGCTGCCTTGCGTGGCGATGGGCTTGCTGTCGAGCACTTCGAGATAGCGACGCGGCACGATCTCGGTGGCGAGCTTGTGATCACCGCGTG
>JANPIW010000860.1:0-2845 GCA_031425215.1 Verrucomicrobiaceae bacterium
CGGACATGTCGCTTTGTATTATGATGTTTGAACTGTGCTAAGTCCTCTGTCCACAGATTCGAAGAAAAGTCCGCTCTCCCGGCGCTCAGGACTGAGCACTGAGCACTTAGCACTGAGCACTTCTTCTCTCTTCACCCTCAATCAATGGTCTCCTGAGAAGTTCCACATGGAACAACAGCCCTGCCACATCACCTACACCACTCCGCAGACCCACGACATCATCCGCGCGAATCTCGACAAGTCCCCCATGTACTGCGGCCGCATCGAGGGCGTCGGCCCGCGCTACTGCCCCTCCATCGAGGATAAAGTCGTCCGTTTCGCCGACAAAGACCGCCATCAAATCTTCCTCGAACCCGAAGGCCGCCACACGCGGGAGTACTATGTGAACGGCGTCTCCACCTCCCTGCCGTTTGAAGTCCAGCTCCAGTTCATCCAGTCCATCCCCGGCCTAGAGCGCGCCGAGATCATCCGCCCCGGCTACGCCGTCGAGTACGATTACTGCCCGCCCACCCAGCTACACCCCACACTCGAAACGAAGCGCATAGGCGGACTCTACGTCGCCGGCCAGATCAATGGCACCTCCGGCTACGAAGAAGCCGCCGGCCAGGGCCTCATCGCCGGCACCAACGCCGCCCTCGCCGTCGCGGGCCTCCCCGCCTTCAGCGTCGCCCGCCATGAGGGCTACCTCGGCGTCATGATCGACGACCTCGTGACCAAGGGCACCACCGAGCCATACCGCCTCTTCACCTCCCGCGCCGAGTACCGCCTCCTCCTCCGCCAGGACAATTGCGACCTCCGCCTCACCCCCCGAGCTGCCGCCATCGGCCTCGCCTGCTCCACACGCGCCGCCCTCGCCACCCGCCGCGCCGATCAGCTCGCCGAAGCGAAACTCTTCGCCGCCCAGACCAGCCACGACGGACTCCGCATCGACAAATGGATCCTCCGCCCCGAAAACACCACCGCCCATCTCCCCGCCGACATCCGCGCCCCGTTCCCCGCCGACATCTGGAGCCTCCTGGAAAACGACCTCAAATACGCCGGCTACATCACCCGCCAGACCAACATGCTGGAGCGCCACGCCAAAATGGAAGACGCCCTCATCCCCCCCACCCTCGACTACACCACCCTCCAGGGTCTCAAACGCGAAGCCCAACAAAAGCTCCAGCAAATCCGTCCCACCACCCTCGGCCAAGCCGCGCGGGTGCAAGGTGTGACTCCGTCGGATATTGCTTTGCTGGCGGTGGTGTTGAGGAAAGGCTGACCACCGTTGCCCTACCACCTCATCCAATCAGGCCGTGACGCCCGAATCCTCTCCTATCCCCGACGCAGCCGCCCCTCCCAAGCCGTGGTACCGCCGCGCATGGCTCTATTATCTCGTCTTCCTCATCGCCGTCATTCGCGCTGCCATGCTCGTTCAAGGTCACGTCACAGACGATCCCCACCTTTTGAATGACATCGGAGGGTGGCTTCACCTGCTGCTGCCCGTGTCCTTCATTATCATTTTGTGGCGACCGCCACCTCCGGGGCAAACTGACCGACCCATTTTCCGCCGTCTCATTCATTGCGCCTTGCTCGGCTGGTTCATCCAAGTGGTGATCCGAAGCTTCATCGCTGGCCCCGCGCAGTTGCTCATCGCCATTCAAAATCACAGCCACGCCGACGGAGTCGCAGTCAATCTCGCCGCCCTTCTGTTTGGCTGGCTGACGGCTCTCATCTTGGCGTTGCCTTTTGCCTTGGTCGCCTCTCTCTTGGATAAATGTGCTCCTTTGAAGGGCCAACAGCGCGAACACGAAGCCACAGGCATGAAAGGAAAAGGGCCAAGCTGAAACTAGTTCAATAGTCCCGACTTATGCCGGTCGTTGATGCCGCTCTGCTCCTGACCAGCTAAAGCCGGAACTACAAACCAATGCAAAATGCCCGACCGCGCACCCAACACCGCTTCTTCCCCGCGCGTCCCACATTTTGCAGTTTTCATTTCTCACTTTTCATTTTTCAATTCAACCACCCCGCCATGCCCGCCCTCCGCATCCTCCTCCGCCTCTCCTTTTGGATCGCCGTTGCGCTCTTTCTCATGGGCTGGGTCAAGACTTCATATCCGGGCGCGGATGTTGGGTTGTATCTTCTCGTAGCCGGTCTGGGCGGCGCGGGGTTGTTTATTCTGTAAAAGTGTACCGCATTGGCGCGGTCGTGTTGATCATTCTCGCGCTGGCTGCGGCCAGTGCCGGACCATCGGCGCGGAGAGGAGCATCGGCATTGGGAAAACAAGCGGTGGGCTGAGCCGAGGGCATAATCAGTAATGTTGTTGGGTGCCGGAGGCACCAAGGACGGTAGCCGGTGGTGGAGCGAGTCACCGAGCGCAACCACCGGAATACGAAGCCACCCGTCTGCAGTTCAAGGGCGCTTCCTGGCAGGGACGCTGGAAGTGTGCGCACGTTTCCGGCGTCCCTGCCGGGACGCGCCCTTGATCTTGTGTGACTCACGTCACACAAACCGGTGGTTCCCGCTCGGTGACTCGCTCCACCACCGGCTACCCTCCATCATGCCTCGGGCATGGAGTTCAACGGCCAAAGCCGGGACCACAAAACCACGCGCCTCCGGCTCCGCACCCCGCCAAAACAACCTTTTGGCCCGGCATTGGCATATAATATTCAGAAAATAATGGGCCATAGAGCAAATTAGTGGTTGATCAATAACTCGAATCTGATTATTTTATCACTGATTAGACTCGTTATCGAAACACACCCTTCATTACTCCACTCTATGAACAAACCATTCAGCCACCTCGCCCTCGCTCTCGTCGCTGCCTCAGCTCTCACGAACTGCTGCAGCACCGCGAACCGCCAGC
>JANPIW010000861.1:0-2159 GCA_031425215.1 Verrucomicrobiaceae bacterium
AGGATGCGGCCAAACGAGGTGAGCTTTTGCTGGAGCGGCGTGTCTTCATCGGCCCCGGCTTCTTCGAGCAGGCCGGCGATGTTTCCCATCTCGGTCTGCATCGCGGTGGCGACGACCACAGCGCGTCCGCTGCCTGCGACCACGCTCGTTCCCATGAAGATCATGTTCTCGCGGTCGCCAAGCGGCACATCTTCCTTTTCGAGCGTGACGGCGTGTTTCTCGACGGCTTCGGACTCGCCGGTCAAGGCAGACTCCACGCATTTGAAGGACGCCGCACTGAGCAGTCGCGCATCAGCGGCGACGAGATCGCCCGCTTCGAGTTCCAGGACATCCCCCGTCACGATCTCCGCCGCAGGCACGGCCTTGATCGCGCCATCGCGCCATACCTTTGCCTGCGGTGCGGCCATCTTTTTCAGCGCGGCGATGGATTTCTCCGCGCTGTGCTCCTGATAAAATCCGATGACCGCGTTCAGCACCACGATTGCGAGAATGGCGATGGCATCGACCATCTCACCGAGCACGCCGGAGATGATTCCCGCGACGATGAGAATCCACACGATGAGGCTCTTGAACTGGCCGAGGAAAATCTGCCACGGGCTGATGCGCTTGCCTTCTATCAACTCGTTCGGGCCATTGGCCGCGAGGCGTTGTGCTGCTTCCGCTGCCGAAAGTCCGGTCGCTGCGGAGCCGAGTTGGGTAAGCACTTCCTCGGCAGACTGGCTGTGCCAGGCTTTGCCAGGTGGTTGTGAGGCGATGGCGGGTGGCTTGGTCATTCCGGTAGGTGTTCTGGCAAGTCCAGCCGCGCAACGCCGATGCGTTTGTCGGCCATGCCGTAATACACATCGAAGCGGCCCGGCAAACCGAGGTCGTCCCGCCGGTCAATCGCGGTCGGAAAAACGACATTGGGCACGACGCCCTCACGCTCTTTGAGAAGCTCCGGCGTCAGGATCGGCTCGGCCGAGCGATAGCGGATTTGATGCGGATATTTTTCATCCAGCACGAGCAGTCCCGCAGAGTATCTCAGCTCGCACCCCGAGAGCTCGTTCAATGCCTCACACACTCCATGATAAAGGAACAGCCATCCGTGCGGAGTCAGCATCGGCGGAGTGCCGCCGCCGATTTTCAACTGCTCCCAGACGGCGACCGGACACGCCAGCCGCCGGTGCGAATCGAAGTGACAAAGGTGATGATGTTTGTCGCACACTTCATCCACTAACGAGTGATAGGAAATCCAGATGCTTTCCCGAAGGATGTCCACCTCGCCAGGAAATCGACCGTGAAGTTTTTCGTCGGGCCCGGTGCCCGGAAAGAGCGGACGATGGATGAGCGCCATTGCTGGCCGTCCGTCTGGATCGGGGATGGCGATGGGAAAGAGCAGCGCGTCTTTGTTGGCGATGTCATCGAAATCCAGACCCTCATACGGCTGGAAGATCGCCAGCCCCAATCGGTCCCAGTGAAACAAGTCCTCCGACATCGCCAGCGCGATGCGCGGTCCCCGCGATGAAAGCGCCGTGTAAGTCATCACATACCGTTGCAGCGGCTCGATGAATGTGATGCGCGGGTCTTCGCAACCGCCGCCATCGGGCCGCAACTCGAAGTCCGCCTCCGGCTCCAGCGCGATGCCCAGCCGCTCAACGCCCACCGGATCGCCAGCCTCACCGAAGCGCACGCGCGCGATCCCGATGCGCGAGTAATTCCCCCGCGCCACCAACCGAGGAAAGAGATAGAGCTGCCCGTCGCGACCGCGCGCCGATGCCGGGTTCAACACGCCTTCTTCCTCCATCGGATTGCCCGGCTCCGGCTCCATCACCAGTCCGAGGCGCTGCAATCGCAAAGGGTGACTCTCGATGTCTGGTTCAGTGTGTGGATTCATCATTTTTCGGTTCACAACCTCACGTTAGGAGGAGCGCATCTGGTGAATCATCGGCCGTACCTTTGTCGGTTTGAGTTTTGAGGGCCGGGTTAGATTGAGCCCGTTTCCATTTCCATTCCTCAATGGCGCAGAACAGACAGGGGACGATGAACATGGTGACGACGCTCACGGACATGCCGCCGAGCGAGGGAAGGGCGATGGGCTTCATCACATCGGCTCCGCGACCGGTGGCCCAGAAGACGGGCATGAGGCCGAAGACGGTGGTGCAGATGGTCATGAGGTTGGC
>JANPIW010000862.1:0-8153 GCA_031425215.1 Verrucomicrobiaceae bacterium
ATCTCGCTGCCAGCCGCCGCTTTTTTTTGGAAGTCGAGCAATGACGCGGTGAAGCGCGAGAGGAGCGCGATTGAGAGGGAGCAGAATGCGAGGGTGGCGCAGAAAAGCGCGGAGGCTGAACGTGAAAAACTGAAGACCGCCCGCGAGGCGGCTGAGAGCAGTGCCGTGAGAGCGAAGGAGGCTTTCATGCAACTGGCCGGAGGCCAGCTAGACAATGACAACCGCAGCATGGACGCGTTTTCAGCCGCGTTGGTGAAGGCTAAGATTCTGGGATTGGGAAATGACATTGCAGCCGAGTATGAAGATCAGATTACCATCCCTGACGCGGCCATGCTGCCGCGCGCGGCGGTGCATTTCGCTCCGGCTACGCATCTCTCCTTCGTCGGCGCGGATCACGATCTGCTCGTCGGCGATGACAAGGGGAACTGGGATCTGCTGCGCATGACCGGCTGGCATGAGCAACTGCCAGTGATCCGGCACAAAACCGCGATCACTGCCACCATCTTAAGCCCGGACGGAGCCTGGTTCATCAGCGCGGATGATTCCGGCATGGTTTATCTCACCGAGACGGCGACGCAGCGCACGCGCAGCCTCGCCGCCGCCACAAACTTTCGCGTCAATCTTCTGGCCGTCAGCCCTGACTCCAAACGTCTGCTCATCTCCACAAGTGACGGCACGCTGAGCATTTGCGATCTGGCGGAGCAGCGGATGCTTAGAAGGATCCCGCCTGATGGGCGCAGCCTTCGAAACGTGGTGTTCAATGCGAGGGGAGACCGCTTTGCCACGGCATCTGCGAATGATGACACAGTGAGGGTGCTGGAGGTGACGACCGGAGCGGAGATCGCGAGGTTTTCTCATCCAGGTGATCCTAGCGAGCCTGTGTTCAGCCCGGACGGGACATTTCTCGCGACACTCTGCGATGACGGCGTGACGCGAATATGGCGCATCCCGAAGCCGGCCAGTGGCCGCGATCAGGCGGCAAAGACGAAGGCGGAAGCGAATGGCGCGCCCGTTGAGTGGCGGACGGGCAAGGCGCGGTTGGCGCGTTTCTCACCAGATGGCGCCACGCTTTTGGTGCGCACGGAAGAGGACATCGCGGCATGGGATGTGTGGAATCGCAAAGAGTCGGGGCGGCACTTCAAAGGCCAGGGTTTTGTGATGGGGCAGCGCAGTTTTCTGGCCGTGGCAGATGATATGCGCACTCTCCACATTTTTCGCATGAACGCGCTGAACAGGGTCGCGTCCTTGCCCAAATCAGCTTCGGATTATCAGGCGATCATTTTTTCCGAGGATGATCTGTTCTTCGCGACGCGCACCAAGGATGGAGCGGCGCGCATATGGCGCATGCTCCCAGTCGAGCCGTTCGTGGTGGCGGTCGGCGAGCCGATCCAGACCAATGCCGCTGAGGATTCCATCCGCCTGGCGTGTGGCGGAGCGCATTTGGCGGTCATCGCTACTGGCGCGAAGGTGGCGCGGCTTTTTGATGTGCAGGCCGGCAGGTGGATCACCGGCTCAGGCAATGTCACCCGCGCCAGCCTGAGCAACGACTCGGGAATAGCAAAAATCAAAACCGTCCTGCCACCGCGTCTCGACGGGCTGCCTTGGCTCAGGCTCTCGGAGCAAGGCGCGCTGGAGTACTCGCCAACTCTCCAGAACGGCGGGCCAAAGATTTGGGAACCAATGCCATTCGTCTCCGAACCAGTACAGGACGCTGCCTGGAACACGGATTCCGAGATCGCACTTCTTCTTCCCGGCGGCTCGTTGAGAACCATGAAATGGGAAGCCTCCGCGTGGCAGCCAGCCGCTGCGGCCAACCAGCTCCCCTCGATGATGTTCAGTGACAAAACAGTGGAATGGGACTCGATGGTCAGCGTGCCAGGCGGGACGTGGCTGCTGGGCCATGTGGAGAAAGTCACAGCCATCAGCACACTCGAACAAATGAAGCTCAAGGAGCCGAAGACTGAGTTCGCACATCAGCTCCGAGGCTTCGCGCCAGATGGCAGAGCCTTGCTCATTCCGAGTGCCGAGACGGCGGCGCAAATCTACGGCGGCGCCAAAACCGATGTGCTCGGACTGCTGGCACTTGAGCCGGAAATGTTGAGCAAGAGCATTCTGCTCCATTTTGATGAGCGTGTGATGACCGCGCGGCTGAGCGTGGCTGCCGCCACGCCTGACCAGCGGCGGGTCGCCCTCGGGTATCAAGACGGCTCATGGCAGGTGTGGGCGCTGCATCCGTCGCGCAAGCTGGAGTTTTCATTCCGCGCCGCAGATGGCTGGAGTCCCGGCGTGAGACATGCCGATGAGATCACGAGCATGACTTTTTCCAAGGACGGCTCGGTGCTGGCCATCGGCTCGCTCTCAGGTGTCAGGCTCTGGGAACTGGTGCCAGAGAACCGGCGTGTGCCATCGGCGGGATGGGAGCTGGTGGCCGAGAATGGTCTCGAGCCACTGGAGGATACCATGGCGAATGTGCAGGCGATGACGGGCCTGGACATCCGCGGCTACCAAATCACGCGACCTCTCAAGGTGCTCGGCAAGGAGGTGCTGGGCGCGCGGCTGAATCATCTGGAGCGCTTTGAACATTTCGAGCTGCCTCCCCTGCCCGACCCACTGACCGGTGAGGCATGGGCCGCGCTCCTGCGTGACACACGCAAGCTGCAAGCGCGCACTGCGGCGCTAGATGCAAAAGATTTCACTTCCGAGAGTTTCGACTTTCCGCGCTGGGCGCGAGCACATCCCGCGAACCTCGCCGCATTCACCCGCGATGCCCTGGCTGCAGGCTCGCTCATTCCCGCGCTCCTCCCTCAGGAAAAAGGATGGGTCAGCGATGAAGCGGCCGACAGCCTGCTCGATGTCACCCGCGAGGCACCCGTCTCGATCCGTGCCGTGCTCATCGAGCAAAGACTCAGGCCGCTGATCACCGAGTGGCCGCCCGAGCAGCAACGCGCCTTCCATTATCTGGCCGCGCAGGAAATCCAGCGCGAGTGGGATCAGAGACCTGCATCGCAAAAGGATGACGCAGCACGACAATCACGCGCCGCGCTCATGCTCGCCGAGATGAAAGCCGCGCTGGAGACGGACGAGACCTTGACCGCAAAAACGAAGCGGCTGACCCGCCCGGAGTGGTCTCCCTTCAGCTCCACGTGGCCGGCCTCCTCGAAGTTGCTGGATGCGGATTTGCGGCCGACCCAGGATTGGTCAGCTTTCAGTCTCCTCGATGACACACCCGAGCAGATCACCTGGTTCATGGAGCGGTGTTCCAAGGTCGCTGACATCCTCGGTGCCGCACGGAAACTGCGCGACGCGGCTGAAAAGCTGGCCGATCAGGAGGCGAAGAACGCCAAGTATGCCGTGGCCATGCGCCTCGCTGTGCGCGCCGAGAGCCTGGAGCCGAAGACCAGACTGCCCATTCACTGGCAGGCATCGCTGTGCATGTCGCAAAAGCTGTGGGATGAAACCGAGCGTCACCTGCTGCGAGCGCTCGCGCTGACCGACCTGCCGACCTTTGATCGCGCGGCGCTGCTTGCGGATCAGGCGAATGTTTATTGGCTCCGCGAGGATGGCAAACAGGACAAGGAGAAGGCTTACGATCTCGTGTCCACAGCTGCGACCATCGACAACACGCTGCTTCTCGTGCTGAAAAAGCAGACGGAGTACGCACCGAGGACACGCGAGGGGTACCAGACCGTGGTAAAGGCCTGCGACAACGCCATCGCCCTCGAACCCAAAAACAGCATCCACCTCACCACCAAGGCGAGGGCGCTCCTCGCTCTCGGACGCCGTGACGACGCCCTGGCTGCGCTCAAAGCGATGCGCGACCTCGCGCCGGACACCTTCAAAAGCTGGTACGAAACCGGCAACTTCTGGCTCTCGAATTACAAGAGCGACGCGGACGAGGCGCTGTGCAGGCAGGCGTACCAGGAGGCGGAGAAACGAATGGGCGCCGATGCCGTCGAGCGGGCGCGGTTGTATGGAAGATGGGGCGAGTTTGAGCGCGCGAGGAGCAGGTATCAGGAGGCATTTTCTTTTTTCGACAAGGCTCTCAGGGAGAAGGCCGATGACGAGTTCTCCATCTCCAGCAAAGCCGAGTGCATGAGAGAGACAGGATTCATCAAGGAGGCGGAAAAACTTTTCGACGAGAGCCAGCGCCTCTACCCGGAAAACTCCTGGGCCATGATGCGACGCGCGCGACTCTACGAGATGACAGGTCCGCCTCCGGCGCAGAATGCCAGAGCAGAAGCCGAGTATCGCCGCGCAGCCAGAGGCCAGCCTGACGCGGAGCTGTGTGGTTTTCTCGACCGCGCTGGCAAGCATCAGGAATCCCTCGCGATGGTGCGGGAGATGCAGCGGAAAGCCAGGGCCTCGGAGAACGCCGCCAGCATGTTGTCATTGGAGGCACGTGCCTTGCGCGCCGCAGGCGATCTCGAAGGCGCGATGCAAAAACTGCGCGAGGCGCTGGCGCAGCAGTTGGATGGAGCGCGGGTGGTCAATCCCAATCACGGCTACACCTCGAGCCTTCAGTCGCGCCTCGGATTGTTGGCTGAGGCGGATGCGTCCATGGCGCTGAAGCGCGCGCAGTTTCCTGACAGCCCCGACATGTTTGTCGAGAGCGCGGAGCTCCACTGCTACAAGGCCACCGGAGGATGGCGCGCGAGTGCAAACGCGGACACGGCGGAGTTCGACCTCGCGCTGCTCGATCTAGGCCGCGCCACGCTGAGAGGTTTGCGAGACTGGTTCACACTGGAGACGAATCCTGACCTGCTCCCCGCCTTTCGCGCGAGAAAAGAATACCAGCAGCTCATCAGCGCTCTCAAATCAGCGCCAGAATCAAAAGAGCGCCGCGACGGGCTGCGCGCTTTTTGGACGACGCTCGCCGCGCTCGCAAGGCCGCTGGGTGAGAGCGGCGTCATCATCGTGAAGGAACTGGAGGCAGCCGCCGCACGCAATGACACGGCACTTCCATTCTGATATTCACCCAGTGAACTGAAACCTTTTGTTGCAGGTGCAACAAAAGGTTGTCGTTAGTTTCCAGCACCTTGCCGGGTTTTTTTCAATCTCATCGGTCAGGCGGTGCCCCCTCACTCACCTCCAGCGAGCTTGCGGAGACGCTCGACGTAATCGGGTGTGAGACGTTCCTCTTTTGCGTCGAGGAAGATGCTGGCGGCTTTGCGGATGTCCGTTCCGTTTGGTGAGCCTGGATAGACGAGATGCTCCCATAGAGGCACGATTTCTGAGGGCTTGAACCGGCGCACCGCGATTTTTGAAACGGCCTCGCGCACCTCGGGGTCGGCGGGTGGATCGAGCTGGAGGAGGCGGAGCGTCTGCGCGTACTCCTCGCTTTCGTAGGGGAGGTAAGTCTCCATGCCCATGAGCAGCATGCGTGTCTTTCCCCATGGCTCGTGCTTCACGCGGTCGCGCCAACGCGCGGCGCCTGGATGCTCGCGCAGAAGATTGCCGGCTTCGCGCAGCCGCCACTCGTCATGCGCGCGTGTCACGGAGGGTGAGCTGGCGTCCATGGTTTTCTTCATTTCTTGAGATGCGGTGGTCTCCGCTGGTGGCGGATCGGATTTTACCGGCGGTGTGACCACTGGTGCGGGCGCCGCCACCACCGGCATCGGCATGGGCTTCGTCGCGAGATCGCTCACTGATGTGTTCAATAGCGATGCTTGCTGTGGCTTGATGTGGATCGATGTCTCCGCTGGAGGCGCGGTGATGATGGGGGTCAATGGCGGAAGCGGAGCGATGATCGCCGGCTCGTGCATGGCCAGTCTCATGCTGCTGTCAGGGAGGGGGATGTCGGGCTTGCCCGTGACGAGATCGGAGGTGGGTTTCGGCGGCGGCCTGCGTGACTGAATGAAAAAGAAAACGCACAATCCCAGCATGATGACGGCTCCCACGACGAGGTTTTTGGTCAGGTAACGCCGTTGTTTCGCGCGAGGGCTGAGTGTTTTCGGCGTGGCGTCATGCGTCGGCGGCTCCCAGATTTTGTGATCGTTCAAGGCGAACTCATTGACTGGCTCCCGCTCCCTCGCGGCACCATTCCCCGCTTCGTCGGCCTCATCCTCCACCGGCTCGGGAGCGGGTGGCGAGGGCGGTGCCGCAGTGGATTTGTCCGCGCGCTTGACGCTGGCATTCCACACCTCGTCAGGCACTGCGCGGCGCAGCGCCGTGGGGATCGCGCGCCCGCTAGCGCGCGCGGTGATCAGATGCGCCAGCGCTCCCGCTGCCTCGCCCTGGGACCAGTCCTCGCCGCCACCAGAGCGCGAGACGGCTTTTTTCCAAAAAGCCTGGAACCCCCTGCCGCCTTCGAGGAGGAAATCCCCGATCGCCTGCCGCTCCTTGGCCGTGCGCAAAAGCGCGCGCTGGCCGTCATCCACCACGAGCGGCGCGGCCATCGCAATGAGGCGCTCCGCGCGATGCGGCCCGGTGATGCCAAGCCCCGTCGCGAGGCCAAGAAAAATTTCCGTCGCCTCGGGATTATGAATTCCGCCGTCCACATCGGAGAGGGAGTCCGCGAGACGCATGAGCTTGCCTGCCTGACCCTGATCCACCCAGAGCGGGATGACCTGCAATGCCACCGCCGACGCGCCGCACGAAAGCTCCGCCACGAGAAAACGCGGCGGCACGCCCTCGGCCAGATCATTCACGCGCCCAGCGCACTCCACCACGAGGTGATCGCTCACCGGAGGCACGAGCCGCGCGGGATCCTCCAGCGCCTTCGCACAAAGCGCGCCGATGGCAAAGGCGGGACTTCCGTCCTGGTTCATCGCGTCGGAGAAAGCTTGCAGCTCCGGCATCAGCGCCGCCGCGAGCGCTTGCTGCTCGTCAGTGATTTCTTCAGCGGAGCTGGCAGGATCAGTCGGGACTGACTCATCTGACAGATCGGACGGCTGCAGTTCCGCGTCGGACTCCGCCTCCTTCTCGTCATTAATGGTTGTGGGTTCTTTTTCCAAAGCGGCGAATCCTAGCAGCAAGTCGCGCGGCGGCAATCGCACGAATCTAGTCGGCGAAAAACTGCCTCATCATCCCTTCCTTACCACCCGCGCCGGGATGCTCCGCCATTCTCCCGCCGTCAGCTCGCGCGCGCTGAACAGCCAGACAACGATCTTTTTCTTTGCCCAAAACTCCGGCTCCCTCACCGTGCGCCGCGCGATCTCCACGCGCGGCCCATCACCGCCGCTCGCCTGCGTGGACACCTCCTCGACAGGAAGGCTGAGATCGACGCCGAGGTGGTCGATGAATCCGCCGCATGTCGCATGCATCGCGCCGCCAGCGCGAAACACCTGGCAGTGACTGTCCCCCATCACCAGCAGCGGCGCGTTCGTGTCAGAGTCCAGCGCGCTCACCTCCGTGCCATTGGGATTCGCCGCGGAGCCAGCGCGCGTGAGCGGGAGCTTTTCCTTCGGCAGCGTGGATTTCTCCGGATCGGTCAAAAGATCGCCGTGAAACTCGATGTCGGACGGTTTGAGCTTGATGAGATCGCGCAGTTGAAACTCAAACAAATCCTTCCGCTCCTTGAACCGCGCAGCCACCAGCCGCGCCGCCAGCTCCGCACCCTGCGGCGACCAGTGTGAATCCGTCGCACAATACAGCAGCGTCTCCGGCGCGGATTTCTTCGCATCGCGAAACGCCGTCTCGAGATCGAGCACATCCACCTTCTTCTCGGCAAGGCTTTTGTAAAATGCCGCCAGTGACCGCACACTGTCCACGCTCGCGCCGGCCACGAGTCGCTCGGGATAGATCGCCGCCTTTGCAGGCACTGGCACGACGAGCAGATCGACACCAAGCGCCTGCAACTCATCGCGGTACTTCACAATCGCCTCAAAGGCCGCAGCAGACGCATCATTAGGAATTTGCATATGGCGCAACTCGCTGGAGAGAAACCGCCACGCCGGATCAGCGCCCGTCACCGCGACAGCATCCGGGCTCTTCTCCAGCAACGATTTCACAGCAACGCTGAAATCCTGCGCATGGAGCGAGGTCGAGAGAATCAGAAGATTGACAAAAATTCGCAAACACATGGCGCATGGATAGCAGCGCGTGTGCATGGCTCAAGTGCATCGACGTTTACAAAATCGTGCGCTGGAGAAAAGGCGGTGTTCGATCCCGGAGGGCCAAGGAAATTAGCCGGTTGTGGAGCGAGGCTTTGCGAG
>JANPIW010000863.1:0-3024 GCA_031425215.1 Verrucomicrobiaceae bacterium
CCGTGTAAGTCTTCGTGCTTTTCGTTTCGCGCGTGAGAATCATCGAGGTCGCCCCGCCATCCATCGGCGCCACGAGGTAGCCGCCATCGTGCAGTGTGCCGCGATTAAAACCGCTCTCCCGTTCCAGCTCGAAGCGATAGACCAAGTTTTGCGCCGTGGCGGGCAGTGCGCAGAATGCGGCGACCAGGAAAAAATACACGCGCGCGGAACGGCGCATGATGGAAGTGGCGGAATGGCTGGGCATGGCTGGAGACTTACCTCCCGGCTGGCTGCTGGTCAACGAAGGACAAGCGGCGCGCGGGTGAACGATTGAGGAGACGCGCACCGCGCGTTTGTCTTGGGAGCAATCACCACCGCGCATGAAACATTCCTTTCTCCCCGCAGCCATCGCCCTCGCGATCTCGTCCTCCAGTGCCGCAGACAAACCAGCGCCCACTCCGCAGCAGCAGGCGCTCAGCGCTTATTTTGAGCAGCAGGTCAGCGCGATGGAGGGACAGCTCGAGCGCGATGTGAAGACGAAGGAAGACTGGATGGCGAAGAAAGACGAGTACCGCCGTCAGCTCGCCGAGATGCTGGGCCTCGATCCGATGCCGCCGCGCACGGATTTGAAGGTGACGAAGACGGGCGAGTTTGAGCACGAGGGCGTGATCGTGGAGAAGCTGCACTACCAGTCGATGCCCGGCCTTTATGTGACGGCAAATTTTTACCGGCCCAACAATGTGGACAAGCCGCTGCCCACCATCCTCTACGTTTGCGGTCACGCTAACAAGATGAAGGACGGCGTGAGCTATGGAAACAAAGCCGGCTACGAGCATCACGGCATGTGGTATGCGCAGCACGGTTTCGTTTGTCTCGTGATCGACACCGTGCAGCTCGGCGAGATTCGCGGCGAGCATCACGGCACCTACAGCAAGGGCCGCATGTGGTGGATGTCACGCGGCTACACACCCGCCGGAGTCGAGGCCTGGGCCGGCATCCGCGCGCTCGATTACCTCAAAGGCCGCCCCGAGGTGGACAAGAAGCGCTTCGGCGTCACCGGTCGCAGCGGCGGCGGCGCGTACTCATGGTGGGTCGCCGCGCTCGACGAACGCATCGCCTGCGCCGCGCCCACCGCCGGCATCACCACGCTGCGCAATCACATCGTCGATGGCTGCGTCGAGGGGCACTGCGACTGCATGTATTTCGTGAACACCTACCGCTGGGACTACGACAAGCTCGCCGCCCTCGTCGCCCCGCGTCCGCTCTGCATCGTGAACACCGACAAGGACACCATCTTCCCCATCGACGGCGTCTTCAAAATCTACCAAAGTACCCGCCGCATCTACAAGCTCCTCGACGCCGAGAAAAACATCGGCCTGCAAATCGCCGAGGGCCCGCACGCCGACACCCAGCCGCTGAACACCGGCGAGTTTCACTGGATGACCCGCTTTCTTCAAGGCGCGGACCTCATGAGCACACTCGACAAACCAGCCGTGAAGAGCATCGAGATGGAAAAGCTCCGCGTCTTCCCCGTGAGCGGCAGCGACGCCAAAACCGGATCACCCGCCGCTCTAGGGTGGCCGGAGGATCAGAGGAGCACGAGGATTGATGAGAGCTTTGTGGCGATGGCCAAAACGTCTATCGTTCCGGACAACGGCGATGCGTGGGCGAAGACGCGGGACGGGTGGATCAAAGTGGTGAGTGAGAAAGTATTCAGACAGTCCAGTATTGAACCCAAGAAGATCAAGAAACCCTTCCTCAAAAAGAATAACATTGATGCACAAGCATCTGTGACGGTTAGAACTTTCTCATATGGCGGGCATTACGACGCACAGAGCTTTTCAGGTGGAAAAGAAATGAAAATTGACGTGCCTCCTGCCGACTCATTTTCGCAAGAGCCGGAGGATATTGATTTCTGTGGATTCGACGTATCGCTGATCCACGGCTCGAACCACAATCTTAATGACCTCGATCTGATCGTCCTAAACGTCGTCGACGAGCAAGGCTGGCAGCAGTTCGCGAGCACCTACGCGTCGAAGTTTCCCGCGCTCTTCCCCGAGGGAACAAAGACTGAACCGGATGCTGAAGCCTTCGAGTCCGAAAAAAAAATGTTCGCAAATTTCAAATGGGGCATGGCCTACATCTGTCCTCGCGGCATCGGACCGACGCGGTGGGATGCCCGTAGCACGAGCTTTCCAGCTCGTGATTCAAAATCCGGCGACGAAGCCGCGAAGTCTGATGACACGGACAAGCAAGTCCGTGCTACGGAAGAGAAAGCCCGCGTTCAACGTCTCCGCCGCTTTTATCTCCTGGGCCAGACGCTCGAAGGCCAGCAAGTTTGGGATGTGCGCTGCGCCATCCGCGCGCTGCGCTCCATCGAGGGCCTCAAGGACACCAAGCTCTGGCTGCAAGCCTCCCGCACCCAGGCAGCCAACGCGCTGATGGCCTCGCTCTTCGAGGACAACATCACGCGCATCGACCTGCATGAGCTGCCGCACTCTCTGATGCCAACATCGGAAGGTGATGCGTCTCCAATCTCGACCATGCAGCCCGCTTACCTCAACATGCTCAAGTACCTCGACCTCCCGCAAGCCGTCGCTCTCGCGGCAGAGCGCACACGCGTGGTCATCTACGACAACGACAAGACCGCGTGGCAGTATCCGCAGCAGGTCAGCGAGAAGCTCGGCTGGGGCAAAGACAAGAAAGCCGGGCTGCAACTGCGTGACGTGCCAAAGCAGGAATGATGCTCTATCAAAGCAGAGGCCACGCATTGAATTCCGCCACCACACCCACCGAACCACACTGGCGGTGCATTCCAGCAAGGTTGAGGGGTTGATCTCCATGCCGGAGGCATGATGGCTGGTAGCCGGTGGTGGAGCGAGGCTCTTGCGAGCGGGAACCACCGGTTCCGAATCGAGAGTGAACCTCTGCCAAAGCGTGCGTCCCGGCAGGGACGCCGGAAACATACGCACACTTCCAGCGTCCCTGCCGGGACGCGCCCTAGAACTGGTGACGAGTGGTCTTCGCAGTCCGGTGGTTGCGCTC
>JANPIW010000864.1:0-8045 GCA_031425215.1 Verrucomicrobiaceae bacterium
ACATCCTTGAGCGCCCAGAAATCTTCGTCGGTTGATGTTTTGGCTGCGGCAGGTTTGAAAAGGCTCCTGGCTCTGCGTGTGATGACATCTCGTAGCGCTGTGTAACGCTCGCGTGACTCGTGGTGAATGCGGTAGCATTTGCCCAGGTTTTCGACGCGGATGATGGGTTCTGACATCAGATCAGGAGGGAAAAGCGCCATCTGACGACGCGATAGGAGGCCGGGCGGGCTAAACCTGAAACTCCGGCAGCGTTTCGCGCATGAGTTCCACAAGCTTAGTGGTTGTATGGCGGAGATCCTGGTAATCTCGGCCCACGAGGTCCGGATCACCGCCGGGATAGTGAGACTGAAGGAACGCCTGGGTCAGATCATCGGCGTACTCCGCATAAGTTGCGAAGCGTACATCCAACAATTCGGCTTCGTGAATCAGGCGGGATAAGTCATGTGTTCTTACAAGCGACCAGCCTTGGGAAATAAGCCAGCCTTTCAAATAGCGTTCGGCAGCCTCCTGCAGCAATTCCATCGTGGTCATTCCAGCATGGCCGTGGGCGGCGAACGCAAGGTCGCTGACATGCAGCCGCTCGCGTCCTGAGTCGAACCAGTCCTGTGGGTTGGTTTCATCCGTCTTCATAACAAGGGGATTCCTTGACGGCTGATCTCGGTATAGAAGCCCCCTGCTTTTTCGAGGCGTTCCCGGTGTCCATGAGGTGTTTCGACGATGGATTCAATCGAGAGGTTTGCACCTGCGCGACGCACAGGCCACCACGCATGGCGGATCGCCTTGGCAGCGGTGTGAGAGTCCGGGTAGGGGGCGGATTCTCGTACAATAAGCAGATCGACATCGCTATGTTGGTCTGGTTTGCCGTAAGCGTAGGAGCCGAAAAGAATGATCTGCTCAGGCTGGAATTGCTCGACGAGCACACGCAGATAGGGAAGCAACTGGCCCGCAATATGATGCACCGGGTAGCGCGGGTCGCGCAGGATGTCTTCGCGGAGGGTTTTCATGGATTAACTCTTCCACTTCTGCCTTGGGTTTTCCATCTGGAAAACCCTCTCGCCGTGATGACACAGGCCAGCAGGACAGCGGGGACGGTGAAGAAAAGATTGAAGCCGAGCACGCCTGCGACGGTGGTGAAATCGAAGATGAAAACTCCGGCGAGCTGCGCGGCGAGGCCGACGGGGATGATGAGCGCGGAGGATTTCACCCAGCCGCGCGCGAGCACGAGACCCCAGATGATGCCGGAGTATCCGGCGGTGGTGAGGCCGAGCACTGCGAGGGGCAGCTCGGCGATGAGATGCGCGTATTGTGGGCCGAGGAACCAGAGCACCGGCCCCGGCAGAAAGAGCGCCAACAACAGAATGCCTGCTGCAAACAGGGCGTACAATCCGCACACGCGGAAGAGCTGGCGCTGCAATTGCGCGCGGTCGGTGCTGCGCGCAAAGGCCGGGCCGGCGATCTGCACCAGTGGCCCGCCCGCGACGGCAAACAACATCACGAGTCGCCCGAGCGCGCCGACATCGGCGACCTGCGCGGATGTACCAAACCAACTGATCAACCAGATGCTCATCTGACCTTGCAGGCAGTAATAGATCGTGAAGCCGGCGGTCTGACGGATGATGCGGCGTATCTCGGCATCGTGCTCATGCGTCGGTGTCGCGGTGAAATCCAGCACCAGCCCGGCGTGACGTTTCACGCTGAGGTGGAAATATATCGCGGGCAGCGCGGCTGCGAGCAACACGGCCAGGAAGACCGGGCCTGCGGATGCGTTTGCGGCAAAGGAGACGAGATCGTTGCCGCCTGAATACATCCAGGCCGCCACGAGACAGCCTGCGGTGAGCAGCAGCCGCACGGCGGCGGTGGACATTTCTGCGAGCAGTTGCGGACGCAGCAGCGAGTGGAGCCGGTTCACCAAACTAAAAATCTGCGCGGACGACATTTGCCAGGCGAACACGATGACTGCGAGGGCAGCGATGGCCGTCTCCAGGACCGGCGCGTCGATGCGCTGGAGCAGCACGATCATCCAAGGGATCACGATGAGGACGCTGATGCCGACAAGCCAGCGCTGATGCCGCAGCACGGACTGGATCACCTGCGTGAATCGCGCGCGCTCCTGGCAGATGGGGCCGCCGAGGGTGTTCGCCGCGGCGGACATGCCGGCGTCAGTGAGCAAGGAGCTGAGGAGCATCATGGAGCTGGCGATTGTGTACCAGGCATAAGAGGTGTCGCGCGGCAGGAACCACACGAGCAGCATTCCCGAGAGCGCATTGACGCCCTGGACGAGCGATTGCGCCGCGACGACTCCGCTGAGCAATGGCATCCATCGGCGAAACCATTGTGTGCTCATCGGTTCAAATCACATCCGCGAAGGTCTTTTCCGTTTTGCGGAAGTACCAGACGCCGAGGACGAGAAAGAACACGCTCAATGCGGTGGAGAGTATGAAGCTCTCCCAGTGCAGTTCGGTCGTGCCACAGATGGCCCAGCGGAATCCGTCGATGATGCCGACGACGGGATTGATGGCGACGAGGATGCGGCCCATCTCGCCGTAGCGTTCCTGGATCACGGTGGTGCTGTAAAAGACCGGCGAGATGAAGAGGCCGAACTGCACGACGAAGGGGATGATGTAGCGGAAGTCTCGGTATTTCACATTGAGCGCGGTGAAGAGCAGGCCGGGTCCCATCGCGCTGAGGAATGCGAGCGCGATGAAAACTGGCAGCAGGAGCAGACGCCAGGTCGGCATCATTCCATACCAGAGCATGAGACCGGCGAGGATGATGAGCGAGATGGCGAAATCGACGAACGCGACGACCACGGCGCTGGCGGGAAGGATGAGGCGGGGGAAGTAGATTTTGGAGATGAGGTTTGCATTGCCCACAAGGCTACCAGCGGACTCGCTGAGCGCGCTGCTGAAAAAGTACCACGGCAGCGTGCCGGCGCATACCATCACCGCATACGGCACGCCATCAGACGGCATCTTCGCCAGCCCGCCAAAGATGCCGGTGCCGATGATGATGGTGAGCAGCGGCCGCACCACGGCCCAAGCCACGCCGATGACGGTCTGTTTGTAGCGCACGAGGATGTCGCGCCAGGCGAGGAATCCGAACAGCTCGCGAAAACGCCACAGGTCGCGCCAGTAATGCGCCTCAGCGCGGCCTGCTTCGATGATGATCTGGTTCATGAGTGGGAGAGAAGTGGTCAGTCTTCGGTTTGATCGATGCGGACAGTCTCGAAGAAGCTTCCAACCATTCCTGGCAAAAGCCGGGCGGCCTCGCCGGCGTGACGCACGACGATGGCGAGACGGTCGGCTTCGAGCGTGAGATCGTATGCGTGGGTGATGACGTGACGAAAGCCGCGCAAATCGCGAAGCGCGGGAAGTATGTCGGGCTGGTAAAGCGCGGGGCGGATGCCAGGCACCTCGATGCTGAGACGGTGAACCAGCTCTGCGTGCCAGCCGCGCTCGTCGTCGATGTGATTCTCAAATGCCTTGGCGATGCGCAGTCCCATCTGCTCGATGATGTTGAAAACTCTGACGAGCTGATAGGCGCAGCTTTCGAGGCCGCTGTCGTCTCCTATCAACAAGCGCTGGCCAGCCAGTTCCGCCGCTTCGGAAACAACGCGCACATCGTCCATGACCTCAGCCTGCAATGTGACCAATCCTATCCGATCCATGACTCTCCTTCGCTGCGGATTTTACCGCGCAATCTCGATTCAGGCAGCCACACCACATCGACACGACGCTTCATGTCCTCGTCGAGCAGGGCGGTGAGCGTGTAGATGGACATTCCGGCGGGCATTGTGTCGATGGCGAGGTCGATGTCTGATGCCGCATTAAAAGTGCCTTCTTTTAATAGGGAGCCGAACACCCAGACCGTCTGGCCTGGCAGATGGCGCTTTAGGCTGGCCTTGAGTTGCTCGCGCGCCTGTCGCCACTCGCTGAGGCGTGCGGTTTTGCGTGCGGCTTCTCGTTGTTGGAGCAGAGCAGGCATCCGCAAACTAGGAAGACGAAAGGATGTCCGCGATCCGCCTGGACGCGGTGCCGTCGCCGAAGGGGTTGGGCTTGCCGGCCATCGCGGCGTAGGCGGCGGGGTCGGAGAGCAGCTTCGAGGCGTGGGCGAAAATCTTCTGCTCGTCGGTGCCCACGAGGATGGCGCAGCCGGCATCGATGGCCTCGGGGCGCTCGGTGGTGTCGCGCAGCACGAGGAGCGGCTTGGAAAAGCTGGGCGCTTCCTCCTGAATGCCGCCGGAGTCGCTGAGGATGATGTTCGCCTTCGACATGAGCCAAAGCAGCGCGGAATACGAGACGGGCGGCAGCAACCGGATGCGCGGATGATCGGCCAGCAGTGCCTTCGCCGGTGCCTGCACGTTGGGGTTCAAATGCACGGGATAGACGATGAGCGTGTCGGGAAACTCATTGGCGATGCGGACGAGGGTGCGGAAGGTGCCCTCGAGTCCGCCGCCGAATGACTCGCGCCGGTGACTGGTGACGAGGATGAGCCGGTGGCTGTCGAGCGCGGGAATGATGTCGGCGGGGATTTCGTCGGTGGCCTGGAGCGCGTTGTTGTTTTGCATCCAGTGGAGCGCATCCACGACGGTGTTGCCGGTGACGGCGATCTGCGCGTCGGGCACGCCTTCGCGCAGCAAATTCTGCCGCGAGCGGTCGGTGGGCGCGAAATGATGCGTGGCGATCTTGCCGACGATGCAGCGGTTCACTTCTTCGGGAAAGGGCGCCCAGATGTTCCCCGTGCGCAGGCCGGCCTCGACGTGGCCGACGGTGAGCCTGCGGTAAAATCCGCACATGCCGCCGACAAAGGCGCTCGTGGTATCTCCCTGCACGATGATGGCGTCGGGCTTGGTTTCCTCGATGGCATTGTCGATGGCTTTAAATAGCAGGCTGGTCAGCCCGGCAAGCGTCTGGCCGGGTGTCATCAAATGGAGGTCGAGATCGGCGGTGAGTTTGAACACGCTCATCGCCTGATCGAGCATCTCGCGGTGCTGGCCGGTGGAGCAGGCGATGGTTTCAAACTCACCGGGCCGGCTGCGGAGTTCTTTGACGACGGGCGCGAGCTTGATGACCTCGGGACGTGTTCCAAACAAAACGAGTACTTTTTTAGGCATGGTTCAAATAGATTGGCGGCGCACCATCCAGGAGCCGAGGACCAGCACGTCCATCTTGGTGCGGAGGAAACAATCGAGCGCTTCCTGCGGACGGCACACGACGGGTTCGTTTTCGTTAAAGCTGGTATTAAGTACCATCGGCACGCCGGTGATGTCGCGGAAGGCGCTGATCAGTTGGTGGTAGAGCGGGTTGGTCTCGCGATGCACGGTCTGCAGGCGGCCCGAGCCATCGACGTGCGTCGTGCAGGGGACCATGGCGCGTTTTTCTTCGCGCACCTGGAAGACCTGCATCATGAATGGCACGTCGTCTTCTTCCTCGAACCACTTCGCCGTCTCCTCCCGCAGGATGGATGGCGCGAACGGGCGGAAGCTCTCGCGACGTTTGATTTTCAAATTCAAAATGTCCTTCATATCGGCGCGACGCGGATCACCCAGAATGCTGCGGTTGCCGAGCGCGCGAGGCCCCCATTCGAGCCGGCCTTGATACCAGCCGATCACCTGTCCCTCACTGATGGCCTGCGCCGTTGTCTGGCAAAGCTCGGCCGTGTCTTTGAATTCAGTCACGGTGCAGCCAGCTTCCTTGATGGCCTCAGCCTGCGATTCGATCAGCGCCTGGTTTTCCGCGTCCGTCGATTGCGGGCCGTAATACGCGTGGCTCATGTGAAAGCGGGGCGACTTGTCACCTAGCTGTTGCGCCGCGATGAGTGCCGCGCCGATCGCGCCGCCTGCATCTCCCGCCGCGCTCTGGATATAGACGTGCTTGAAGGGCGTCTGCCGGTAGATCTTCCCGTTCGCCACTGAGTTCATTCCGCAGCCGCCGGAGACGGTGAGATTCTCGCCGCCGTGTTTTTTGTGCAGCGTGTTGCAAAGGTGGAAGAAGGCCTCCTCATACATCGCCTGCACGCTGCGGGCCAGATCCTTGTGCCGTTGCGTGAGCGGTTCTTCCTTCTTCCGCACCGGGCCGAGCAGATCTTCCAGCGCGGGCGCGTACATCGTGCCGCAGTCGGGCGAGCCGTTGTCCCAGGTGTAGTTCACGCTCTCGCGATGGTGACGGAAAAATTTGAGGTCCAGCTCAAAGGTGCCGTCGTTTTTCAGCCGCACGATCTTGCGCATGAGATCGAGGTGAATCGGCTCCCCATAGGGCGCGAGGCCCATGACTTTGTACTCATCGCCGTAATGCGGAAAACCGAGCCACTGCGTGAGCGCGGAATAAAAAATGCCCAGCGAGTGCGGAAAGAACACGCGACCCTCGATGGCGATCCGCCCGTCGCGTCCCATCCCCCAGGCAGTGGAGGCAAAATCCCCCATGCCATCGACCGACACGTTGATCGCGTCCTTGAACGGACTGCACAAATAAGACGACGCGAGGTGGGCGAGATGATGCTCGATGTGATGCACCTGCGCTTTCATCGTCTCGCCGGGAAACGCCTCGGCGATGGAGTCGCGCACGGACTTGGTTTGCGCGCGCTTCCTCACGCGCTCGAAAATCAGCTTCAGATCGGGCCGCTTGCGCAGGATAAAAACCAACCGGCGCAGGTTGTTGACCTTCGGATTGAGATTGATCGCGATGTGCTCCAGGTCGCTGAATCTCAGCCCCGCCTCCTTGAGGCAATACTGCATCGACAGCGTGGGCAGCCCGGCCCAGTGCTTGATGCGGCGGAAGCGCTCTTCCTCCACCGCAGCGACGAGACGACCGTCGCGCACGATCGCTGCGGAGGAGTCGCCATGATAAGCGTTGATGCCGAGGACGATCATGCGGATACGGAGAAGGGAAGGGGTGCGTCTGGCAGATCAGGCTGACAGGGCGCGGACACGCTGCCGCCATTGGTCGCATGGCGCGGCCGGGGGGTTCGGTTGGGAGAAAGGACCGCAGGACGGACGCAAGGGGAGGCCGACTCTATCACTTGGATAATCAGCGGAAAGCTTAATTTTTTCCAACTAGGTGACGATTCAGTGCCATGGCGTGAAAGTCATGCACGCAAGAGCGAATCGCGGCGCTGGATCGTCGTCGCCCAGCAGGAGGGACAGCTCATCTACCAGGGCGATGAGGCGGCGGCGCAGGGCGGAAAAGCCCTGCTGCTTGGCGTTGAGGGCCGCGCGCTGGATGTTACCGGCTTCATTGGCTGCCTGGCGCGCTCCCCCGGCGGGCACCTGGCAGGTGGGGTGCTGGCCTAGGTAAATCGCCAGATCCGCCGCGCCTTGCAACCGTCCCTCCTGCGTGCCGGGCACCGCGTTGGAGTTGGGCGACCCATGGCCGAAGCCCGCCAGCGTCCATTCCGGCGAGGGTTCTCGTCCGAGGAGGGGCACCAGCTCGGCGCGCGCTTCGGTCATGAAGGCCTTGAGGTTGTCATCAGCCGCTCTGCGCGCCCTCCATGGGGGTGTCGGACAAACCTGATCGTCGCTGTGTTGGATGCCAGGAAAAAATATTTGCGACTCATCTCGCAAACCTTTGGCCAGAATCGTTCCCTGCTGAGAACCAAGCACTCGTCGGCATAACAAGATGTAAAATTCTTATGTATTGCATAGCGGCCCTTGTGCCACTCTCATCCTTCGAGGCGGATAAGATGCTCATTGGTTGTTCCTCATTCAATTTCGAGGATGCCATGGCGAGCAGTCGCAAAAAATAAATTATTTGTCTTGAGGATAGGTTGCCTCTAGTTGTCGCGTGATAATGCGGGCAGAAGGTTCGTTGTCCTTGATGAGTCGCAGCGTCCTGTCTTTGGCAGTCTTACAACACCCATCCCCCAAACCTAGTTCCTATAAAGTGGCTGACCACAAAACAACCTGCAACAGTCTGGCAAAAATGAACGGGGAAGGATGACAGCGCATTTGGCCATCCCTCATTCATCCCCGAAACCCTCAAAACGCTCCAGCCATAACACCATGAAATCATCCTCCCTCGCATTCTTGTCTCGAAACCTCCCCCTGCGAG
>JANPIW010000865.1:0-2160 GCA_031425215.1 Verrucomicrobiaceae bacterium
GTTGTGTGACTGGACGATGCGCGATTGCGTGGGGGAGCCAGTGACGGCGCATGTGTGGGACTTTGCCGGGCAGGTGGTCACGCACTCGATGCACCGTTACTTTCTCTCCCACCGCACCGTCTATGTCCTCGTGCTCACCCAACGCGAGGACAGTGCGGGGGAGGACGCGGATTACTGGCTCAAGCTCATCCAGAGCTACGGTATGGACAAGCAAGATGGCAACACCGCTCCGCCCGTGATCGTGGCGCTGAACAAGAGCGATCAGGCGCGGGTGAAAGTGGACCGCAATTTTCTCCTGGAGCGCTTTCCGTTCATCGCCGGTTTTGTGGAGACGGACTGCCAGAGCGGACGCGGCATTGCCGAGCTGCGCGACAAGCTCTGCGCGCTGATGGATGACGCGCGCGTGAAGCCCTGGGTGCGCATGGGTTTCCCCCGCCAGTGGTCCAAGGTGAAGGACGCCATCCTGCGCGCCCAAGCCACGCGCCCGCACCTGAGCTATGACGACTGGCGCCAGCTCTGCGCCGCCGAGGGCGTGACCGATCCCGACAAACAAGACGAAGTTAGCAGCCTGCTGCACACCCTCGGCGTCGCGCTCAACTACGCTGATGATCCGCGCCTGCACGATAACACTGTGCTGCGCCCGAACTGGGTCACGGGCCATTGCTACAACCTCATCCGCCACGCCGCGAAACAAGGCGGCGCGCTGCACCGCGCCGAGCTGCCCGGCGTGCTCGGCGCAGGCAATGAAGGCGAGCACGATCCGCGCATGCACGATTACCTCATGCGCCTGATGGAACGCTTCGAGGCCGCCTATCCGCTGGGCGAGAGCTATCACCCCGAACGCTGGCTGGTGCCCCTCGGTCTCCCGGACGATCAACCCGACGACCTCGCCCTCTTCGGCCAGACCGCGCCGGAGAAAGCCGCGCGCCTGCGCTACACCTATCCCTCCATCCCGCCGGGCCTCATCGCGCAATTCATCGTGCGCACTCATCCGCTGATGGAGCCCAAGCTGCAATGGGCCAGCGGCACCGTGCTCACTTTGAATGGAGCACGAGCGCTCATCCGCGCCGTGTCGAAGACGGAGATCGAGATCACTGCCATCGGTGATGATGCGGATGCACGGCGTGACCTCGCGGGATTGTGCCGTGATGAGATCAACGGCCTGAACGCACAGATCGGCGGACTGGATGTAATCGAGCGCACCGAGGTCGTTGCCGAAGGCGAGCGAGCGTGGGTGAAGATGCCGACGCTGGAGCAGGATGAACGGAAAGGGAAAACGAAGACAGCAGTGGAGACGAACGCAGGCAGCGCGGAGGTGGAGACGAAGAAGGAGTTGGATGAGTTTGGAACGGAGGAAGGGCGACTGCCGGAGGCTGGTGGAATATTTCAGGATGGACAATGGAACGACGCTGGCATTTGGAGGGATGACGATGTGTGGCCCGGTGACAAAGTGCGCATTCGCCGCTCCAAACCCAAACCGCGCATCTTCATCAGCTACAGCCACACCGATGAGCGCCATTTGAAGACGCTGAACCTGCATCTGACGGTCCTCAAGAACCTCGGCCTCATTCACCGTGTCTGGCACGACCGCCGCATCCAGCCGGGCGATGATTGGGACAAAGCGATCCGTGAGGAGATTCGCGAGGCTGACGTGTTCATCTTTCTCACCAGCACTGCCGCGCTGGCGAGCACCTACATTCAGGGCGTCGAGTTAAACCTCGCTCTGGAACGGCATGTCAAAGGCGAGGCCAGGTTCGTGCCAATCATCTTGCAACGTTGCGATTGGCAGGACACCTTTGCCGCCAGCAAACCGCTCAAAGAACTCACAGACCCCAGCAGACGCGTGCCCAACGCTCTCCCCCGCGACGGCAAACCCATCAACACCTTCCCCATCCGCAATGACGGCTGGCATCAAGTGAGCGAGGGGCTGAAGTCGCTGCTGACGGATCTGCAGGCGAAGCTGAAGTGAGCCTCAAGGGTGCGCAGCGCCTTGGACTGCGGCAGCCTGCTGCCGCTTTTCGGAGCCAGCCTGCTGGCACCGGACCTCCCCCGGCGTCCCTCCGCAAAACCCCTCCCGGGTGGTCGGGCGCATCTGCCTGGTTCGACTTTCACACTCACACGACGCCAGCAGGCTGGCTGGAGAATGCGGCAGCAGGCTGC
>JANPIW010000866.1:0-8033 GCA_031425215.1 Verrucomicrobiaceae bacterium
ACCATTAGGGTTCTCTGGCTCATTCCCATAACAACAGATGAAAGGGTGTTCTGCCGCGAAAATGGTTTGGACGCACTCGAATCACTTTTTGAATCAAGCCGTTTCAATTACGCAAACCCGCGTCGGGATAGTGTCGTTCCTCAGGCCACGCAGAAGTCCGTTTGATCCGAACCCCTTATTTTCATGCGCTTTCTTGGTCTCTTATTTGCCTTTTCACTCCTCCACGCCGAGGACAAACCCAAGTTCCGCACCGATGCCGATGGCCCGGTGAAGGCGGACGCGAAGAAGAACTCCAAGGACCCGAATGCCGCGCCCGACTGGTTCCAACTCGTCGAGGGCCAGTTCCCGCCGGAAGGCTCCGCCCACGCCGTTTCAGGCGAACTCATTCGTGTCGATCACATGGAGCGGCGGTTTCAGATTCGGGTGGATCGGAATGACAGCCAGGAGCGCGGCGTGTGGGACTTGCCGCTGGATGCGGGGATGCTGCCGTATGGCTCCATCTGGTATCACGGCGCACCGGCGGCCTTGCAGGACATCCCGCTCGGCACGCATCTGCACGGCTTGTTTTATCTGGCCGATCCGAACGACAAAACGCCAGCTCCCGACACCTTCTACAGGCGCAAGACGCCGGAGTTCGACTTCCGTCGCTGCTTCCGCATCGAGGACGACTTCACGCATCACGTGCGGCAGCAGCAGCTTTGGAAAATCGACAGCGTGGACTTCACCACGATGAAACTTACCGCATCGCTTCAGGACAACGGCAAGCCCGGCGGCCAGCCAAAGATCTTCGACCTCCTCAGCAGCACCCGCGTCTTCCAAGGCAACGCCTTCGCCGATCTCAAAGCCCTGCAACCCGGCCAGACCTTCATTGCCAACCTCACCTGGGTCACCCTCTACGGCCCCGGTCGCATCACGGACATCTGGCTCGACGAACCAGCTCGCGCATTCGCCACTGCGCATCAACTCGAACGCCACCGCATCCACGTTCGCGAGCGCGGCCTGCCCGGCTGGGTGACCGCCGTCGAGGACGAGCCGCAATTCGTCACCGTCACCTTCTTTGGCAACGTCGATCCCAAACTCTTCGACGAACTCACGCTCAAAGACCCCAGCGCCCCGCCGCCAAAAGATGGCAGCCCGCCGCCCACCGAACCACGTGGCGCACTCGCCGTCGCCCGCGAGTCCCTCATGACCTACGATCCCGTGAACGACCGCAAAACTGGCGGCATCCTCGAAGTGAAAAAAATCCCCATCGAACCCGGCAGCAGCGGCATTCAGATCCAACTCAAGATGGACCTCATGCTCGAAGGCTACCGCCCCAAGCGCATCGTGCGCTTCTACCCGGCCACCTGGAAAGTGAACGCCCTGCCGAAGGAGGAGGAATTCTTTGGCAAGGAGTGAAGATGCAACGCCACCAAAGGCGGCTGCCAAACTTTGCCCATCGCACCCTTTGCCGACTTCGCCGGCGAGAAAACCATCGCCTCTTGGCTCCTCAACGCCGCCTTTGCCTCCGACTGCCAGACCTTCCAACTCGACGGTCAGCTCGCGAAATAATCTCATCCCCCAACCACCATGAAACTCGCCCTAGCCCTCCTCGCATCTTTCACCGTTGATGCCCTAGCTCTCGATCCCCATGTCGAAGCCGTTACCCGCATCGTCGAAGCCGCCAAAGGCAGAGTCGAGAAGACCGACGACGGCCAGAGCCTCAAGCTCGTCGATCTGGCCGTGCCGAATGCCGGCCCGCATGATCGCCGCAAAGACGATCCGTATGACGCGGCCTTCTTCGAGCACCTCAGCCACATCATCACGCTCGAATCACTGAACGTCATCTCCACCAAGGCCAACGACGAATGGATCGCGCCGCTCGGAAAGCTCGTGAACCTCAAGACGCTCCGCTTCACCAACAACGGCAAACTCACCGACGCGGGCATGGAAACCTTCGCGGGATTGAAGAACCTCGAAACCTTCTCGTTCGTCGGCACCGCGATCACGGGCCGTGCTTATGCGAAATGCGCGGATTGGACAAAGGTGATCAAAGTGAGCCATCGCGGCAGCAGCATTGACGACGAGGGCCTGAAGCAGCTCTGCGAGCATCTGCCGAACCTCGAAAGCATCAGCCTCGCCCACGCAAAATTCACCGACGCTGGCGCGGTGCATCTGGCGAAGCTCACGAGACTCAAGGGCTGCGAGATCGGCACCAAGAACGCCACGCCAGCCTGCCTGAATAACCTCGCCACCCTGCCGCTCGAGTATCTCCAGCTCGGCGACGGCCTCGACGCCCCGGAAGGCATCGCCGCGTGCAAAAACATCCCGACGCTGCGCCGCCTCACGCTCACGCATTGCGAGCATCTCAGCGATGAAGGATTGAAACTTGCCGCAGCGCTCACCCAGCTCGAGCAACTCGAGATCGGCGGCCTTGCGTTGCCAGAAGAACGCGTCCCTCAACTCCAGAGCTTTGCGCATCTTAAAGAACTCAAGCTCATCAACCGGCCCAAAGGCTATGCGCCCGAAACACAGGCCAGGGTCAAGGCTTTGCTGCCCGGGGTCGATGTGAGGTTTCAGTGACCTCGCACATCCGCCCGCCTTTCATGAGTTCGAGGGAGGCGCGACGAACTGGCGCCGCGGCGGATCGTCTCATCTGCAACTATCGTCAGGCAGAGCAAACTCACTCTTGAAAACGAAGCGCCTCGCGCGGACACTTGCCGTCCTCGCCCATGTCGGAGCCGAACCAATTCAGGCACTATCAGATCGTCCAGGACGCAGAGGGGAACAATGTTGAGCTAGTGCGCGATGCCGAGCAGGTCGCGGTGCTCGCCTTTGATACCCAGCGCCTTGAGTTCGTGCATTGTCACGTCCTGCTCCAGCCGCAGGCGGAGCGCGCGTCGTTCGACGACGCGTGCGCGCGGCTGCGCAAAAACGGCCACCCTCTGCTCGGGCGGCTGATGGATTGCGGAGAGGATGAGGGGAGCCCCTTTTACATCACGAGCAATGTCGATGGTGAGACGCTGCGCGCCTATCTCGCGCGCCAGCAGGAGATCCCGATGTGGCTGGCGGTGATGATCGCGTGCCGTGCGCTGGAGAGCGCGATGGCGCTGTGCGAACGCGGCGATTACATGAGCGAGCTGCCGATGGAAGCGATGCGGATCGTGCAGACCGGACCCACGGCGGTGCAGGTGACGATTGCAGATTTCCGTTTTGCCGATGGTCGCGCCGCGAGGAGCCGTGTGCTGAAAGCCAACTTTGAGCGGCAGGCGAAGTTTTTGCGTACCTTTTTGCAGGAGCAGGCCGGCGGCGGAGGGCCGACGGCTGCGGAGACGATGCTCCCTGCGGCAGATTTCAGCGAGCTGCTCGGCGGCTGTCTCACGGCGATGGCGGGGTCAATCGCGACACAGGCGAAGGAGCTGCGCAATGCCTTGTTCAAGGTCGCGCCCGAGCATTTGTCCGGAGAGATCCCCACGGCGCAAAAACCTCGCCCGCTCGTGGCGCCGTTGCTTGCGACTTATCAAGACGTGGCGCGTGGCGTGGTGAATCTGGTGCGCATCCAGAGCCAGCGACTCGACATGGCAAACCCCTACAGCATGAAGGGCACGCTCACGCGCGCGGGCCGCCAGGTGTGGGTGGAGCAGGTGCCGCCGCTGCGCGTGTGCAGCGCGCGCGTGGAGGAGGCGGACCGCCAGATGATGAAGCTGGCGAAAAAGCGCGACTTCCCTGGCCTCGTCTCCGTCGTGCTCGTCAATGAGAGCGATGGCATCACCTGTGTGGCCGAGGAGGTGGTGGACGGGCTGAGCCTCGCTGACTTTCTGCGCGAAAGGAAAAGCCTCGATCCGCAGGAGAGCTACCTCGTCATGGCGGGCCTCGACAGCGTGCTGCTGCAACTGGAGAAGACCACGCTGGGCACGCGCAAGCTGCGGCTGGAGGACATCTATTTGATGACCGGCTTCGCGCGCGAGGATGCGCGCACCGCGAAGCTCATGGTCACGCGGGTGAACGAATGGCCCTCTTTCTCCATCACCGTGCGCGCGCATCCGTCGCTGGCATCCATGTCGGGACGCGGCGCTGATCCCGGTGTGCTGCTGCCCGCGCAGACCGCCGATGGCAGATCGCCATGGAACGCCGGATGGATGGCCGCGCTGGGCCGCTTCCTCCTCGGCATGGAGCCGCTCAATGGAAAAGTGGAAGGCGCCATGGTGGGCCGCGAGCGCGAGGCCGTGGCGCGGATGCTCGATGACGAGCTGACCAAGGCGCGCGACGGCATCGTCTCATCGCGCGCGGATTTCCTCGGCCGCTACGCCCGCGTGATCCAGCACTACGATCTGGTGAAGCCGATGGAAACTGCGGCCAGCGCCGAGGCTTCCATCACCGAGCTGCCGCCTGCGCGCGGCAATGGTCGGCCCAAGACCGGCGCGCTGAAGCCTGTCGCGGCAAAATTCAAAGCCGAGGCCGCTCTCGTGATGTCGCCTCTGGTGATGGCCGCGCCGTTCGGTGCGAGCAGCAAGCCGTCCGGACCTGCGGAGAAGACAGCGGGATTTGCAGAGCTGTTGTTTCAGTCTGGACGGTCTCAAGCGGTGGGCACCGCCGCGCCGGACACCCAGCCGGACGACGACGCGGATGATGCGGACTGGAACCCCGATCCTGAGAGCGTGCCCATGTGGCTGAAGGCGGCAGTTTTTATCGGCGGCTCCATGTTTCTCGGCGGGGTGCTCGCGCATATCAGCGGAGACGCCTTCTGGCAGAAGGTGGCGCTCAAACCTGCGGCACCGGGCGTCGCTCCTGCCGCGCCGACTGTGGAGAAAAAGAATCCAGGCACCGTGTCGAGGCCCGTGCCCAAGGCCATACCGGTCCGCGATGACGAGATCGACGCCCCCGCATTCAAGATACCCGAGCCGCCGAATCTCTCCCTAAAGCCACCCGCAGGCGCGAATCTCCGCGAGCTGATCACCGACCAGCCTGGAGGCAGCACGACCAAAAAGTGATCCCGCCGTTTCGGCCTGATGCACTGAACCCGGCTGCAAACGAGCAAAATTTTTCTCCGAAACGCATACCATAATGCGTCGCTGCGACGTTTTAACTTCCGCACTGCAAAAACCCCAATCGTCAACCCCCCACCATGAAACCTGCCAACCTGTTCCGATCCATATTGGCAATCACCGGCTTCGTTGCCGCGATTGCCTCAGCACAAGAACCTCCAAAGGCCGCGCCAGGAGTCGCGCCCAAACCCGCTCTTCCTCCCGGCCCTCCGGTCATCAACCCTGAAGCCAAGAAGGTCACGCCCGACGCATTTCGCGCGAAACTTACCAAGGATGAAGCTCCGCTGCCTGCAGGCGGCCAGCTCGTGATGAGCTACGCCAATGTCGTGGAAAAAATCATGCCCAGCGTCGTCACCATCACCTCCAGCGGCAAAATGACACAGCGCCAGATGCTTGGACAAGGGCAGATGCCTGACATGGACCAGATCCCGCCAGAGATGCGCGAGTTCTTCCGCCGCTTTTTTGGCGCACCAGGAATGGGTGACGAGGATGGAGGCAGGAATCCTTTTGACCCCAATGATCGTGCCCCGCGCCGCAACGCGCCGAAGCAGCAGCCAAAACAGGATGAGAAAGACCATCGTCTCGGCCTCGGCTCCGGAATGATCATCTCCAGCGACGGTTACATCCTCACCAACAATCACGTCGTTGAAGAGGCCACCAAGATCGAGGTCGCCGTGGACATGCCCGGCGGCATCGTCAAGAAACACACCGCCAAGCTCGTCGGTCGCGATCCGCTCACCGATGTCGCTATCATCAAGATCGAAGGCACTGAGTTCCCCGCCGCCACGCTCGGAGATAGCAGCAAGCTGCGTGTTGGTGATATCGTCCTCGCAGCCGGCGCGCCCATGGAACTGGCTCAGTCTGTTTCCCAGGGCATCGTCAGCGCGCTGGGCCGTGCCGATTTGGGCATCGTCCGCGAAGGTCGCATGGCCGGATTTGAAAACTTCATCCAGACCGATGCCGCCATCAATCCGGGGAACTCCGGCGGCCCGCTGGTCGATGCCATGGGCCGCGTCGTTGGCATCAATACCGCCATCTTCACCCGCACCGGCATGAACCAAGGCATCGGCTTCGCCATCCCCATTAACATGGCGCTGGGCATTGCGATGGACCTGATCGACGACGGCAAAGTGCAGCGCGGCTTCCTCGGCATCGGCATGGCAGATATCGATGCCGACACCGCCAAGCTCTACGGACTGCCCGAGCAGAGCGGCTCCCTCGTCACCCGCGTCGTCGGCGGCTCTCCCGCCGAGAAGGCTGGCGTCGAGGTCGATGACATCATCACCAGCGTTGGCGGCAACAAGGTGACTGATAGCTCGTCGCTCCGCCTCATCGTCAGCGGCAACAAACCTGGCTCCACCATCCCCATCGAGGTGCTGCGTAAAAAGCAGAAGCTCACTCTCAATGCCACGCTCGATACGATGGACGAGCAAGCGCTCGCTCAAGGAGTTCCGGGGACCTCGCCGCGCAAAGCCCCCGTGAGTGAGACGATTGAGCTGATCAGCGGAGTGACCGTGCAGAACATCACCACGCAACTCGCGGAGAAATACGAGCTGGGCAAAGACCTGACCGGCGTGGTCGTCACCAAAGTCGAGGCCAGCAGCAGCGCCGCCGCCGTGGGCCTCCAGGAAGGCGATGTCATTCAGTCCATCAACGGCACTCCGGTAAAACTCATTGATGAGGCCAAGGCTGAGACGACGAAGGACAAGAGCAAAGCCATCAAACTCAAAGTCTATCGCAAAGGCGACACCATGCTCGTAGTGGTGAGGGAGTAACTCGTCCCGCCGCAAATCAACAACAAAGCCCGCACGGACTCATCGCCGTGCGGGCTTTTCGTTTATTTGGGAATCTCGTTCAGCGTGTAATACGCCACCGGATGCAGCACCGGCAGCGCCCCGACGGAGCGCACGCCATTAAGATGTAGTTCGTGGATGTGACCCTTCGTCATCGGCGTGACGGTGAGGCGCACAGATTTTTTGTCATCGCCCACTTTTGCCGCAGTGATCTTCGGAATGATCTCGTCAATCTCGTCGCCGCCATACTGCTCGCGATACGCATAGGTGAACTCGCGCATCGTGTAGCTCTTCACATCGCCAGCGGTCTTTGCATCGACGGGCTGGGTGAAAGTCAGCTCGAAGCCATCGCTGCGCGTGCGCATCTCGTGAATCTCGAAGGGCACCTTGCCTGTCCACGTCGCGCGCTCGAAGCAGTAAGGCTTCCCTCCGCGCGCGCCCCAGCCGCGATCACTGCCGCCGACGAAGAGCCTGCCTTCCGCATCCATCCGGCCGCCGATGAGTCCGCTCTTGAAGCCAGTGAGAAACGGGATCACCGCGCCCTGTTTGATGCCGTTCACCGTCTCGAGGCAGACACGCGCGATGTTCGAGTGGCTCTGATCGGCGACAAAGAGCTGCTTTGAAAACGGACCGAATCTTCCGCCGCTGAGATCGCAGATGATGGCGCTTGCGGAGTTTCCGATTTTTCCATGCACGAGATAAACCGCAGGAGGAAGCAGCTCCTTGATTCGCGCGCGCTCCGCCACCATGCGGCCCGGATCACCGCCAGGGCGCGCTTCCTTGCGACCACGCTCGCCCTGGAATGCCTCGGGGATCGGATCTATCGGACGCGGCCCCATGTTCGGCGCTTTGTCATACCAGACATTGCCCGCCGGGTGTCCCTGAAATGTGCCGGGCACGAGATGCTGCAACGTGCATGAGCCATGCCACGGCCCCTGGTTGTCGCAGTAATACGCCTCGCCATCCGCATCGAAGCCGATGCCCCCAGGGCTGCGCACACCGCTGCATGTCGGCACCATTTTTCCATCCGGCGTCACACGCAGCGCCCAGCCGCGAAACGGAACGGCGCTGCTGAACGATCCCGTGAGACAGAGCGTGACCCAGAGATCACCGCGCTTGTCGAAGTTCGAGCCGATGGCGTACTCGTGGTAATCGCCGCTCACGCCCCACGGAATGACGCTCATTTGCCCGTTGCTGCTTTGCAGAATATAAAAAG
>JANPIW010000867.1:0-21678 GCA_031425215.1 Verrucomicrobiaceae bacterium
GCCGACCACAAATCGCACCACTACAAGGTGATTAAAAAAGAATCTGCATTAATTATTTCCTGCCGAGGCTGGGAGGATGCCTGAAGCAGACCGGTGTTCTGTTTTCACAAAATGACGCTTTGCGGCAAACTGATGAAGAATCACGGTGTGACCGCAATGTCAGCTCTTGAAGGGTTCAGGAGACGCCGGCGTGTATTATTTCAGCCAGGTACATGCCAGCCATTCGCTGAATTTCCTGAATGATTTAATCCGCAATATTTCTGGCCCCAGGACTTCGGCTTGCGGCCCCCAGCTCAACACCCAGCGGATTATCTCCTCCAGCCCTCGAAGCTGAACGCGTAATTCCAGTGAATTTCCCGTTATGGTGTCTCCAGGTCTAATTTCCTGCGTCGGGTACCACCGCCTCTCTTCTCGCAGCGAAACACCAGAAGCGGTTCCGAATCAATTTGGGAGTGCTTTCATCGCGGACGTAATTCCAAACATCGAAATTGCCGCGCAAATGCTCATTTATCTGAGTCCGGTGGCCGCTCGGATTTTATTTTGAGCACTTTTATATCGTGAATTCTTTGAAGTGCAAAAGTTCGCACAGCCCGCCTCTTTAAATCACGCCCCAACAATACCAAACGTGGTCCACCTGACGCAGCAATAATGGCTGCACTTGCCGGTTCTCCGCCCGGGATGCCGTCAATTGGTGATATTGAAAACTCACTTCCTGGCATTCCTGCACGGCTTCGGTCAGGTCACGGAAAATCGTTACGTCGGCCTCCATAGGGCCGAGCGCAGTCACGGAAAACAAGTGGTCGATCCTGCAAGGCACCTCTCCCTCCGCGCATGTGGGCGATTACTTCCAGGCTCTTCGCGAGCATCCGTTCCCGGTGCGTTCCGCGCATTGGCTCAAGGGCTTTCCTCGACAGGAATAGCACAAATAAATCGCGTTTGTTCATACCCAGGAGAGCAAAAACAGAAGCCGCCCCCCTGTAGTGCCCCCTGAATTTTCATCGCCCAAGTGATGAGCTTTCCCTTGCCACGAACTCGCGCGGGCTGACAAATCTCGCTCCTCCGCAGGAAGCGCGGAAGAGGAGCGTTTCTCCTTCGCTTTCCTCCCGCTGGTGACCCATTCATTGCAATGATTAAGCAAATGCTTCGCAGGAAAGTTAACCTCCCTTTAAATCGTCAGTTTGTTAGTCCTCTCTACGTTGCGTGCGAACCGCAGGCCCTGTTCAGGGTGTGGGGTTCATGTCTCGATGGGCGATCAACTGGCGTAGAGCGGACTCGACCAGCGCCTCACCTGATCCCGGCTCGCAACGGGTGGTGGCCAGCGACGCGCCGTAGGCCCCTTCACGGTATGCCCTGCGGTTGGCGACGTAGCCGATTGTGCCGTTGGCAAGCGCGTCCACGAAAGTGAACTGATAGGGCGAATTCAGCTTGATAGCGAGACCCAGTTCGACAAACAGCTCGCCCGGCAGACCGACGAAGGCGAGTTCATCACCGACACTGATGACCAAGACTTCGGCATTGAACGTGTAATTCCCATCCACAAGCGTGACCATCAGTTCACCGTCGTGAAACGAAGCCTTGTTGCCGAACTGCCTCGCGAGCGACGCAGCCTTCTCCTCCAGAACCCGCAGTCGGACGACCTCGCGCGAGACCTTGACGGGGGCCGGGGTGATGGGCTGGAGCCGCTGGTAGGTCCGCACCACCTCTGCGGCGAGCAGGGTCCCGATTCGCGCCGCCTCCTGGTAGCTCTTCGTCCGGTGCGGCTTCTTTGGATCGAGAAGGGAGTAATGATTGATGTTCCCTGCGGCGCCAATCGTGAAGTGCGAGAGCATTCCCGGCCCCTTCACATCCGCGAGAATCTTGGAAATCTGATATGGGAAATCCGCCGAGTATTCGAGTCCACCGGTCGTGTCGAGGTGCATCGCGAAATTCATCACAGTGGCCAACGGTTCGCCGGCTGTGCTTTCGGCGTAGAGCACGGGCAGCGCCTGATCGGTCGGCCCGGCGGGGCGCACCACATTGACCAGCAGCTCGTCGTGCCCCTTGCCAGGATTGGAAACGACGGTGCCGTCGCTCATGAGGAAGCGCCGGTTGAAGGCCACCCCTGGCACTTCGCCGATAGCCGCCTGCAGACGGGCTTCCGTGAGGTCGGCCTCAGCCTGCTGCACGCTTTCCGCGATCATCCTGGGCAGGCGCTCCAAGTAGTCGTCCGCCACTTTCTTCTGTCCCGGTGTCGCAGTCAAAAACCGACGCGGGCGAATGTTCGGACCCGTGTGCGTGTGCGTCGCCGTGATCATGATGTTTTCGGGTGGCACGGTGCTGATTGTGGCGGCGTGGGTGCGGGCCTCGGCGATCACCTGCCCGGGAAGGCTCGTCAGATCGCACGCCACGATGGCCGTCTTGATCCCACCGTTTTCGAAAACCACCGCCTTGGCGTGGAGCGGATCATGCGTGCCGGTGCCGGCCGCCACGGGCAAGGACGGACGCGGCGGCGCCTGAAACGGCATGCCGAGGGGAGGCGTGATGTCGACCGAAGCCCGGCCGAAACGCAGCGGCCCGGCGGCAAACGAAGAAGCGGCGACGAATGCTAAGGGAGCCAGCCGCAGGCAAAGCAGGGTGTTCATGTCGATGGATCGTGCCGATGGAGGTGATGCCGCGATCCGGTCGGTTCACTGCGAGTGTCGATGCCGCTGAGAGGCCGGGAACAACAACCGTAAATACAGATCGCGTGGTGTGCATGATTACGGATGGGTACGTTCGCTGCACAGCGGAGCTATCCGGCGCGGCGGGTTCACGCGTCAAACCGCCCAACCGAGATTCGATTTTATTCAGTCTTGGGATTGTATGCTGAACGTGAAGACCTGGGGCGTCCAGTCCTTTGGCGTCGCACAGCCTGCTCAGAACCGACATCCTCGCGCGATGAAACGAGGGATTGCGTGGGGGCAAAATCTCCCACATTTTTATCTTGCGCGCGAACGCTAATTGCTGGAATCAGCGAAACGGGACTTTACCGTGAAACGTCCATTTTTACATCCCATGAAACTCAGCGCTCCCACTCAGATCCTCTTCCTGATTTCCCTAGTTCTTGCGGTGCTCGCACTGCTCGGGCACTTCACCGTTGTTCCAACCCTCGCGCAGTACCAATTTTGGTTCGCTATTGCCGCCTACGCCGTTTTGGTGGTCGGCTGCCTGATGAAAGGAAAATAAAGCGCTTCTGCGTCATCTTGGAATGAGCCGCCGAAGTTATTCTGGGCCACGGGGGGAACCTTGTCGTCGATGGGCAGGGCGCGGTCGATTGGTTCCGCGAGGGCGAAAAGCGCGGCAATGTCCGCTACGCGAGCGGCGTAGGCGGCAACGACCGGCGCATGCTCATCCTGCAATACAGCGTCGATGGCATGAACGGGTTTCAGGCAGGCGGTGGCACCGGTATGCAAAATCTCGCAATCCTTCATGTATGCGCGGCCCGTCATTGATGGCATGACCTCGCCATCATCACCCGCAGCAGCATCAACGCCCCAAACCAGCACGACGCCGATCACGCCACTTCCATCGCGTGAAAAACTTTCGCAGCCTCGCGCTGAACACTCACGCCGGAGCCGGAGGAGTAGCTTCAACGGGCAATCGAAGCCGCACGTCCCCAAACCATTCGACTGCCAGTCCAATCTACGGGGTGGCAGCAATGACGCGGGTCAATTCGCATCCATCTTCGCACTGAATCCGAATGAAAGAGGCGCGGTGAGTCCGAGTTTAGGGGACTCGCATCATGAAACGAATTTCTCTCTGCCTCTTCCTCGCCGCGCTGTCTTTCGGGGCAGACACTTTATTCGCACAGGTCGCGAACAAAAAATCCGGCATTGAGGCGCGGCTGGCGCAGGCGCTGAAGATGTTTCCCGACGCAGACGCGGACAAGGATGGCGCTTTGTCGGTCAATGAAGCGCTGGCGTATGTGGAGAAGCATCCGGAGGCGAAAGACAAGTTCATGGCGAAGACTGGCGGCAGCAAGAGCAGCTCGAAGCCAGCGTCGTTCGCCCCCGGCGCGGAGGGCACAAAAGTCTTTGTCTGCGCACACAGCTACATGATTTACACCGCCGACTCGCTGCAGCAGATCGCCCAGGCGGCGGGCGTGGCGCATTTAAAAGCCGGGCAGCAGATGATCGGCGGCTCGCGCGTTTTGCAGCATTGGGATCTGCCAGATGAGCAGAATCAGGCGAAGAAGGCGCTCAAGGAAGGCATAGTGGACGTGCTCACGCTTTCACCGCATCTGCTCATGCCGGATGAAGGCATCGACAACTACACCAAGCTCGGCTTGGAGAAGAATCCAAAGCTGCGCGTGATCGTGCAGGCCTCCTGGGTCCCGAAGGATGGCAAAAGCGGCGACTTCACCAATGCCATGCGCGATGCCGTGACCGCCGACGAAGTGCGCCAGATGCGCGATCTGCACCACGACGGCTGGCTCAAGCAATTGGAGGCTCAGGTGACCGCATTGAACACCGCTGTGGGCAAAGAAGCTGTCTGTATTCTGCCCGTGTGTGCCGCGGTCTTTGCGCTGCGTGAGCACATCGCCGAGGGCAAGGCACCCGGCCTGATGAAGCAGAGCGAGATGTTCCGCGACGACCACGGCCACCCCTCCGATCTCATGGCCCTGCTCGTGACCTACTGCCACTTCGCCGCCATTTATAAGCGCAGCCCCGTCGGTCTGCCCGTGCCCGCCAAGCTGAAGGACCGTCCGCAGGCGGAGGAACTCAACAAGTTGCTGCAACAGATCGCCTGGGATTCAGTGACGAGTCATCCGGTGAGCGGCGTGAAGGCCGCTGTCGAGAAAACAGCCGGCTAGTCGCGGATTGCCAGATCCAGGGAAGGAGAAAAGTGGTGGTTGACCGGCCATGCGCCGGCCGTGGGGAAGTCTGCGATGCTGAAGTAGATTCGATTGGCAATCGAAGCGGCTTGGGACGTTCGGATTCGACTGCCAGTCGAATCTACGAGACAGCAACACCGAAGCGCATGTGGCGTTCTTTGTGTATGAGACACGCATTACGACTCGCTGCCGTACTGGCGTTATGCAGTCATGCAGTCGCGGACCAGGTAACTCCGGCACCCGTGAGTCCGGCCGAGGAAGCCAAGAACGCCAAGCCAAAGACTGCACCTCCCGTCAAACCGCCAACCGAATTCGAACTCCGCGCGGTGATCACCAAGGGACTCGGCTTTCTCGGGACGGCGGGTGACAAGTGGATGGAGGACAAGAACTGCAACAGTTGCCACCACATGCCCTTGCTGCTTTGGGGGCATCGCGAGGCCAGGGCGCGCGGCTTTGCCGTTGATCCCAAGAAATACGACGAGTGGTTCGCGTGGGCCGTCGAGCGCGAGGCGGACAAGAAACCAGGACTCGAAGAAATCGCGCTCATGATTCTGGCCCTGCCGGATCGGCCTGTGCCTGAACTGACCAAGCTGATCGCCGCCGAACAAAAACCGGATGGCTCGTGGCAACCCGCTGGTCAGTTCGCCACGATGCAGAAACGTGGCGCGCAAGATGCGCAGGCGAACTCGACGCGGCTCAGTCTCCTCGCGCTTGGCACCGCGCAGCCGATGAAGTTTGAGGCCGACGGCTCCAAGGTGAAGGCCAGCGCCATGCTCCAGAAGAAAGACACGCCCACATCCATGGAGTCGCTCGTCTTCCGCACCCTTTACGCGAGGCGCTTTGGCAAGCCCGAAGAGACCACGGCGCTGATCAAAGACATCCTGAAACACCAGCGCAGCGATGGTGGCTGGAGTTCCTTCATCGGCGAAAACATGAGCGATCCACTCGCCACCGGCCAGGTGCTCCATGCCTTGCAGCCCTCGTCAGCAGATACTCCTACTGCCGCCGCCATCGCCCGCGCGCAACACTGGCTCATAAAGACGCAGCGCGACGACGGAAGCTGGCCCATCGACATCACGCACATCAGCAAGCTCGACCGCAGTGGCGACGCCAAGGCCAAGTCCTTCCAGGCCGCCACCGACATCTACACCTACTGGGGCAGCGCCTGGACGACGATTGGATTGTTGCAGGATGTGCCGGTGAAGTAGCCTGGGTTCTCTGTGATTCACTGCAACATTTTCGTTGGTTGGTCCTTATGGCGCTCACAGCCGCCGCAGAGCAGGCAGACAAACCCTGACGCACGATGATCATCACGCTTGATGGCAAACCCTCAGCACCCTCGCCGCCGCCGCCAAGCTGCCGCCCCGCAAGCCCTGGGCCGAACCGATCCGCGACATCCAACGCTGATCACCGGCTACATCGACCTCCAGAATCACATCTCGGCGACGTGGTGTAGTTCAAGGAAGTCAGCGTGCGACCTCTTGATGACAAGCCAGCTCAGGAAAAGTGTGCTGCGCTTGGTCTCGAACGAGCATCGTGATATGAAGCTTATGGGGCCGAATGATCACCGATGATGCGTTGAACTCAGACGTGCACCCGCAATTCAGCCTCAGCCCTCAAACGCACCGGTTGCAACGCTGGATACCTGCGCAAGATAATGTCGTGCAAATCACCGCCGAATTTCGGAGCGTGGATGCTAACCACGGCCGCAAAATCAAGGCGACCAGACGCGCCTTGCCGCGGGATGGCATGAAGGACAAGGAATGGGTTGCGAAGCGATTCGGCATCCTTCCTCACCAACTTTTTAACCAAAGGCTCCCATTTCTGTTCCGAAGATCGTTGCTGGTGTTCGGTCCGATACTTTGAAGAATCCGTAAGTGGCATCTCCGATTTTTTCCACTTTTGTGCCAACAGGCCTTTGATCTCATCCGCATCGTTCTTGATGTGGAGACGCTTCGCTGTGCTTCCCAAAACCCCCTTCGGAGGTCGAAACTCATAAAACTCGCAGTGTGGATAGAAGGCATCTTCGATGCACAACGCCGTGTAGTCAGCCGGATGCAATGCGTTCACCGGTGGGAGCGCGACAATTGTCCAGGTGATGGTGACCATGCCGACGTTCACAACATTCTCGGGAAGCAGGACTGGCAGCTTAGTGTGCTTTTTTGCCAGCAGTTCTCCCTGAAAGCAAATGGTGACATGGTTTGCTTCGCAACGCACAACCTCATCAAACGACGAAGCAATCGCCCCATACCCGAGGAGACTGTCGGGCTTTGAGCTTGGGTGTCGTGCGGTATGAACAACGAGTGCTCTGGCGAGGAGTGCTGAACTTCGCTCCACGCGCCCAAGAGCCTGACCTGCGAGCGCTGCAACTTGAGGCGATGCAAAACTGGTGCCGTGGGTCAGCACTTTCTGCCCTTTCTTGAAGGCAATGAGCTGAATCGGAAACTGATCGCAGCCTCCGAATGCAGTCACCTCAGGTTTCGTTTTCCCGCACTCCCTGCCCGGTCCCTGACATGAATAACCGGCATGAATGACCTCACCCTTAAGATGTGTGTGTGCCCCCACACCAAGTCCATTGACCAGATCTGATGGAGATTGGATTCGATTCAGATCGGGGCCAACATCACCATCATTGCCCACGGCCACACAGAAGCTAACCTTGTGAGCAACTGCAAGCGTGTCCAATGCATAGGTAAACCTCGAAATGGAATCGTCTGTGATCGGTCCGCGTGGGCCGAAGCTGATGTTCCAAAACATGACATCCTTCCGAGCAGGGACAGCCGCCTCAATGATGTCGATGCATTCGTATAGGTCAGGATCGGTTTTTGACGAGGTCGGAAGTGTGCGCACACTCACGACAGACACCTGGGGTGTGGGTAAGGGTTGCTTCGTGTCGTGTCCGTTCAACGGGCCATAAAGCACTGCACCAGCCACCGCGGTCCCGTGAGCGATACAATTGAGGTCTGGCGGTGTCTCAATCGACAAGTCCTCATCCTGTTCGGCATGTGTCTTCAAGTGCGGGTGCGAAACATCAATGCCGCCATCGAATATTCCCACTCGGATGGCAGATCGCGTGGTCGCAACGGACGGTGGTGGAGCCGCAAACATCGGAGCTGACCGGAGTTCTTCGAGTCCGGCGAAGACGAGTGGATGTGCCGCTCGCAGCGGATTGGTGTCCGCGAGCGCCTCCAGTCCACTTCGGTTGAGGTAGCAAGAAATGAAGGTGGGCCCATCAGGATAGGGAGCGGCGCGCAAACGTCGCTCCGGCCCGTTACTGCGATCAAACAAACGGCGGAAGAAGTTCATCTGTTCCGCATGATCACGTTTGGAAGGATGAAGCACCAGTTCGACCCGACCCTCCTTCCATTCATCGGGAAAATGAAGTTGCTCACTACCCTTCAGCAGATCGAAACATTCGGTGCCACGCACATCAACGCAAAACTCTTTAGAGAGCTGCAATTCAGATTGATCGAGCATCTTCAACAATCGACGAAATCCTGCGTCGTTGCTCCGAATGAAAACCAACCGCCCGGTAATCTCTTCAATCTCCTTCGTCAGTTGTTTCTTGATCCGCTCAGTTTGTGCGACCTCACCAGCCTTTGTCTTGTAGTTGCGTGAGCCAACATTCTCAAGATCGCGGACCGCCTCAAAGATTCCCTTGGGATCATAGGTCTTCGCGGTTCGGTCTGGATGGAGTCGCAGACAAAGAACCGCCTCATCATCATAGCGTTTACGCGATGGAAGGGCCGCAAAACGGTCCAATGCCTCAACCACCTGAGATTTCATGCGATCACGAGCTTCCTGATAGGTTCGTGGCAACTTCGCCGGGCCGCCCTTCGTTGTCTTTGAGATGGGTTTAAGGTATTCCTCGCCATTGGCAAGGATCAGTCGTTTGGAGTTCTCAGGCATGACTCTTTCTCCTGCTGATGCGTTTGGGGTTTTTCTTTGTCAGTTGATACTGGACGGCGGATGAGCTCTTCCCCACCACCTGCGCGATCTCTCTCACGGTGAGATCAGTGGTCTCTTTGAGCATTCTGGACAACACCGCCACCTCCTCCTTGCGGAGACGCGGCAGGCGGAATACCACCGCGTCAACAAAGCAGCGCGTAAGGTCTTCGCCCTCAATCACATGGCGTCGCACGACCGACTGCGCCAACGTGTCGATCTCGGAGCCGTTGCACTCATCGAGACAGCGGGCAATGGCCACGAGGAATCCATGTGGCAGAGTTACGGCAAACCGTCCGCAAGCGCGATCCAAAATGGACTCTCGTTCCGCCTGCCCCGGAAGTGGCACCTCGACCACGACATCGAACCGTCGATGAATGGCTGGGTCCAGCAGTTCGGGGTGATTCGTCGCGGCGACGAGGACCGAATGGAGCGGCCAGTCTTCTAGTTCTTTGAGCAGCACATTCACAATGCGCTTCAACTCGCCGACTTCGGTGGCATCATCTCGCCTCTTGGCAATAGCATCGAACTCGTCGAGCAAGAGCACACAAGGAGTCGCCCGCGCATAATCGAGACTGCGCCTGAGATTGGACCCTGTTTTCCCCAGGAAGCTAGAGATTGCGGTCGCAAGATCGAGCACCACCAGAGGCAAGCCCAGCTTGTGCGCTATCCACTTGGCGAGCATGGTCTTGCCAGTGCCAGGCATCCCTTTGAGTAGCAGCGTGCGCGGTGGTGCGAAGCCCTCTTTCAGTAGTTTCTCGCACTCTGCACGCTCCATCAAGAATCGCTCGATGCGATGTTGAACTCCGTGGGCCAGCACAGGTTCTTTAGCATCGTCCACAGGCTGTATTCGCAACAAGGCAAGTCCCGCATCTGCGTCCGCAGGCGGTGGACTGGCCCCACGCAAACGCAATACGGAGCCATTGCCTGCGAACTTGGCGAGCAGCGAACCCAAGGCACCCGCAAGATCGGGAGATTCCGCCCTCAGTGATCTCGTCGCATTCAAAGTCAGCAGTTCGAGGCGCTGTTTATTGCCAGCAAGCCCTTCCTCAACCAGTTTCAAGAGCAGGGTTCCGAGGTATTTTGTGCTAATAGAAGGTTTTGAATCCATATTTCGCACAAACATTTATCTCACAACTTAATTGTTGGCAAGCCACTTGTGCGAAAAACTTTATTGACCTTCAGATTTGGCACAGAATGCTCGGTGAGCCGTTAAGACTGTTGGTACTCTATTTGCCGCGGGTCACTTTGGTAATTGGCACCTCGGCTTCTCCAATCTCGGAAGCGCACCGAAGGAGATTTGCGAGAGCAAAGATCAGATGCTGCCAACGCAGCAGGGCTTTGATGAGAGCTTCGGCTATTCCGACCACGAGAAGGCGACGCAGAAAGGCAGCGACATCGCACATGCACGACACGCACATGATGACCGCGTGGTTGCGCACCAAGCGGCGGACTTCACCCACTGGGCTGCAAAGGCAAGCCGTCGGCGGCGTTGAGAGAGTTGTTGCCAGAGCCAAATCATGAAATTCACACTCACACTCCTCATCGCCCTGCTGCTCGCACCTGTGGCCGCTCTGCACGCTGCCGATGATGCGAAATCGACGCTCAATGCCGCATGGCCGCCTGCGTACATGAAGCCTTTGCCTGCCGATTATCTCGAGCGCCTGTATCGGGCACTGGTGGCGCTGTTGGAGTCGGACAAGAAGCTCACGCCGGATGCGAATCCGGTTCTGTGGGTGCGCTTGGGGATCGCGGGGCTGACGCTTGGGCAGCAGGTGGATCGCATCAACGGATACCTTGAGGATGATGCGTTCAAGTATCAGCCGAGCGACAAGTTTGGGTTCAGTCTTTTCTCGTTGCCGTATGTGAGGCTCTACGCGCTCTTCAATGATCGCACGGGCACGATGAAAGGCCGGCTCTCGCGCAAAGCGCAGTCGAACCTAGAAAAGACCCTCTGGGATTGCGCCAAGGCGAACAGCCTGCTCGCCGAGGCAAAGCGCGGGGTGTGGGACATGGACGGCTCCGAGAATCACCATGTGACGAGCAAGGTTTCCGATTTTCTCGTTGCCCAGTTCCTCAAAGACATCCCGGCTTATGCCGATTTGAAATACGACGACGGCTCGACGCTGCAAGAGCAGTATGTGTCTCGCCTCGCGTATTGGAATGAGTGGATCGACTCGCGGGTTCGGCGCGGCCTGTTCATGGAGGACGGGGGTTCGAGTTATCAGAACTACACCGTCGAGGCCTTGCTCAACCTCCGCGATTTTGCCGGGGACACGGTGTTGCGACGGAAGGCGGATATGTTTCTCGATCTGGTGTTCGCGAACATCGCCGAGGAGACGCTGGGCGTTCAGCGCGGCGGCCCAAAGACGCGCACCAAGGAGGAAAGCTTTCGCGATCGCGTTTACGATCTTCTGTTCGATTCGCCGGGCACCACCTTCGACCTCTCCAACTACCAGCTTGCCACGAGTGATTACTACCCCGCCCCGGCCATCGTCGCGCTGGCCAAAGAGTTCAGGAATCGCGGCGCTTATGCCTTTGCCAAAACCGCTCCTGGAGCCGTGGCCTTCGGAATCTCAGACACGGGATCGAAATGGCGGACGATGGACAGAGACAACCTGATGGCGCGAAATGGATTCGGCACCGCGCACTACATCATGGGTTCGCACGGCATGGACACTACCGCCAAAACCGACCCGTATCGCGCCCAGCGCTGGCAGGGCCTTGTCTTCGCCAACGATCCCATGGCGTGCATCGGCATGGACGGCAAAAGCGGTGTGACGAAGGGCGGCTATATCAGCAACCCCTTCAAGACCATCCAGGATCGCAACGTGATGGTGACCATGAAATGGGGACCGGTGATCGACAAAGGCACCGATACGCGCCTGTGGATCTATCTCAGCAGCGTGCTGGATGCCGTGGAGGAAGAGGGAGGATGGATATTCGTGCGATCCGGCGGCGCCTATGCCGCCATCAGGATCGTGGAAGGCGGCTACAAATGGTCGAGACCATGGCAGCACAGCGCGACCTTCAGTGTCAAAGAGAAGAGCTATGTTACGCCGGCTTCAGCCGACACGCCCATCATCACGGTGGCCAACGATGCGGTCGATTACGGCAACGACTTCGCTGCCTTCAAGCGCGCTTTGATCGCCCAACCCATTGGCTGGAAAGGCGGCGTCTTGACCTTCTCGACGATCATTCACGAAGGCCCATTGAAACCTGGCAAGGTGAATGGCGAGCCCGTCAATCTCAGGCCTTCGCGGGTCAATGATTCGCCGTTCATCCGATCCGATGCGGACAGCGGCATCGTCTATCTCCGCAAAGGCGAGGAGACGCTGAAGCTCGACTTCCGTGATCCGCAGAACCCCGTGAAGACCGTTGGCGTGCCCGTGACACCCGAGTTCCCGTCGGGCATGGGCACCGCGAAGCCCATCGTCTTCGGCAAAACGGATTAGAGGTGCCGTTAGGAGCGAAGGGTCGCTGACGTAGTTTAGAGCCACGTCATGAAAAGACTCCTCTCACTGCTTTTGCTTCTCGCCGGAATCGTTGCCGCTGCGGAACCCGAGGGCCGCGGCGCTTCGACGCAGATCGATGCGTTGCTGGCCAAGGATTGGCAGCAGCATTCACTGCAAGGCAACGCGCCCGCTTCGGATGAAATCTTCGTCCGACGCATCCATCTTGATCTCGTGGGGCGCATCTCGACGCATCAGGAGACGGTTTCGTTTCTCAGCGCCACGGACAAAGACAAGCGCGCGCAGCTCATCACAGCAGTTTGTCTTTGTGCAATTAAGGCCCTGCCGTTGCAAACCCTCAAATCATGAAACTCATTCTAGCCCTTCTTATCGTTCTTTGCGGGCGGGTCTTCGCCGCCGACGTGCCACCGCAGCCGCTTGCGGGCAAAGAGCCGTCTGTTTTCGCCGACGACTTCAATCGCGCTGAACTCGGTGATGCCGGGCGCATCACCACGCCGAGCTTTGTCATCGCTGATGGCGCGCTCAAGGCGGTGCAGACGCAAGCACACAGCGCCGTCGGCATGGTGAAGGTGGGGCGGAAGGATGTGGTGATCGAATTCAAATTCCGGATCGGCGGCGCGAGCAGCATCAACGCCGTGTGCAATGATCGCGATTACAAGGAGGGTCACGCCGGCCACATCTGCCGCGTGTCCTTGTCGCCCAGGCAGATCTTCCTCGCTGATGACAAGGAGCGTCTTCGTCACGAGATCGAGGAGATGAAGAAAGACCCGGCACGCAAGGCCGAGGTGGCGAAACTCGTCGCGGGTCGCAGCGTGGGCGTCCCTATGAGCCTTGATCCGGACCGCTGGTATCGTCTGAGCATCGCAATCGTCGGTGACGAGATGCGCGTGAGCCTTGATGACAAGGCGGTTGGTTTTCTGAAGTCGTCCGGCCTTGCGCATTCGCTGAAGAGCGACTTCTACCTCGCCGTCAGCGGCAAGGACGCTCTTTTCGACGACCTGCGCATTTGGACCGCCAACATCGACAAGTAAGGCTCAAAAATCATGATCAACCATACCACCACCTGTCTGCTCGGTCTGCTGTTCGCACGCATCGCGATCCACGCCGCTGCAGCACCGCCGGAGTTCTTCCCGGACGACTCACGCCGCCTGTCGCAGCTCTCGAAGGCCGTGGTGATCACGGATTTGTCGAAAATGGAGCCGACAGCGGCGCTCATCACGGGAAAGCGCCAGAAAGGGAAGTGGAAGATGATTCCTTTCACCACCGCCGACCTGAAAGGCACAGCGCTCTCGATCTACAGCGCCACTAATCCGCCGGTGGTGAAGCTGCCGCTGGCGGAGCGCGGCTGGCATGCGGTGTATGTGGGACTCGCGACGACCTCCGGCGGTTTCAACATCGGCGGCAACGGCATCAAGGCAAAGTTGAGCGATGAACCGGTCTTTAAACGCATGGCGAACAACCTTGCGCTACTGGAAAACCGGCGTGCGGTGATCCAGGAGTGTTTTCTCACGGTGGCGGAGTTGAACGGCCAGTCGGTGGAGATTTCACCCATGCCGGGCCTTCCCGCGACGGTTTGTTATGTGAAGCTCGTGCCGCTGACCGCAGCGGAGGTGCAGACGAGCCAGGCGAAATCGAAGCATCGCACGTCCATCGCCACGTTCGATGGGCATAGCTGGATCTGGCCGTTCAAACCGACTACAGCGGCGGAACTGGCGGAGGAGTTTCGTGGTTATGAAGGTACAGACATCGGCAAGTGGTGGTTCCAGGTCACGGGCTCCGATCTCGTGTGCTATCCATCAAAAATCGGCACCTATCCCGGCGAGGGCACCACCGATTTTCCCTCCGGCGCTTACGCCGTCTATACCAAATCGCTGGAGACACTGTTCAAGAAAGGCGTCAATCCGCTTAAGGTCGCACGCGATGCCGCGAAGGCGCAGGGCGCGGAGTTTCATGTGATGCTGCGGCCGGCGGGCTGGGTCGGCTCGATGCCGTATGAAGAGACCTTCAACAGCAAGTTCTTCTACCAGCATCCCGAATGGCGCTGCATCGACCGCGACGGCACGCCGACGTTTTACATGAGCTATGCCAATCCCGAGGTGCGGAAACATTTGATCGAGATTTTCCACGAAACGCTGGAGCTTCAGCCTGAAGGCGTTGGCTTCGTCTTCAATCGCGGCATGCCGCTGATGCTGTGGGAGGACGCGTTTTGCGCTCGCTTCAAAGCCATCCACAACGCCGATGCCAAAAACGTGCCGGACGATGATCCGCGCATCTACGCAACGCGCGCTGCCGTCATGACCGACTTCATGACCGAGGTGCGCGCACTGCTAGACGAAACCGCGAAGCAGCAAGGTCGCAAAGAACGCTACAAGATCTCGCTCGGCACCTTCGCGAAGGAAGCGGACAACCAAAAATGGGGCCTCGACCTGCCGCTGTGGATTGAGCGCGGCCTTGTCGATGACATGGCCACCACTTGGTTCGCCTACCACACCTCCTTCACCAAGACTCCCGGTCAGGTGGACATGGACTACTACCGCCGCATCACCAAAGGCACGAACACCAAGGCCTACCCAATGGTCATTGCGTGGAAGACCGGCAAGCCGACAGAACTCTGCAAAAATGTCGCTGCTAATCTCATCAAAGGTGATCCAGGCGTCGCCATCTGGGACCCGCAGGTGATGAAAGGCTGGCCCGACAGTTCCCCCGGCAACGTCTTCGACATCCTCGGCAAGCTTGGCCATCGCGACGATCTGCTGCGCTGGGCAAAAAGCGGCATTCCACAGCCACTGACGATTCCGCTCACACGACTCGATGAGAACTACTTCAGCCGCTGGTTTCCAAACACGGGATTTTGAGCGTGGTTATCCAGATTGACCAGTGAGAGGCGCGGTTCTCTCTCGTTTTGAAACGCTCATGAAATTTCTCTCCGTCATCCTCTGTGTGCTCGGTGGTTCAATCAGTGCCGCCGAGCCGTTGTTTGAAACGCAGCGTCTCTTTGCCCTCACGCCAAAGAACAAACCGAACTACCGCATCCCTTCGATCATCCAGGCTCCGAACAGCGACATCCTCGTGATCTGCGAGAAGCGCTTTGATGGTCCTGGCGACTTCGGCAATCACGACATCGTGATGAAGCGCAGTGCAGACAAGGGGAAGACGTGGAGCGATGAGATCGTCATCCTTGATGATGAAAACCGCGTCTGCACCGATCTCACCGTCGGTCTCGACCGCGAGACGAAGAAACTCTGGCTCTTCTTCCTCCGCGATAAAAAACAATACGCCCACATGACCAGCACCGACAACGGCCTAACTTGGCAAGGGCCCGTCGTCATCCACGATCAAGTCATCAAACCCGAATGGCAGACGCTGAAAGGCAAAGGCGAAGAGCCTGCGGGCAATCCGAAGAGCCATGCGGTGCAGTGGGAAAAGGGCTGGGTGCAGCGTTACGGCTGCGGTCCTGGCAATGCGATGGTGCAGCTCAAGTCTGGACGCTTGTTGGTGCCCGCGCGCCATCGCGAGGACGTTGGCAAGGGCCGCCTCCGCAGCTTCGCACATTGCTTTTACAGCGATGACCACGGCTCATCCTGGAAACTGGGAGGCACCATCGGCATCAATACCAGCGAGTGCCAGTTCGTCGAACTCACGAATGGCGACGTGCGCGTGATTTCGCGCAACGAAAGCAGCGAAGACTCGCCCGACAATCTCCGCCACCTCACCGCCGTCAGCAAAGACGGTGGCGTGACGTGGAGCGCACCGGAGCGTCTCGAAGAACTCATCACGCCCCGTTGCCACGGCAGCGTCGAACGCTTCGATGCCAAACGGCTGCTGTTCTCCAGCCCCGCCTCGCCATTCCGTCAGAAAGAGCATCCGTATGGCCGCTACAACCTCACCATCCGTATCAGCCACGATGACGGCGAGACTTGGACCGCCGGCAGAACCATATGGCCTCATCCTGGCTCGTATTCAGACATCGTCGTGCTCGATGACAAAACGATCGGCTACATCTATGAGCGTGCGGACAAAGGCAGCACGCACTACTGGGATGAGCTGCACTTTGCGCGGTTCACTCTGGAGTGGATGATGAATGGAAAGGAAGCCACGCCATGAAATCGCTGCTCTCCATTTTCGTCGTTGCCTGCGGTGCCCAATTCGCTCACAGCGCTCCTCCATTTGAAGAACAGGTGCTTTGGACCGCTGGCGCGGATGGTTATCACACGTACCGCATCCCATCGCTGCTCGTGACCGCGAAAGGTTCCGTGCTGGCCTTTTGCGAAGGACGCAAAACGGGCGGCGGCGATCATGGCGATCTCGATTTGATCATGAAGCGCAGCACCGATGGTGGCCGCAATTGGTCGGCGCATCAAATCGTCCACGAGGAAGGCGGCGATGCCAAAGTGACCATCGGCAATCCATGTCCCGTCGTGGATGCGAGCACGGGCACGATCTGGCTGCCGTTCACGCGCGATAACAAAGCGGTCTTCATCACCTCCAGCACCGACGACGGCCTCACCTGGAGCACGCCGCGAGACCTCAGCGCCAGCGTGGTGCCGGCGAACTGGGTGTGGGTGGCCACAGGGCCGGGCATCGGCATTCAGCTCATGCATGGTACTCACAAAGGCCGGCTCGTCATCCCCAGCGATCAGCGCGTGAACATGCCCGACGGCAAACAGCACTGGAGCTCCCACATGATCTACAGCGACGACGCAGGAAAGACATGGCAGAACAGCGCGCCCATCGAAACCGGTGGCAACGAATGTCAGGTCATCGAGCGCGCGGACGGCACACTGCTGGTGGACACACGCATGCAGGGAGATTTCCAGGGCTGGCGCGGCATCGCCACCAGCAGCGACGGCGGCGCGACGTGGTCGATGATCACCCAGGAGAAGCAGCTTCCTTGTCCGAAGTGCCAGGGCAGTCTTCTGCGCCTGCACGATGGCCGCCTTCTCTTCAGCAACCCGGATCCAGGTCCGGCGGTGGATGGAAAGCCATCTGGCAAGCGCATCGACCTCACGCTGCGTGTCAGCAGCGATGAAGGTAAAACCTGGATACTCTCCCGCGTGTTGCATCCCGGACCCTACGCCTATTCCAGCCTCGCCGAACTGCCGGATGGCACGATCCTCTGCCTTTATGAAGGTGGTAAGAAGAAGGCGAATGAGACACTGCGGCTGGCGCGGTTCCGCGTGGACTGAGAGCCGCGCTGGATTTCATTGGTGACACGTCCATGATGACCGCATGAAGCGCGCATTCCTCGCCAGTTCATTGTTCCTGATCGCGACGCTCACGGTGCCAGCGCAGAAGGATTTCCCCATCCCGCTGCACCGTCTCGTGCCGCAGACGCCGCAGGACTTGCAGACCATCCTACAGTTTGACGGCCACCCGCTGCCTCTCGTCAGCGCGCATCGTGGAGGTGCCTGGAAAGGCTTCCCCGAAAACTGCATCGCCACTTTTGAGCACACACTTCAGCACACGTTCGCCATGCTGGAGATTGATCCGCGCCGCACCAAGGATGGCGCCATCGTTGTGCATCACGACGCCACGCTTGAACGCACCACGACGGGAACCGGGAAAGTGACGGACTTCACCATGGCAGAGTTGAAGCAGCTGCGTTTGAAAGACACCGAGGGCAACGTCACGTCATTTCAGATGCCAACGCTCGACGAGGTCATTGAATGGGCGCGTGGCAAAACCGTGCTGGTACTCGATCAGAAGGACGTGACCGCGCTCGAACGCGCCGAGATCGTCACCCGGCACAAAGCCGAGGCCTGTGTGATGATGATCGTGTCCAGTTTCAAAGAAGTACAGGCCGTCCATCGCTTGAACCCGAACATCGTGATGGAAGTGATGATCCCAACCCTCGCCAAGGCGCAGGAGTTTGACCAGCTCGGCGTTCCCTGGCGCAATGTGGTGGGCTTTGTCGGACACACGCCACCCGAAGACGCGGCGCTCTACGATTTCATCCACCGCAAAGGCGCATGCTGCATGATCGGCACCTCGCGCAATCTCGACCGCAAGGTCATCACTGGCGAGGTAGGCAGCATCAAGGAGATCGAACCCGGCTATCGCGCCTTCCTGGGGCGTGGAGCGAACATCATCGAAACCGACATTCCGGTGCTTCTAGGGACATTGCTTTACAAGACTGTGCTAGCACCAGCCCCGAAGAAGAAGTTTTTTGATGTGAGGTGAAGTCTGATCTCGCCACCGTTCCGGCCTTGAAACTCGGCATCACATCACTAACCCATCAGCCATGAAGCTTCATATCCTGCCCGCCCTTCAGGCAAGGCATGTCAGCCTCATTCACCCAGCCCAACCCGATGACCGACTGGCGCTGAAAACTCCTCTCATTCGATATGAAACCCAACCTGCTCTTCCTCGCAGCCCTGCTGCTAGCACCACTGACGACTTTGACCGCCGCTGATGACAAAGCAGCGACCACGCTGTCGCCCGATGCCTTTGGCGTCACCACGCGCACACCGCCGGTGATCAAGGTCGATCCAGGCCCGAAGTATTGGCCGCGCCTGCGGATGTGGCAGGGCATTCCCAGCATCGAACGCACCGCGAAAGGCCGTCTCTGGGCGACTTGGTATGCGGGACCACTGAGCGAAGGCAGCACGGGCAATCATTCACTGCTGGTTACGAGCGACGATGATGGCAAGACGTGGTCGAATCCAGTCGCGGTGTATGATCCCACGACGTTCTTCGAAGGCAGCACGGGCGATCCCAATCTGTGGATCGATCCACAGGGCCGCCTGTGGTGGTTCGTGTTTCGTGTCTTGAAAGTCCAACATCCCGATGGCATCCGCTCGTTGTGGGGTTTCTGCACGGAGAACCCCGACGACCCCTCGCCGAAATGGAATGCGCCTGTTCTTGCAGGCTTCGGTCTCGGCCTCAACAAGCCGACCGTCCTCTCGAACGGCGACTGGCTGCGGCCCATCGACAACAACCAGGAAAGCAAGCAAGGCACGCGCACTCAGTTCTACGTCTCACGCGATCAGGGCAAGAGCTTCAACATGCTCTCGAAGCTCAGCATCAAGGACGTCTCCTTCGCTGAGCACATGGCCGTCGAACGCAAGGACGGCAGTCTCCTCATGATGGCGCGCACGACCTACGGCATCGCGCAGGCGGAGTCCTTCGATCACGGCGCGACATGGATGAACGACCGTCCCTTCACCACCGAGCGCGGCGTCAACACACGCTTTTTCCTGCGCAAACTCGCCTCAGGCGCGCTGCTTCTCGTGGTGAATGACATCCCACGCGGTCGCAGCCACCTCACCGCGATGCTGTCCGAAGACGACGGCAAAACCTGGCCCCACAAGCTGCTGCTCGATGCCCGCCGAAGCGTGAGCTACCCCGACGGCACCGAAGGCTCCAACGGCTTCCTCTACATCACCTACGACCGCGGCCGCTATGAGAAAGACGAACAAGAAATCCTCTTCGCCAAGATCACCGAGGCCGACATCAAAGCTGGCAAAATTGTGACCGAAGGCAGCAAGATCCAACAACTCATCAACCGCCTCGCCGACACTGGCGGCGGTGTTCAGAAAACACGCGAACCGCAGTTGATGGAGGAAGAGTTCGAGAAGACAAGAGGGACGAAGAAGAAGTGATGATGCCATGCAAAGATAGAAGCTCGGCTTCGAGGCAGTTTTCCCAAACCATGCGTTCTCTCACCACTCCGTTGCTTTTGTTCGCCGCCCTGACGTTTTCACTTCATGCCCAGGAAATCCGCCGCAAGCCGTTGATTTTGTCCCAGGGCGGCACGCCGGAGAAACCGGCGGTGTTCGACGGTAAGGGCATGATCATCGACCTCGGGATCGACATCACAGCGCACGAGTGGATCAAGGACGGCGACGTGTGGTCCTCGCGCGGCCCGTTGAAAGGTCATCCGCCGGTGGACGACGAGCAGCGCGCCGGATTGTTCATCGACGAGGTGCCGCTGCGGATCAGACGCGACCGTGAGGCCGAGAAGAAGTCTGGCGTGGCGAAGAAAGTCATCTTTGCGGCTCCCAAAGCCCTGCTGCCGGGCCAGGTGGGCTGGGCTGAGGATGGCGCGCTTTATTTCCGCTGGCCGAAGGAGAAGAAGCCGGGCGAGGCGCACATCTTCCAGCCGCCGCCTGGATTGGCGAGCGGTGTGGTGATCGCCTGCTCTCACATCACCGTGCGCAATGTGACGGCCAAACACGCGGCGAATGACGGCTTTAACATTCATGGCAATCGTGTCGGCATCCGGCTGGAGAATGTGAAGGCGCTCTCCAATGGCGACGAGGGCATCAGCGCGCACGAAACCGTGCAGATGGACGTGGTGGACTCCGAGATCGCGTGGAACGGCTCCGCAGCGGGAGGCGTGGCCGATGTGAACGATTCCGTCACCACCTACACGAACTGCGAGCTGCATCACAACGTGAACGCCGCCTTCCTCTTCGACGGCAAATCGCACCGCGTGACGAATTGCGTCATTCATCATCAGGACAAGGACATCGTCATCCGTGGCGAGGGCGTGACGGTGGAGCAGTCCGGCAATGTTTGGCGTAAGGAATGAGTTGGTCATCTGCCCTGACCAGCAACAACAGGGCGTGCCGCCCGTCTTGAAAGCATGTTTCCAACCATGAGACCGCTAGCCCTCCTTTTCTTCATCGCCGCGTCGCTGCGCGCGCTCGAACCGCTGCCGCTGATGGACACGGTGAACGTGAATGGCATCGACTTGAGTGCCAAATCGCCCCCGAAGGGACTCGTGATCGACAAGGATATGGGATTGCTCCTGGTGGAGGCGGTCAAAGGCCAGGTCGTGCACCGCACCAACACACGCATCCTTGAAACGCGTGCGACGATCACGCCGAAGGGCGATTTCCTGCTCATGTTCCCGGAGGGCGATCACTACGCCAAGAGCAAGGGCGAGAAGATCAACTCCATGATGGCCTGCCGCTCCACGGACAAGGGCAAGACCTGGAGCAAGCCCGCCGTGGCCTATGACATCCCGTATGGTCAGCATGGTTTCATTCCGCTGATCCCACGCGGCACGCAGCGCATCCACTGCTTCGGCACGCAGCCGATTCCCGGCAAGTGGCGCTGGGAGGATGGACAGCGTGAGAACGCGCCGATTGGCTGGCGAACATCGGATGATGACGGACACTCCTGGTCAGAGGTGCATCTCATCGCGCCGACAAACGATCTCGGCTTCATGGGCATGTCCGTCATGCGCATGACCGAGACGGACACGGGCACATGGCTCATCGGTTCGCATCTCGCCGACTGGTCGAAGAAACCCTTCACCACACAGCAATACCTGCTGCGCAGTGAAGATCAGGGCAAAACATGGTCCGTGCTGCCCGGCGCACGACCGAAAGGATGGATCGCCAATGGCTTCAATCGTATGGACGAAGGCCGCCCGCTGAATCTCGGCGGTGGTCGTGTGCT
>JANPIW010000868.1:0-3201 GCA_031425215.1 Verrucomicrobiaceae bacterium
GTCAGCGGCGCGCAGCGCCTTGGACTGCGCGCATCAGGCTGGCGCTCATTTGCCGGCCGAGTCGATGATCTTGGCGGTGATGAAGATGAGGCACGAACGGCGGTTCTTGTCGCGCTCATTGAAGGAGGTGCCGAGGATGAAGGTCTGGCCGTCCCAGATGGTCAACTCCTGGGTGTATTGGTGATTCAGCTTCACTGCCATGTCGGCGAAGCGAGCGCTCAAGTCGATGGTGTGGCCATCCGAGCCAAGATCGGGTTTGATCTCGATAGCGCCGCCACCCAGTTCCTTGGGCAGTTCAAAGCTCTGCTTTGCCTCATGCTTCACGGTCGCGTCCGGCATTGAGAACAACCGGATGTTCTTCCTTTGACGAAGTATGCGGGTCGTGAGTTGAAACTGTGGCTCGGACAAAACGCCGTTGAACGTATAGACGCCAGCTGATGGCGCGGGTTGGGGTGGCGGATCGCCAATCTCCCCGAGACACTGCATGGTCAGCCGTTCGATGGCCGCGTCAGTTTCCTCCCGCGCATCCTTGATGAAGCTTACCTCAGCCACTTGGGCGGAGAGAAGAATGCGTTTCCGGTCCATCGCCGCCACGCGCAGCTTCGCGAGCACTGCCTCGATTTGATCGAGACTGGCGCTCGTGTTCTTCACGATGAGCTGCGAGGTCACGCGGTTCATCACAGCGGACGCTCCTTCGGGAAAACTCACGCCGCGCTGCTGGAGCCAGCTCTTGGCGTCGCGCACCTCGGCGGCGGTCTCAGGTTGCAGCCGGAAGACTCGGGTGAACTGCTTTCCGCCGTGGGGATCAACTGCCGACGATACTTGCGCGGCGGCATGGGTGAAAACGAGCAATGCGAGCCACACGAGTCTGCGGATGATCAAGGTGAGGCTAGCAGCGCACATGGAGGTTTGCGTATTGAGTGGGGGACTACTGATTGTCGGCGTTCCACGAGGTCAGTTCTCCTTCGCGAGCACGACGCGGAAGCCGATGGTGTTGCGCCTTGTCTCTGGCGGCACGGGCTGGCGCACGGAGGCTAGGAGTTCCTGCGGAGTGGCGCTGCGCCAGTTGCCACCGCGGACGGTGGCGAGGGGTTTGTCCTTGTCTTTGCCGTCGGCGGCGGGCTTGGTGTAATCGGTGTCCACCCACTCCGACACATTGCCCGCGAGTCCCGCGATGCCGCGGTCATTGGGGATGAGATCGGTGACGCGCGCGGTGAAAGCCGAGCTGTCTTTGAAGTCCGGGATCACATTGTCCAGACCTGCCAGCTTCGCCCCTGCGAGGTCGGCAAAGTTGTCGATGAGATCGGGCGGCGGCCATTCAAAACCCCACGGGTAAATGCCGCTGATGCGTCCATTGCGATCCGCCGGAGTCTCACCGCGCTCCAGCGGCAGACCCACGGCGCGGCTCCATTCCTCATCCGTCGGGAGGCGATACACATGCGTCGGGCCGATGACTCCCTCCTTGCGGTCCTTTTGCGTCAGCCAGGCGCAAAAAGCACGCGCGTCCGCTCGATCAACTCCGGTCACCGGCTGTGTCTGCCCCTTGCTCTCCTTTTCCTGCGTGCCTGGTTTTTTAGCGTTGGTCGCCTTGGCAAATTCCAGATACTCCTTCCGTCTCACCTCCCACACAGAGAACATCACATCGCCGACGGGCACAAACCTGATGCCAAGGTCGTTCTTCCATTCCCGGCCAAATGTCACGCCCTTGGGCGTCTCCATGCTGGTGGATAGATCGAGTATTTCCCCGTCGCGCACCTCGCCTTCAAGCACCACATCGGTGAAGCCCTCGGCGCGCAACTCATACTCCACGGGGCCGCTGCGCACGCGCTCGAGATCGAGCGGTGTCTCACCCAAAAACTCATCATGCTGAAAAACCTTCATGCCATCGGGGATCGACTTGATCACCACCGAGCCATATGTCTGGCGCTCCACGCGCAGGTAAAATGCCTGCCAGTTTTTTTCCTCTCCAGACGCGTCAGGTGTTTTGTCGTCGGGCAATTCCTCGGCGGCGGGATTCTGATCCTCGACGAAATAAAATGGCTCGATCTCGTAATGATGCTCGCGGCTCAGAACGCCAGCGAAGCGATCTCGATCCGTCATCCAATAGATAAACGCCTCCGCGTCACGCGGCGGCACGACGACGATGTAAGCGGGACCGGTCTCGCTCGAGATGTTGTAGCGCACCACTTTGCCCTCAAAGGGACGGCCATCGTCCTCGACGAACTTGCGAAAATACTTCATCTCCACCGGCTGCGTCGAGATGTGCCCGCCCTGGCGCGGTGTGAAGGGGATGTCGATGCTGTTCTTCCATCGCTCACCAGCCTGCGGGAGCTTTGAAACCTCGAGCTTGAGATCATACTCGACCGGTTTGCCGCTGGCCGCGGTGTGTTCGAGTTCGAGAAATTTGTAGCCCGGCAGTCGCAGTTGATAAATCGTCGGCACCCCCGCTTGCGGCTCATGCTCCAGTGGCGTCGGCCCGAGTTTGTCCTCGCCCGCAAAGACAACAGCACCTGGCGGCTCGGACTTGATCGTGAGGAGCGGCGGCGCTTTTTGCACCGAGAACACGCTCGTCAGTTTCCGCTGCTGCGCCAGCCACACGCCGAAGCCCATCGCCAGCACGATGGCAGTGGTGGCTGCTGCGGCGACATACCACGTCCGCTTTCGCGATGGCAGCGGCTGCCCGCGCAGATCGAGGCTCATTTCCAGCGCGCTCACATAGCGATCCTTCGCGTGCGGCGCACATGCGCGGCAGATCACGCGGTTGAGCCTGCGCCACACTTCGAGCTTCTCGCCCGTCTCGCGTGAAGAAGGAATGTCGGGGAAATCCAGTCTGTCCTTGCCCGTGCTGGCCTCATACAAAACCATGCCCAGCGAAAAAATGTCCGAAGCCGCCGTGCCCGGACCTTCCGGCGCGACGAATCCCTCCGTGCCCACAAAGCTCTGCTGCCCGAGCAGCGCGACGAGTCCGATGTCCGCCAGCTTGCACGCGCCATCCGTGAAGATCAGATTCGACGGCTTCACATCGCGGTGGATGAGCTTGTGCTCGTGCAGGTAGTGAAGTCCCTCCGCCACATTCGCGCCGAGCTTTATTACCTCATCCGCTCGCACACGTCCGTCGCGCCGCATCTGCGCCATGAGCGAGTGCGGCTTGTAAGTGTCAGGGTCAAAGTTTGGGCCGCTCTCCAGATCATCGGCCAGCTC
>JANPIW010000869.1:0-3239 GCA_031425215.1 Verrucomicrobiaceae bacterium
GCAGCCCGCTGCCGCTTTCACCAGCCAGCCTGCTGGCGTCGGATGCGAAGAGACGTGATTTTGACCAGAGACTCTCACAGTCGCAGAAGCGATTATGCGAAAGAAAGCCGGGAGACTTCGACGCCAGCGGGCTGGCTGCGCAAAGCGGCAGCAGGCTGCCGCAGTCCAAGGTTGCTCCGCAAAGGTTGCGCTCACTCACGCTCTCATTACACTCGCGCGCTCATGCCCAACTCATCTCGCCTCGGACAGCTTCTTCTCACCGGTGTGCCCGGACCGGAACTCGACTCGGAAACCGCCGCGCGGCTCAAGCGCTTTCAACCGGGTGGTTTCATTTTGTTTGGCCGCAACATCGTGACGCCGGAGCAAGTGAGGAAGCTTTGTGATGACTTGCGCGATTTGTCGGAGATCGAGCCGTTCATCACGATTGATCAGGAGGGCGGTCGTGTTTCTCGTCTGCGGCTCATCGGACAAGAGCCGCCGAATGCGCAGTCGTTGCGTGAGAAAGGTGATCTGGATTTGATCAAGACTCATGGCCGGCTCACGGGGCAGATTCTGCGGTTGTTTGGTTTCAATCTCGATCTGTGCCCGGTGCTCGACATCTCCTACGACGACACGGCTGACAACTCGCTCAAAGGCCGCTGCTGGGGGCGTGATCCGCAGGAGGTGATCACGAAGGCGGGTGTGTTTAACAAGGCGATGCGCGGCGAGGGCATCCTGTCGTGCGGGAAGCATTTCCCTGGCTATGGCCCTGCGGAGTGCGATCCGCATGAGTTCTTGCCGGTGATTTCAAAGCCGCACGAGCAGATGATGCGCGAGGAGCTGGCGCCGTATCTCGCGCTGCTGCCGGTGATCGACAGCGTGATGACGTGCCACAGCAACTACACCGCCTACGATCCCGACCGTCCGCGCTGGCCCGCGTCGCTCTCGCACAATATCGTGACGAAACTGCTGCGCGACCAGCTCGGCTTCGATGGCCTTGCCATGACCGACGACCTCGACATGGGCGCGATTTTGAATGAAGTGACTTTCGAGCAAGCCATCCAGGAAGCGGTGCGCGCGGGCAATGACATCGTCATGATTTGTCATCGCCTTGAAATGGTGGAGCTGGCACACGAGCATCTCAAAGGCGTGGAAGACCCGATCATCCACGACGCGCTGGTGCGCATCGAGAAAGCGAAGAAGCGCATGGCAGCCCCCTACAAGTGGAGTTTGGAACGCTTTGCGGAGATCAATCGCGAGATCTGGGATCTGCGAGTGGCGACGCTTGGCGAGAAACGGGCGAAGGATCTCAGCGTCGAGGACGGCAAGCGCTCGCCGGTGGAATTGTACTAGCTCCGCGCCTTAGCACTGCTTCCTTCGCACCACGAACATCATGCTCCCCGAAATCATCCAACTGCTCAAGCTTCAGGAACGCGACACGCTGCTGCGCGGTTTGCAAAAAGACCTCAAGGACGTGCCGTTGCTGCGGCAGCGGGCGAAGAACCAGCTCGCGGGTGATCTCGCGGCGGTGGAGGCGGCGAATCTCAGGGCGAAGGAGGTGGAGGTGAAGATCAAGGGCGTGGAGCTGGAAATCCAGACGCGGCAGACATCCATCAAGCGGCTGGGAGACCAGCAGTTCGAGACGCGGAAGAACGACGAGTTCCAGGCGCTCGGGCATGAGATTCAGCGTTACCAGGGAGATGTGCGCGGGCTTGAAGACAAGGAACTGGAGCACATGGAGGAGCTGGATGGTGCAAAGAAAGTCCTCGCTGCCGCGCAGATGAAACTGAAGGCGAGCGAGCAGCAGGTGAACAGCGAGCTGCAGCAGCTCGAAGAACGCGAGGCGGGTGTGAAGAAGCGCATCGAGGAAGTGACGGCCGAGCGCAAGGAGCTGGCGGCGCCCGTCGAGATCACCGCGATCGAAATGTATGAGCGTCTGATCAAGACCAAGAGCGGCACCGCAGTCGTGCCGCTGGACAACGGCATCTGCGGAGGCTGCCACATGAAAGTGGTGATGAGCACGATCCAGTCGCTCAAGCAGGCGGAGAAGATCACCCAGTGCGAGATGTGCGGGCGGATTCTTTACATGGTTTGATTTCACCATTGCGCCGTCGTGCGCCGCGCGCATTCTAGCGGCCCATCATGCTCGACATTGCCAAGAAAAAAATCGCCGTTCTCAAAGGCGGCCCAGGTTCGGAAAGAGAAGTCTCCATCAAAACTGCGGAGAGCGTCGCCGCAGCTTTGAGATCGAAAGGTGCCGAGGTCATTGAGATCGATGTCGCGGGGCCGGACTTTGAGTGTCCGCGCGATGTGTTCATCGCGGTGAACATGATTCACGGCACCTTTGGCGAGGATGGTCAGGTGCAGGCGATCCTGGAGCAGCGCGGCATTCCCTACACCGGCGCGGGCGTGGAGAGCAGCCGTGTGGCGTTCGACAAGTTCATGACCAAGGAGCGCTTCATCGCCGCCGGCGTGCCCACGCCGCGCTCGCAGGAGTACGCGCTCGATGGCAGCGAGCCGTTGCAGATTTCATTCCCGCTCGTGGTGAAGCCGCCACGCGAGGGATCGAGCGTGGGCGTTCACATCGTGCATGACGAGAAACAATGGCGCGCGGCTGTGGAAGATGAGAAGCGCTTTGGCGGCACGACGCTGGTGGAGGATTACATCGCAGGCAAAGAACTGACCGTCGGTGTGCTCGGCGATCTGGTGCTGCCGGTGATTCACATCGAGCCGGTGGATGGCTTTTACGACATCAACAACAAGTACCCCTGGATGGGCGGCACGGGAAAAACCAACTACCACTGCCCTGCCCCGCTGGGTGATGAGGTGACGCGGCGCGTGCAAGACGCGGCGCTCGCGGCATTCCGCGCGGCGGGCACGGAGGTGTATGGCCGTGTGGACATCATGCTGCGCGATGACGGCCAGCCGTTTGTGCTCGAGGTGAACACGATCCCTGGAATGACATCGAGCAGCCTGCTGCCGAAAGCGGCGGCAGTGATTGGCATCGACTTCGCGGAACTTTGCGTGCGGATCATCGAGCTGTCGCTGGAATGCAGGGGCGGTTCCTCGTAGGACGGGAATGTTCCGCAGCTTGTGTTTCCGATTCATAGCGGTGAACTCGCGGGACTTCCCGTCTCACGGCGAAAGAACGGCTGTGAGCGTTCGGACGGAGACGGGCAGGCTGTCGCCATGACCATCCTACGATTCAAATCATGCCAGCGTGCGGCACTCGGTCATGCCTTTGCGGATGCTGGCCCATG
>JANPIW010000870.1:0-6815 GCA_031425215.1 Verrucomicrobiaceae bacterium
TTCATGCGGTCATCGAGACGGTCAAAGAGCATGAGAATGATGACACCGGCGCCAAGACCACCCATGAGTCCGATGACGATGGGCAGCACCCAGTCCTGCATGTCTTCCACAGCGCCTGATGCGCGCTCCATCACAGTGACAGTGTCTGAGGTCATGTCCTCATTCACTGTAAACCGGCGGACAAGGTCGAGAATCTCATCATAGGCGCGCTTCCTCTCCTCGTAATCCTTCTCCAGCGCCCCATGCGTCGCAATCTTACCGCCAAGGTCGAGCGCTTCGGCTTTCTTCACTTCGATCTGTGCATCGAGAGCCTTGAGACGGCGCTCGAGATCACCCTTCTGCCCCTTCTGCTGCTCCAGAATGGTGCCTTCGTAATAGGTGAGGAGCTCTTTCTCGCGCTCGAGTTTCTCGTCAAGTTCCATCACGAGAGGATGTTGCTCTTTGAGGGATTTGAGCTTGCTGCGTTTTTCCGCCTCAAGGAGGCTTATATTGCGCTGGGTTTCCAGCCAGGCGGCCTCTTGCATGGTGAGGCCGTTCCCACCCACATTCGGATCAGGGCTTCCCGTGTTGACGACGTTCTCCACTCCATCAGCGGCGACTTTTTGAGAGGCGGACGGCGACTGTGAGAATTTGACCTGAGCCTCGCGCCTTTTCAAAACGGTGGCGATGTCTTGCAGAGCGAGATCAATGTCGGTGAGTTTGGTCACAAAGTCCTCTCGCTGATCGGTCAGTCGCGCGAGATGCATCGCGGCGCTGTTGTTTACGCCAGTGATGAGCACGATGTTGTTCTGCTTGAGATAGGCGGTGAGCTTGTCCTGACACTCCTGGAGATTTTTTTCCCGACGCACCACATCCTCAGCTAGCGTGGTCAATGCCTTGTTTTTCTGCTGCTCACGAATCTGGTTTCGGAAGCCGATGAACTCATCGAGCAGCGCGTCGAGGAAAATGCGCGTGTATTTTGGCTCCACACCAAACGCGCGCACATTGAAGATGGCGGAACCACGATTCTGCGAGACTTGGATCTCCACTTCGGTCTCCTTCTGATCAGGATGCAACGCGCGCACACGGTCCAATGCACGACGACGCATCTCGGCGCTCTCGATGGTCTCGATGATAGTGCCATAAAAGTCGGTGAGATACTCGATGTAGGAAGGGCCGCCCGATCCGCCGCTGCCCACCATGCGCCCGCCCGCGACGAGTTTGGCAAGGGAGATGAAGGTCTGAGGCTTGCCGGTGATGCGCAGGGCCTGCACGCACACGCCAATACTCGCTGTCAGGAGGAGAAACCACCATCTGCGCCTGAGAAGAATCTTGTACCGCTGAAACTTGGCCGAAGTCTCGTGGATGCGGCTCAGCGTCGCGGACTGGCCTGGCAGGGTGAGTTGCTGTTGTTCCATAGGGTTGATAGAGGATCAGAAATCGTGTGACGACTGGCGTTCAAGAATCGTCCGGCTGCTCAATGGCGGGTGTAAAATTCCCGAAATCAGTGCAGCACGAGTTGTTCACATCATATTTATTTTATCGTGAATCGGAAGCTTTATTTCAAAAAGAACCGAGGAGAAGCGCATCAATCGTAGTTTGCCCTGTGTCAGTCCTCCGTTTTTTTGAATTGATACGCCGAAGAGCGCAGGCCAAGTGCCCCAGCGGGACTAGAAATTCACGGTCTTTTCATCCACGATTATCACATCGCCTTTGCGGATGAAAATATCCTTGCTGAGGTCACCCTTGCGCATCACCGAATCCACGTTCACCAAAATGGTTTTGTTTCCCGAGGGCGTGATGCGGACAAGCTTCACTTTCTTCGGGTTGGCAAATTGCGCGAACCCGCCTGCCATGAGGATTGCTTGGCTGATGGTGAAATCCTCGTTGTCGGACAGTTCATATTTGCCCTGGCGAATGACTTGGCCAAAAACGGTGAAGATTTCGAGTTCGGACTCCCCGATCAGGTTTCTTCGATCTTGCTGGGTGATCGGGCGATCATCGATTGTGATGACGACTGTGGCGCGATTGTAGAGGCTCTTTTCAAGCTGGCTTTTCATGTGGTAGGCCAGCTCGCGACAGGTGCGGCCAGCCGCCTTTACCACGCCCATGTGAGGCGCGTTAATATCGCCGCTGATGCCTACTTTGAGCTGCACTGCAGGATCTCTATCCTCGACGATGCGCAGGCTGATGGTGTCGCCCACTCGGATAGGGTTTGTGGTATCCAGCACATCCATCGAGTTGATGGATGCTGCTCCGATGGATCGAACTGAATCGGATGTTGCGACAGGAACCTCCACCCGGTTGGCAAATCTGCTGGAATCTGGAGCGCGGAAAGAGGGGTCTTGAGCCAGCACGATGGGACTGGCGCACAGTGACATGATGACGATGGAGATAGCTTTCATAGATGACGAAGGCTTGATGTTGGGTGAACGCACTTTGACCAGCATCAGCGCTGGCCGTTGCAAATTCGGCGAGATTTCCCTTTAGGGACCGAAATTGTAGCTCATCGACATGATGGCGCGGCTTTGGTCGAATTCGCTGCCCTCGTCATCCGCGTCCGTGGTCCAGAAACGATAGCCGAGAGACATGGAGAGCTTGCGGGATAGGGCGTAGGTGAAGTCGATGTTGAAGGCATGCTGGACGTAATCCCGACCAATGATGGAGGAACTGGTGTCTCCGTAATGGTATCCAAAACCGAGCCGGGCGCGTGAGTTGAGCTGATGGCTGAGGTATGCGTCGAAGCCATATTGCTGCAAATCTTCGACAGAACTTCCGCCGGACTCCTCGGAGTCCTCGTAGTAGCCGCTGAGAGACAAGCGACTGCCTCTCCAAGCGATGATGCCGACACCGTAGCTGACGAAATCAGCGGTCACATAGTTTGAGGTGGTGTTGAGAGCCGATTCATGACCAAAGGACAGGGTCTGGCTGATGCGGGCGTTGAACTGGTTGGTCAAGGAAACGTTGTAGTAATAGTCAGACAGATTCGAGCCATCTCCATTGCTCACCCCGGCCGCCACATCTTCCTGGTCTGGCGCGTCAAAGTCGAAGCTTTGCACACCGGCAGACACACGAACGAAGGTCGAGCGACTGATCGGCATTGAGTAAAACACGCCTGCGTTGGTGAGCACGCCATCGTTGTTGAAGCCCTCTGGATACGACACCCAGGAGGCACCGCCCTCGACTCCAAGCGTCCATGTCTGGTGCGGACTCCATGCCAGCGAGCCGTGGATCGAGTTTGTCTGACGGTCAAAAATATTGGCCTCGTCCTCCATGGAGATCGCATCGGAGCGCATGAAATTCAGCGAGAGATTTATGTCGGAATTGACAGCCCACTGCGCCGCGATACCGGCGTCATTTTGAAACACACCAAAAACCTCCGTCGGATCGAGAGCGAAATCGTTCTGAGTCGCTGGCCGCACGGACATGCGATCATAAATCACGAAATCAACCGGACCCACTTTCATGTCAAAAGCGATAGAACTCCCCGGCAGGACGTTGAGCACAAAATCCCCGCCGTAAGGCGCCACCTCAGGATGGTTGAAATAGTGATCAAAACCGAGAGTCGTGTTCAGGGTCAGCGCATTATTGCGAGTGATCTGGTAATTTGCGGTGATGCTCAGCAACGTGGTCGAGATGACATCATCAATGGGGTCTGTGCTGGAGCGGGTGATGTTATCATTGTACTCGACAGACGATGTCAGGCCGAACCCCACATTCACGGGTCCGATTTTGAGGTTACGGCGACCACCAAGGAAGGGATCCGACACGTACGTCGGCGCAAAGAAGGTGGACTCGCTCGGATACGGCCCCGAGTAGCGACCATAATCCCCGGCCGCTCGAGCGGAGTATCCGGCGTAACCGCTACGCACCGCAGGCTCACCCATCTGCCGCATCGACTCACTGGCGCTCACCTCAGCCGCCTGCCCCATTGCCCGCTCATCAGCGGCACCGACATAAACTCCGCGACTGTAGTCATAGACCGCCTCGCCGCCACGCACCCCGCTCTGCTGGTCCTTTTGGTAAACGCGATTGCGGAGGTCGTTGAAAAACATCCCCGTTTGCGAGGGCGACGCGCCATATTGCGCATGTATCACCCCTCCTTGAAAACAGCAAACGGCGAGAAGTCCGCAAGCCAGCAATCGGCGATGGGCAAAAGTAAAGCGGTCAGGCAACATCATACGTTGGAATTAAAAGGGATTGAATCGTCAATAAAAGCAACTTCACGCTCGATTGTCCATCACAAAAACCGCTTTCTCATGTCGAGTGTCGGTTTTGTTACCTGCCTGGCCCGCCTGATCCAGTCGCAGCGAGCGTCAGCGTCCGCCCATTTTCAGATCAAGTTCAAGCTGCTCATGCTTCATGCACGGCGGCGCGATCCGCTTCGCATCATTTTTCCGCCACGGTCCCGTCGCGATCAGCGTTTTCATCCTCGCAAAGATTCGATTCAGTCTCGGACGGCTTTTGTTTTTCATGGGGCCGCGAATATGTTCACGCGAACACGCATGTCAATCAGCCCGTTTCTCCACGGCGCACTTTGACCTTGCCATTGACCTCTCGTCCACCACTGCTTTCACTCCGCCGCCATGTCCGATCCCGCATCCCCTGCCCCGCGCTCGCGTCTAACCATCCCAGAGTACGCCATGGCGCTCGCTCACGTCGCCAGCCTGCGCTCCGAGGATCCCTTTCGTAAAGTCGGCGCCGTTGCCTTTGACTTTGACAACCGCGTCATCGGCACCGCCTACAACGGCCTCGCGCCCGGGTTCAACGCCGACTCCGCCTTTTGGAACGACCGATCCGACCGACGCAAATACATGCTCCACGCCGAGGTGAATCTTTGCAGCCTCTTCACGCGAGGAAATGTGAAGCTCATCGCCTGCACTACCATGCCGTGCACCTCGTGCATGCAGATGATCTGCGCCTACGGAGTGCGCGAGGTTTATTTTCGCGATGCTTACCCGGACTCCGACGCACCCGCCATTGCCGGTCTGTACGGCATCGTGCTCACGCAACTGAGCGACTACCCGCTCATCGTCTCGCCCTTCGACGAGAAAAGCCCGCCGGCCTGATCACACCACCGAGCGCAGCCACTCGCGCAACGCTCCGCCGATGTCCTCGCGCTCCAGGCCGAAGGCAACGTTCGCGCGGATGAAATCCAGCTTGTTGCCGATGTCGTGCCGCTGCCCGTCGTAGCGCACACCAAAGAGCGGCTCCTCGCGCATCAGGCTCGCCATCGCGTCCGTGAGTTGCAATTCACCGCCCTTTCCTGACGGTGTGCGTTCGAGGTGCTCGAAAATTTTTGGCGACAAAACATAACGCGCACTCACAGCGAGACGGCTCGGCGCCTCTTCCGCCTTCGGCTTCTCAATAAAAGTCTCCGCGCGGATCACCCCCGGCTCCACCTCCGCACCGCCCATGATTCCATAGCGGCTCACCTTCTCCAGCGGCACCTCCTGCAGCGCCACCGCCGAGCCGCCGAGATTCTCCACCACGTTCGCGAGCTGCCGCGTCAAAGGCAGGCCGCGCGTCGTCACCACCGTGTCACCCAACAGCACTGCGAAAGGCTCATCCCCCACATGCTCGCGCGCGTGCATCACCGCGTCACCCAGCCCGCCCATCTTCGCCTGCCACACAAAATGAATCCGCGCCATCGACTGCAGCTTGCGCAGCTCCGCCAGATCAGCCTCGCGTCCCTTCGCCTCCAGCTCCGCCTCCAGCTCCGCCGCTGGAAAAAAATGCTCTTCGATCGCCCGCTTGCTCCGGCTTATCACGATCAAGATGTCCGTGATGCCCGACGCCACCGCTTCCTCCACCACATACTGGATCACCGGCTTGTCGATGAGCGGCAGCATCTCCTTTGGCACCGCCTTCGCGATGGGCAGAAACCTCGTCCCATAACCCGCCGCCGGGATCACTGCTTTGCGTACTTTCATTCCAGTCATCCCCATCACTTCCGCTTCACACCCGCCAGAAACTTCTTCTTCGCCAGTCTCGCGTTTTCGATGCGCGCGCATTTCGCCAGCAGCTTCAGATCGAGATCGGGGAACCAACGGCTGTGCGCCGACTTCGTGTAAGCACCATCCTCCAGCACATGCACACTGAGTTGTTCACGCTGCCAGATCCACACCTCCGGTATGCTCCAGCGCCGGTAAATCTCCAGCGTGTCCAGCCCCCCGCTCGTGATCGCCACCTCCAGCGCTAGATCAGGTGCCGCGCGCTGGCGGTGAAAACAATAGGACGCGTCCGGCTCCTTGCCCGCGCGCCGTAGTTGCTTCTTCAGCGTGGTGCTTCCGTGCATGAAAAAATCGATCTCCTGATGATCCAGCCAGGCTTCGAGAAGAAAAGCCAGCAGGCACCTGCACGATTCGTGTTCGAATGAGGGAAACATAAGCTCCAATGTGCCATCGAGGTAACTCACCCGCGCTCCGCCCCAGCGCTCCGCCGCACCGTGCATCATCTTGTAATCATCCCACGACAATCCATCGAAAATCACCCGCTTTTCTCCGCGTCGTGGGGGGCTGGCGTACATCACTGACTGGCTCATGGTGCGAAAACTAGGCTCATGAAAACAAAGCGCAAACTCCAAACTCGGCCGCAGCTCACACCGCCAGAATCTGCGGCCGGATCACCTCGATCTCCATCGGCGCGTAAGCCGCGCGGAGTTTCTCAAACATCGCGTCGTCGTCATAGGTGCCGACGACCGCGCCGCCGCTGCCGGTGAATTTCGCGCTCGCGCCGACGGAGCGCGCGGCCTCGACCATGTCGATGTTGCCCTGGCTGATTTTGTAGAGGCGGCGGCGGAGGTCGAAATTCTCATTTAAGAGCGGGCCTATTTC
>JANPIW010000871.1:0-14370 GCA_031425215.1 Verrucomicrobiaceae bacterium
GCAAAGGCCAGCGGCGGGAGCTTCAATACTGTGCGCTCGGCGTCGAGACCGATGAGCCTGACCTTCTTCGCATCCTTGAAGACGAGGCCCTTCGTGATCTGATGCGTGCCGGGCGGGAGAACGACCTCGCCGCCACCAGCCTTGATCGCCGCGTCGATGAAGCCCTGGATTTCCGTTTCCGTCAGCGCGTGTGCTGACAGGGCAAAAGAAAGGCAGAGAGCGAGAGTGAGGCGGATCATGAGGTGGGAGCAGAACGAAGCGCAGCCAGAATCTCCTTCATCACCGCCCAGCACTCGACGATCAAGGCAGGCTCGTAGTCCATCTTGTGCAACCGCGCCTCGAGCGCTGCTTGGTCAATGCGCCGCGCCGTCAACTAAGATTTAGATCTCCGCTGGAAATGGCGGCCTGAAATGATGCGCTGCGAGGCCGAGATCAGCGTGCAGGACGCGCGCGGCGTTGTAGCCGCAGAGGCCGGTGACGTTTCCGCCGGGGTGGGTGGAGCCGCCGCAGAGATAGAGACCGGGGATGGGCGTGCGGTAATGGCCCGCGCCTTCAAAGGGACGGTTCGCTCCGATTTGTCCATTGGCGAAGGAGCCGACGAGGAGGTCGCCGCGGCGCATATTGGGCAGCAGGCGCTCGGTGTCGAGGGGACTGCGCACGAACCAATGCTCGACGTTGTCGCGGAGATTGGGCGCGGCTTTGCACCAGAGGTCGAGCATGGCGCGGCCATGATTTTCCTTTTCTCGATCCCAGTTCGCGGCGTCGCCGCGCAACGCGTAGGGCAACTTCTCCCACATGAAGGCGATGTGTTTTCCTGGCGGCGCTTGCGTTGGATCGTGCCGCGTCGGGCATGCGCCCCACATGACGGTGGGCGGGATCTCGCCACGTTCGTGCGCGGTGACGATGGGATGAAACTGCTGCGCATCGCTGAGGCCGAGGATCATCATGAATGCGTCGGTGGCGGCGGGATAATGCGGCGCTTCTTTGAGCACGAGATTGAGCGCGAAGAGCGGGGCGAGGAGATTGTATTCAAAGCCAGCGGCGCGCTCGCGCAGTTTGCTGCCGGCGACATCGGCGGGGATGAGATCGAGAAAAGTTTGCTGCGGGTTCAGGCCGGATGCGATGAAGTGTTTCGCCATCAAGCGGTCACCATTCATCAGTTCCACGCCGCGCGCGCGTCCGGCGTCGATGAGAATGGAGCGTGGCTGCGCGTCGGTGATCACCTCGCCGCCGTGCTCGCGCAGATCGGCGATGAGTGCCTCGGCGAGTTTGCGCGAGCCGCCTACGCACATTTGCGCTTTGCGCGGGCTGGCAAGCAGCGCGGGAATGGAATGGCCGAAACCCTTGAGCCGCAGATCGACCTCGCGCAGTCCATTGAAGAACAGCATCCCGGCGCGCACAGCAGGATGCTCGAACTCGCGCTCGACGAATTCGAGCGGCGACTTGGCGGAGACTTCGAGCAGGCGGCGGCCAAGCGCGGAGCGAGAGAGTACTTCAATGCGTTTGGGAGGATAGAGCGGCGGAGACTGCGCCTCGGGGATGAGTATCTGCTCGACGATGGGGCGGAAATCCTCCGCCCAGCGGCGCAACGCGTCAGCGTCCTTGCGTGAGACAGCAGCGAATGACGCGACGGTTTTCTCCAGATCAGTCCACCATTCCAGCGCGCCGCCGTCGGGCAGGAGCATGGCCACATTGAGATCAGGCTCGATGTAGCGCGCGCCGTGGCGCGCGCACTCGAGGTCGTGATACCATGGCATGGCATTCATCGCGCGATGGAAAAAGGAGTGCGTATTGTGCATGCAGCCGGAGCCTTCGGGCCATTCGAGGGTGGCCAGGCCGCCGCCCGCGACGCTGTTTTTCTCCAGCACAACGACCTTCGCGCCGCTGCGTGCAAGGTAGCAGGCGAGGACGAGCGCGTTGTACCCGCTGCCGAGGATGATGCCATCGTGGTTCATGCGTGAGGCTGGGAATACGAGGGCGTCAGGCTCAAACTTGGCGCAAACTGATTGCGGCGATCTTTTCGAGCGACGCACTTTTTTCTTGCCAGCGGAGCGCGTTTCTGAGACGAAAGAGGGCGGACACGGTTTTAATATATCCATGAGCGACGACCAAGAACCCCAGTTTGAGATTTTCCACATGCAGTCGGGCCGCATCGAAAGCGATGCGCCGCAGGAGCTGGTGAATGGGTTTGCGGCTGATTTTCAGGGGCTGCGGCATTTCGGTGCGAAGATCGGCGGCACGCTCGATCTCGGGGAGCCATGGCAGGGGGCGTTTCGCGAGGCGGATTACACGCTGATGTTTGTGTATCCGTCGGTGGATGTGGGGCCGGAGGCGCAGGGCAAGGGCGGGCTGATCAAATCAAACGTCCCGCTCTATGAGATGGTGGAGACGCTGGCAAACGTGGATGCATGATTTTATGGCTGCGACGATCACCCCTTCCCTCCGTTCCGCGCTCGAGCGTCTGAAACACGCCGGCGCGGTAAATGGCCTGTGTCTCGGCTGGCGCCGTCAGGTGCTGGTGAACCTGCTGCCCTATGAGGAGTTCCGCGCGGAGCGTGTGCTGCACATGCTGCTGGACGCGCATGATCATTTCAAAGGCGGCGGGCGCAAAGTGGAGAGCCTGTGGTTCGGCTACGAGGGCGTGCACCTGCTGGCGATCTTTCACGGCGAGTGTGTGCTGATCGTGCTGCACTCGCGCGCGAGCGATGTGGATTTTCTCAATCGCGCCGGGATGACCTTTCTCGAAGACGGCCAGCTCCTGGTGAACGCGGCGCTGAATCCCAGCGGCGGAGCGGACGGAGTGGAAACGCAGCAGCTCGAGCCTGCAGAGGGCAGCCAGACGCATGTGATCCGCCGTGATCCGTCCTGGGCGCCGGCGCAAGCGTAGCGGAACTCTCCAGGCTTCCGACATGGTGTGTTCGTCGTGATCGCCATCGCGTTCCGCCACGAAGAGTGAAATTTCGCCGTCGCTGGGAACGAAATGTTCACTCGCATTTTCAATCGCCCCATTCCCATCATGAACATCACACCATCCGATCTCTCACGTCGCAGCTTTCTCCGCTCCGGCACCGGAGCCGTCTTCGCTCCGGCCATCATCACCGCCGCCACTTCATTGCGGGCGCAACAAAAGGCGGACTCGAAAAATGAGACGCTGCGCATCGGCCTCATAGGCTGCGGCGGTCGCGGATCGGGCGCGGCGGCGGATGCCATGGGCGCTGACTACAACACGCACCTTGTCGCCGTGGCTGACGCGTTTGAATCCCAGGCTGACAACAGCATCTCGGGTCTCTCGAAGCAGTTCCCCGATCGCGTGAAGGTCGATCCCGACAAAAAGTTCATCGGGCTTGATGCCTATAAAAAGCTGCTGGCATCCGATGTGGATGTCGTGCTCCTGGCCACGCCGCCAGGATTCCGCCCGCTGCATCTCGCCGCCGCCGTGGACGCAGGCAAAAACATTTTTTGCGAGAAGCCCATGGCCGTTGATGCCGAGGGCTATCGCGTGGCGCTGGAGGCCGTGCGCAAAGCGAAGGAGAAAAAGCTCAATCTCGTGGCTGGATTCTGCTGGCGCTACAGCACCTCGCGCATGGAGGCGTTCAAGCGCCTGCATGACGGACAGATCGGGGACGTCACGAGCATCTTCTCCACCTACTACTCCGGCCCGGTGAAGCCCATGCAGCCCGCCAGCGGCCGGCCAGCGGGCATGGGTGATGTGGAGTGGCAGATGAAGAACTGGTACAATTTCTCCTGGCTCTGCGGCGACAGCATCGTGGAGCAGGCCGTGCATAGCATCGACAAGATCGTCTGGGCCATGGGCGACAAACCGCCGGTGAGCTGCATCGGCACAGGCGGCAGGCAGATCCCGAGCGAGGGCGGCAACATTTTCGATCACTTTCACGCCGCGTATGAATGGGAGGGCGGCGTCATTGCCCACCTCGGCTGCCGCCAGATCACCGGCTGCCAGGGTGACAATTCGGATTACATCAATGGCCTCAAAGGCCGCCTCGTCATCAAGAGCAACGGCCCTGTCATCGACGGCGCGGAGCGCTGGCGCTTCCGTGGTGAGGAGAAGAGCATGTACAGCCTCGAGCACGAGGCATTCTTCAATGCCATCCGCAAAGGCGAGACCATCAATGATGGCGACCGCATGATGCTCTCCACGCTCGTCGGCATCATGGGCCGCGAGGCCGCCTACACCGGCCAGCGCATCATCTGGGCCGACGCGCCCGCCTCCGCGCCAGCCGAGCCGCAGGAGAAGGGCAAGGGCAAAAAGAAGAGCGAAGCGCAGTCAGGCTCAATGGCCATCACCACATCGAGACAAGACCTCGCGCCCGACTCATTGCAATTCGGGGACAAGTTTGATCCAGGCCCGGTCCCACGTCCCGGTGTGACGAAGTTTGTCTGAAGGCTGCGCTCAAGCCCTGGGACCCGCGTGCATCACATCTGCGGGCGACTCATGCCCTTCGCGGCGGGCGGCCTTCTTTGCTCCAGCTTGCAATTTTTTGTTCGCAATGAGCTTGTGCAATCGCTTCCAGTGCTTGCGGTGCACGATGTGCCCGACGCATTGCGCGGAGCCGCAGCGGCAGGGATGCTCGTCCCAGTGCTCGAGATCAAAGCCGTAGTTGTAGCAAAGCTCCTCGCCTTTCCTGATGGCCCGCTTGGCGTAAATCCAGATGCGGCTCCGTTCGTCGAACACCTCGCAGTTTGGCTCGCACGAGTGATTGATGAGCCGGGCGGTGTTGTACTTCACGTCGCCATCGAGGTCGATGCGCTTGTTGATGTCGAAAATGTAAACCGCCGCGCCGCCGGTCTTTTTTGATTTCTCGATGAGCGCGTCAGCGCGTCTTTTCGATTCCGCCTTGGTGATCCGCTCTCCCACATACTCGATGATGCGCGTGCCCTTTGGGATGTCGCGCCGCGCGAACACACCGCGCTGATGAATGGAGGAACGGCGGACGATGTACCAGGGTTTTGGTGCTGAGTCGGACATGTGAACTGGGGTGAGGAGAGCGGCGATGGATGGCGAGATCAGACGGCAAGTCAAAGGCTGCGGCGGATGCGCTCGCGATCGCGCATCGAAGCTGCGGAAGAAAGGCGTGTGCGCGCGGGCCGCCTCGCCGCCCTTGCATGAAAGAGCCTCCGCCCGCCTCTTGTATCCTCTGCCCTCACCATGCGCCCATTACCACTCTTCCTTTCGGTCCTGTCAATCGCATCGGTCCTCTCAGCAGCGGAGCCGGTCAAAACCAAGATCAACCTCCTCGACGTCATCAAAGCCGGCGAGGTTGAGTACAACATCAACCCCAAGAACGACTTCCACGACGACCCGAAGGACATCTGGACCTTCCTGCCCGATGGCACCATGAAAGTCAGCGGTCGCGGCTACGGCTACGTCGCCACGAAGAAAGACCACCGCGACTACCATCTCGTCCTCGAATTCAAATGGACCGACAAAACCTGGGGCGCTCGCGAAACAAAGGCGCGCGACAACGGCATCCTCCTCCACGCCTACGGCCCGCATGGCGCGTATGGCGGCACCTGGATGGCCAGCATTGAGGCGCAAATCATCGAGGGCGGCACCGGCGACATCCTCGTGCTGTCACCCAAGCTCCCCGACGGCACCGAGCTGACCACCAGCCTGACGTGCGAGTACACGCTCGATCGCGACAAAGAGAAAATCTGGAAGAAGGGCGAGCCAAAGCAGGTCGTGACCAAAGGCCGCATCAACTGGAAGGGCCGCGATGAGGACTGGGCCGACAAAAAAGGATTCCGAGGCAAGAACGATGTCGAAAGCCCGCCCGGCGAGTGGAACCGCCTCGAAGTCATTGCGAAAGGCGACACGCTTCAATACTTCCTCAACGGCGCGTTTGTGAACGAAGGCTTTGAGGCCAAACCGAGCGAGGGAAAAATCCTCCTGCAAACCGAGGGCGCGGAGATGATCGTGCGCCGCTACGAGCTGCATCCGCTCGGCGAGTTCAGAGAAAAGTGGAGCGCCATCCAGGCCAGCGGCGGCAGCGACATCGGTGAGGTGCGCGCCGGTCAGGACAAACCTCTCTCACCCGAAGAATCGATGAAGCGCATCCAGCTTGATGGTCCGTATGAGGCGCAGCTCGTCGCCAGCGAGCCACTCGTGCTTGATCCCGTCGAGGCCACTTGGGATGCGCAGGGCCGCATGTTCGTCGCCGATATGCGCGACTACCCGCTCGGCCCGCCAAATCCCGGCGATCCTTGGCTTTCCCGCATCCAGTTGCTCACCGATGAAAACGGCGACGGGCGCATGGACAAGGCTGTCACTTTTGCCGACCACATGGACAACGTGCAGGGTCTCCTGCCCTACAACGGCGGCCTCATCGCCACCACGCGCTCGCAGATTCTCTTCCTCAAAGACACCAACGGCGACGGCAAAGCCGACGTGATCCAGCCGCTCATCAAAGGCTTCAACCCCCGCCACAGTCAGCTCCAGGTCAGCGCGCCACGATGGGGCCTCGACGGCTGCGTGCATTTCAACAACGGCCTTGATGCGAAGGAAATTTATGGTGTGGAGCAGACATTCTTGTCTGCCTCAAAAACCAGCGCGCAAAGCGCGGAAGAAAAAAAGCAGACAGGAATGTCTGCATCACACTCCGCCAACATCAGCGGCTCCAACTTCAAATGGGACCCGCGCACCGGCAAGATCACGCCCACCGGCGGCAAAGGCCAATACGGCGGCGCGTTCGACGACTGGGGCCATCACTTCTACTGCTCGAACCGCAACCCCGTCATGTTCACCGTCATGCCGTATGAGGCGATGCTGCGCAATCCACACGCGGGCATCACGCAGAACTACGAAGACATCGCCACGCCCGGCGCGGAGACGCGCGTTTATCCGCTGCAAATCTCCCACACCACGGCAGACGCCCACGCCGGCACAAACACCGCTTGTTCCGGCCTGGGCGTCTATCGCGGCCACCTCATGCCCGAGCTGAAAAACAACGTCTTCGTCCCCGATCCCACCGGCCAGCTCGTCACGAGATACAAAGTCGAGCCAAACGGCGCGTCATTGAAAGCCACTCGCGTCGGCGAGCGCACCGAGTTCTTCCGCAGCGCCGACGAATGGTGTCGCCCCGTGAACTTCACCACCGGCCCCGACGGCGCGATCTACATCTGCGACATCTACCGCCGCTGGATCGATCACGCCCGCTTCTTCCCCGAGGAGTTCGTCAAGAAGAACGACATGCGCCAAGGTGAAAACCAAGGCCGCATCTGGCGAGTCGTGCCGAAAGGCACGAAGCAACTCATCGCGAAAGTGCCCGGCAAATACCACGCCATCCCTGAAACCGGTTGGGGTGATGTGCCAGCCGATCACCCCGAGCGCGCCATTTTCCTGAAGGTGCCAAGCATCAGCGATGCCAGCGAACTCGCCTCCATCCTCACCACGCACGCCCATGATCCGTGGATGGCCAAAATGGTCGCTGCCTCCGCCAGCAAACACATGGGCCGCATCCTGAGTCTTCTCGGCGACAGCTTCTTCAAAACCTTCTCGGAAATGCGCAGCACCACCATTCGAACCTTCGCCGCAGGCTCTCTCGCCGATGCCCAGGCCGACGACGTTAAAGCCGCGCTCGCGCTACTTCAAAAACAACCCGGCCAGCTCGTCTGGTGGAAGCCCGCGCTGCTCCAAGGCCTCACTAAGCTTCCGAAAGGCCACGAAGATGCCGCCGAGGAAATCGCCGCGCTGCAATCGAAGATCGACGCCATCATCGCCGACTCAAAAGCCCCGCTCGACCAGCGCCTCGCCGTCTTGCCGCTGCTCGGTCAGCGGAAATGGGATGCCGTGCAGCCCGTGGTGAAACAATTGCTAACCACCAATCAGCCCGATGATCTCACCACCGCCGCATTGGCGCTGCTGAAGAAATACGCCGCCACCAGCACCGCCCCGCTCATTTACGAACTCCTGCCGAAGGCCGGGCCCGCAATCAAACGCTCGCTCGTGCCCATCCTCACCGCGAACGCCACCACGGCGCTCGATTTGTTCAAGCGTATGGAAAAGGGCGAGTTCCCCACCGCCTGGGTGGATGTCGAGACCCGCTGGCGCTACCAGCGCGGCAAGGGCGAGATGACCGACCTCGCGAAAAAACTCTTCGGCGAGGCCAGCAGCGACCGCGCCGCCGTGGTGAAGGACTACATGGTCGCCACCACCCATCCCGGCGATGCGAAACGCGGCCAGCAAGTCTTCGCCAGCGTTTGCATCGCCTGCCACAAACACGGCACCATCGGCGTCGATGTTGGCCCGCCGCTCTCCGACGTGAAAGCCAAGCCGCCGGAAGGGCTTCTCTCTGACATCCTCGATCCCAACCGCATGTTCGAGGCGAGATGGAGCGCGTATCAGATCGACACGAATGACGGCCGCACTTTGTCCGGCCTCATCCAGAGCGAAACCGCCGATAACGTCGTCCTCGCCATGATGGGCGGCCTCAAGGAGACGATCCAGCGGGATGCGATCAAAGAAATGAAAAGCCTCGACCGCAGCCTGATGCCTCCAGGACTAGAGGCAACAATCACCAAGGAGCAGATGGCGGACTTGCTGGCGTTCTTGGGAGGCAAGTAACCGCGCGCAGCGCTTTGGAGTGCTGCGGCGGAGCGAGTCATCGAGCGGAGACGCAGCTTTGACTCTTCGCGGGCACAGCGTCCGCATCAGCCATCGCCTCATTCCCGCACCTTGCCTCCGCTCCAGTGAAAGCGGTGTCTCCACCCCTCCGGGGTTCCGCCACCGCAGTCCAAAACGCTCACGCGCGCCCTCGTAGCCACGCCCGCAAGGGTGTGGAGAATCGGGCGCAATCCTTCTGAACGACCACCGGCCTGCGTCGGCAGCTACAACCCTGAGAGGCTCCCGGCTTTGTAGCGATACACTTCGCGGGTGCTGGCGAGGAAGAGGCCGGGGATGGTGGCGGTGTGCTCGAAGAGCTGGGGATCATCGAGCAGCGCCATGATGTCGGCGTGATGCATGCGCGCCCAAGCCATGTGGCCGAAGTTGACGAAGAATTTCTTTCCCTCGGCGTCGGCGCGCTTCATCAGTGCTTTCATGCCATCGGCGTTATCAAAGCGATACTGCCCCGGATCATAGCCCTCGGTGTAAAAGGCGAACGCGCCGGTGATGACGGCCTTGTCGTAGTCCGGGTGGCGCGGGTTCGTGATGTCGCGAGTGAGTGCAACGGATTCACGGCAGGGTTCTATGGGGTGCAGGGAAAGCGTGTGCCGCTCCTCGCTGGTAATGAAGTAGAATCCCCCCCAAACAACGATGGTAAACAGGAGTTCGGTGAATCTTCGTTTGTCCATCACCTCACAGCCTGCAATCAGCAAGACACAAACACCCGGCAGGAATCCAATGAGATACCAATGGTAAGGCCTTATTCCCGCGAGAGCTTGATGCAGAATCATCAAGACGGGAGCGCCGAGAATAATGATGAGCAACCAGCGGCAGCGAGCATCTCCACTGAGCTTGCGCAATCCAATGACGCTCGCGCCAACGAAGAACAGCACTGCCAGCACTTGCGCAAACACGCCCCCTCCACGAGCAGCTCCAGTCCACGAAACGCACAGTGGATTCGCCGCATCCCAAGGATACCACGGCATTCCCGAGAGGAGATAAGCCGCCGCATCGACGAACCATGCGCCGTCCATTTTCCCGGCCAGCGGTTTGGTGGCGAGGAACTCGAAGAGCTGCGGATAGCATGGGGCCATGAGCGCGATGATGAGCATGGCGGACATGAAGTTCGCGACGAACCAGCGTGAGGCGATGGCCCAGCGGTCGGGTTTTGTTTTCTCAATGTCAAAAGCGATGAGGCCGATGGCGGCGAGGTTCAGGCAGGCGAGGAAATAGACGGAGCCGAAGTAAGTCCAGAAAAGATAAAACTGCGCGAAGCCAAACGCGAGCCACCAGCACCAGCGGCCCGTCTGCGTGGCGCGGCCGAGGAAGCCGAGCAGCAGCGGCACGAGCAGCAGCACAAAGCCGTAGCCGCGCGCATCGACGCCGAAGCGCACGAACCACGGGTGCATGATGTAGAAGATGAGGATGAGCCACAGCCCAGTGCGCAGCCCCCAGACGGCGCAGGCCCAAGCGAGCGCGGCGATGGAGAGCAGGCCGGCGATGTACACGGGGATGCGGATGAGGCGCTCGCTAAAGATGGGATCGCCCGGGCCGGTGCCGGGCGTGAAGAAGGTGTCGTGGAAGACGCGGGCGACGGCGGTGTAGCCGATGTGGTTGGTGGTTTTGCGAAAGCCCCAGAGTGTGGTTGTCCATGGGATGTCGGTGATGGTGAGCTTGCCGTCATCGCCGCGCTCCACTTCGTCGGCGATGAGCCGCTTCATGGTGTACTCTTCATCGCCCCAGAGGGAGTGATCGAGGCGCGGGTAGTTTTGGAAGGCCGCGAGGCTAATGGCGAGGGCAACGACTACGAGATCGAGGCGGGTGAGGTTGTTTCGAGAAGGCTGCAAGCCGGCATCCTGCACCACTTTGCGCGCAGCCCAGGGAGTTATGCCGACGAGCACGGCGGCGAGGCCGATGTTGGCCAGCAAGCCGTACCATGACCAAGCCTCGATATAGTAGTGCGTGGGCACCGTCTTTCCGTCTGCGCGGCGCTCGGCGATGCGGCGCTCGGCTTTCTCGGGTCGGTCAACGCTCATCAGCACGATGACGAGTAGAGCAAGGACGGTGGCGGTGACGCGGAAGTAAGTGCTGCGGAGGAGAGGATGCACGCGGGGGATTTCGGGGAGGGCGGAGAGTTTTGCAAGCGGGGAGCACAGAGCACTGGCCTCCGCCCGTGGTGTCGTGGTCTTGTTGCAAAATCTCTTTGCCAGCTTTGCGTCGGGCGGCTAACCTCCGCGCCTTCAATGAGACCCTTGATGTCCATCTGCATCATCCGAATTACCTCCGGGTTCCGCCGCGCCTGACGCCGCTTTGGAATCCGCTGTTCTCATTTCGCCGCTGATCTGACTCGCGGCTCCCGCGTCAAACTCCCGGCCTCCCGGCTGATCCGTTTCTCTTCTGCTTTCTCAATTTCCAATTTCTTATTTTCTCCTCTCATGTCTTCAGTAACCATCTATGACACCACGCTCCGCGACGGCACGCAGGGCACGGGCATCTCCTTCAGCACCCTCGACAAGCTCCGCGTGGCGGAGCGGCTCGACGAATTCGGCGTCCACTACATCGAGGGCGGCTGGCCGGGGTCGAATCCGAAGGATGCCGCGTTTTTCCAGGAGGCGGCAAAAAGAAAATGGAAGAATGCGAAGATCACGGCCTTTGGCATGACACGACGCGGGAAGATGAAAGTGGAGGATGATCCGCAGGTGAAGATGCTGCTGGATGCGGAGACACCGGCGGTGACGGTAGTGGGCAAGACGTGGCCGCTGCATGTGACGGAGGTTTTCAATGTGTCGCTGGAGGAAAACTTGGCAATGATCTCTGACACGGTGGCGTATCTGAAGAAGCACGGACGCGAGGTGCTCTACGATGCGGAGCATTTCTTCGACAGCTACCGCGAGGACCCGGACTACTCGATGAAAACGATCCAGGCGGCGCATGACGCGGGCGCGGATCTCGTGGTGTTGTGCGACACGAATGGCGGCGTGCTCCCGGAGTTTGTGGGCGAGGTCACAGCGCGCGCGATGAAGGTGCTCGGGAAACCCGTCGGCATCCACACGCACAATGACGGCGGCGTAGGCGTGGCCAACGCGCTGGCGGCGGTGCGCGCTGGCGCGTGCCAGGTGCAGGGGACGATCAATGGCTACGGTGAGCGAGTGGGGAACTGCAACCTCATCACCGTGATGCCAAACCTGCAGATGAAGATGGGCATCCCCCTGGGCATCGACCTCACGGGCTTGCGCGATCTGGCGCGCTTCGTCGATGAAATGGCCAATGTGCCGCACGACATCCGCGCGCCGTATGTGGGCGCGGCTGCGTTCACGCACAAAGGCGGGCTGCATGTTCATGCGGTGCAGAAGCTAGCGCGGACTTATGAGCACATCGATCCGGCATTGGTGGGCAATGAGCGCATCATCACGATCTCGGATCTGTCCGGCCAGTCGAATGTCCTGATGCGCGCCGAGAAGCTGGGCTTCAAACTCGACAAAGGCTCGCCGCAAGTGAGCGCGATCTTGAACGAGGTGAAGCGGCTGGAGAGCGAGGGCTATGAGTTTGAGGCGGCGGAGGCTTCGTTTGAATCGCTTATCCGCAAGAAGCTGGGACTGCACCAGAGCTTTTTCGAATTGATCGAGTTTCATTCCACGCACCGCTTCAATGGCGAGACGGGATTTGAAACGTGCGAGGCAACGGTGAAAGTGAGCATCGACGGCGAGCGCAGCTACACCGTGGATGAAGGCGACGGCCCGGTGAACGCGCTGGACAAGGCGCTGCGCAAGGCGCTGCTGCCGCGCTTCCCGGAGATCGCCAACGTGCAACTGCAGGACTTCAAAGTGCGCATCATCGACAGCGCATCCGGCACGGCGGCCAAGACCCGCGTGCTTATCACCAGCACGGACGGTCACGAGTCGTGGAGCACCGTCGGCGTGAACCTCAACATCATCGACGCGAGCTGGGAGGCGCTGGTGGACAGCTTGGAGTTTTATCTGTTTCGCAAGCGGCAGTCACATGACGCGAAGGCAACAGCATGAAATGACATGATGAAAAGAGCGATCTCGTCCTTGGCAAAGATGGACCAGCCGTGTGCAAATTGGCGACGATGGATGGGCCGGGGGCGGTACGGCTGGACGGATTGCTATCGCTGAAGAACCCAGCTGGCGAGGAGCGGCTGCTCGTGCACGCCCACGACTTGAGGCGATCACACCCCACGGCACGCGTGCAACAAAGCCCACAAAGCCATTGCTGAACGACCTTCCGGTGGTTATAATTTCCATAACCATGTCGCTCCGCTATCTCTTCCTTGCCCTCGCCGCAGGCATCGCCACAGCCGTGGCGATGGCCATGATGCGCAATGGCCAGGTCGAGACGTGGAAGGCGTGGGTCGGCGCGCTGACAAAGTCGTCGTCCTCAAGTTTCTCCAAGGACCGCTTTCAGGCTGATCTTTTTGATCGGGTGAACTACAGCCGCATGGAGATGAAACGAGATCCATTGAAGATCGATCCTGAGCTGGAAAAGTTTCTCCAGCGTTTTGTGGATGGTGCCTCGACCGAGGATCTCAGCAGCATCCTCGATGACGTGAAGACTGCGCTGCCACGCTACTACGGCGTGTGGGGATGCACGGCATCGAAGCCGTCGCTGGAGGTGTTGCTGGGCGAGGTGCAGGCGTTTGCCACGACGACGGACGAGACAGCCACGCACATGGCCTGTGTGCTCATTGAGAGCGGTGGAGGCTTGTCCAACACCTGCCTGCTCGTCACGGGACAGCGTCTGCAAGATTTCTCTCCAGAGCTGGTGGGCAAAAGCGGGACCCAATCATTCTTTAACATCTGCGCCCTGTGCAACCACCCGCACATCTGCGAGGTCTCGAGCCAGCAGCGCAGCATGACGCTGGAGTGCCCGTCATGCCGCAAGACCTACGCCGTCGTCGCCGCCGACAGTCATGGGCGCTTCCGCTATGTGAATGAGTTCCTCACCGGCTATCATCCGCCGGCCAAGTTTCCCAAGGACCAGACCCGCATCATGAAGCTCTTCACCATCTGGAGCGCCGTGCATGATCATTGTGTTTACCTCAAGGATCCGGGCGCGAAAAAGTCACAGGTCGATTGCTGGCAGACAGCCGTCGAGACACAAAATATCCTGCGCGGGGATTGCGAGGACTCCTCCATTTACCTCGCGGACTGGCTCACCTCCGCAGGGTTCGACGCGCGCGTCGCCCTCGGGCGCTACGGCGACCTCGGAGGTCACGCCTGGTGTGTGGTGCGGCTCGATGATCGCGAGTACCTGCTCGAATCCACCGAAGGCCGGCCCGATCCTGAGAACCCGCCGCTCGTCGGTCTCGTCGGCAGCCGTTATGTGCCCGAGGTGCAGTTTGACCGCAAAGCCATCTACGTCCGCGCCGTGCAGAAACGGGACTGGGGCAGCGACTACTGGAACACCAAAGCTTGGGCGCGCATTGAGCCGCGCGGCGGCTTTGCTCCGCCACGCGAGATGCAAATCAAGCGAGAGGGCTTGCCCACAACGGTGTTTTACAGTCCGCCCCCCGATCCCTCGCGCATGGCCTTCACCGCCAGCCCCTCTCCGGCTGCCGCACCATTCGCCGATCTCACAGCCATTCCCGCAGGCTCGCTGGAGTGGTGCTTGCAGTTCGAAGACACGTTCGGCAAAGCCCTCGAGCCTCCGCTTCTAAAACAAAAATAAGAGCACCGCTCAACGCGCCGCGATCCGGTAAAGCCCCGCCGCGGTGCGGATGAGCAAATCAT
>JANPIW010000872.1:0-12740 GCA_031425215.1 Verrucomicrobiaceae bacterium
GTCTCCGGCCTCGGCGCGGGCCTCTATGGCGCATGGTGCCTGCTCATCGCCGTCTTCGCTCAGTACGGCTGGCTCGATCTCGGCCTCTCCGTCTCCATGCCGCGCTTTTTCTCTCGCGCCGTCAGCGGAAAAAAAGAAGGCGAGACTGACACCCTCGCCAGCACCGGCGCGGTGATTTTCCTCATCGTCGCCGCGCTCTCCATCACCGCCACGCTGCTCGTCGCATGGCGCGCGCCCCTGTTGTTCGAAGGCTCCGCCGCTGCGGACGTGGCGCGCTCGGTCGTGCTCGTGTTCGGCAGCTTCCTCGCCGTGCAGACCACCGCGCAGCTCCACCTCGGCTACCTCAAAGCGCACGTTCGTTACGACCAGATCGCCATTGCCTCCATCATCCGCGTCGTCGTCACCGGCGTGTTGTTTGTCTTCTGCATCCAGCGTGGATGGGGCCTTCTCGGCATCGCCACCATCCATGCAGGCTGCGGCATCGTGGAGTGCGTCATGATCATCGCCTTCGCCCGCAAGCTCCGGCCGCCACTGCGCATCGACCTCCGTCATTTCAGCAAGCCCAAGGCCGCCGAGATCATCGGCTACTCCGCCATCGCCTACCTCATGATGGCCGGCCAGTCCCTCCGCTCCACCGTGCAGCCCATCATCATCGCCTTGCAAGCGGGCGAGGAAGCCGTGACGGGCTACGCGCTGGGCACCCGGTTTCCCACCCTGTTTGTCGATCTCGCGCACATCGTCGCAGGCGGGCAGTTGCTCACGCTCTTCAGCCGTTACGCAGGCGCGCATGATTACGACGGCTTGAAAAAAGCCTTCATCTTCGCCTCCCGCATGTGCGCCTCCCTCGCCGTGCTCGGCGCGGGCATGATGTGGATGTTCGGCCAGCCGTTTTTCCAGCGCTGGATTCCCCTCCACGCGCTGGAGGCATGGGACGTGCTGCTGCCCTCCGTGCTCCCCAAGGCCCTCTTCGTCGCGCAGACACCCAGCATGGTGCTCCTCCTCGCCCTCGCGCGCCATCGCAAGCTCGCCGCATTCGACTGGATCGCCGGACTCTGCAACGTCGCCCTCACCTGGTGGCTCGCCGCGAGCATGGGCGGCAAAGGCGCCGCCATCGCCACCTGCATCGAGCAATCGCTCGTGTGCGCCCTCCTCTGGCCCCTCCTCGCCGCGCGCGCGGCAAAGATGAGTTTCGCCGAGGTCTGGGCCGGCCTCTTCGCCTGGCCCGTGCTGCGCGCCGCCCTCGTGCTCGCACCCTGCGCGCTGCTCCTTCCCTTCGCGCAGCCACACTACCCCCACCTCATCGCCATCGGCATCGCGAGCTGCCTCTGGTTCGGCATCGTCTCACTCCTCACCATGGGCGCGGAGGAAAAAACCTGGCTGCTCAAATTGATGCCGTTTCTCGCGAAGTTCGGCTTCAAGCCAGATGCAAGAGGGGGCGATGCCAGCTAATACTGCGGACTCATGTGTGGAATCGCCGGAGCATTTGATCGAAAAGGAAGAACGCTGGACGCTGCTGTGCTCGAACGCATGGCGGGCGAGATGACTCATCGCGGGCCGGATGACTCGGGCTTCTTCACCACGCCCACCTCCGGACTGGCCTTCCGCCGACTCAGCATCATCGACCTCTCTGGCGGCCATCAGCCCATCGGCAACGAGGACGGCTCCATCCAGGTGATCCTCAACGGTGAGATCTACAACTACCGCGAGCTGGCCGCCGAGCTGCAGGCGGCGGGCCATGTATTCACCACGAAGTCCGACACTGAGACCATCGTCCACGGCTACGAGCAGTGGGGCGACGACGTTTTCACACATCTGCGCGGCATGTTCGGCATCGCCATCCTCGACACGCGGCGCGACCGCCTGCTCGTGGCGCGCGACCGCTTCGGCATCAAGCCGGTGTACTGGACCGAGCGCGACGGCCTGTTTCTTTTTGCCTCGGAGATCAAATCTCTCCTCGCGCATCCCGCCGTGAGCCGCGCGGTGGATGCGAAAGCCGTGGGCGAGTATCTCACGCTGCGCTACCCGCTCGGACCGGAGACGATGTTCGCGGGCATCCACCGGCTCGCGTGCGCGGCGATGCTGGCGGTGGATGCAAAGGGCGTGAGCGAGTCGAGCTACTGGCGGATGCCGTATGACAAGCCCGCGATCACCACCATGGAGGAGGCCGAGCACGAGCTGGAGACGGCGCTGCGCGACGCGGTCAGCAGCCATCTCGTGGCCGATGTGCCGCTGGGCCTCTTCCTCAGTGGCGGGGTGGATTCCACGACGATGCTCGCCTTCATGACCGAGCTGACCTCGCGCCCCGTGAAGAGCTTCACCGCGAATCTGGGCGACAATCTCACCACCGATGTGGCCGCGTCGCGCGATGCGGCGAAACATTTCAAAGCCGACCACCGCGAGGTGATGATCGACCCGGCGGACGTGGGACTGCTGGAGAAAATCGTGTGGCATCTCGACCAGCCGATCAGCGATCCCGCCGTGCTGCCGACGTATCTGCTCTCGAAGGCCGCGCGCAAAGAAGTCACGGTGGTGCTCAGCGGTGAAGGCTCGGACGAGACAAACGCCGGCTACCGCAACTACCTCCGCCATGCCGCCTACGCGAAACACGAGACCTGGCTGCGCGCGCTCGCGCCGCTCTGGCCCGCGCTGCGCCATGTGCCCGGCGCGGGCGCACGTCTCGACGGGCTGATGCAGATCGCGCGTTGCAGCAACGAGGCGGGCCGCTGCCTGCTCGCGCTGCGCGGCGATGACAACAGCGCGCTGCTTTCTGCCGAGACACGCGCCGCGATGAACGACACGGAAGCGAAGCTCGATGCCGTGATGAAGCTCTGCGCCTCGCGCGATCCCGTGGAGCGGATGCAGCATCTCGACCGCTGGACGTGGATGAGCGAATGCACGCTGATGAAGGCCGACCGCATGACCATGGCCGGCAGCCTGGAGGCGCGCGTGCCTTTTCTCGATCACCCGCTCGCCGAGATCGCCGCGCGCGTCAGCCCCGCCCTGCGCCTGCACGGCGGCGAGACAAAGAGCGTGCTGCGGAAAATTCTGCACAAGCGCTTTCCGCCCTCGTCCTCGCGTCCGCAATCCGGTTTTGTGCTGCCGCTCGCGAAATGGTTCCGCGAGGGCGATTTCAACAACTGGGTGTCATCGCTCCTCACGGTGGAGAACTTTGCAAAGCGCGGCGCGGTCGATCCCGCCGTCGCGCGGCGCATCGTGGAGGGGTACCTGGCCACCGGCCGCGACACGAACATCATCTGGCGCCTCATATGCCTGGAGCTGTGGTTCCGCATTTTCTTCGACTGATGCACGAGCGCGGCCCGATCCAGGTGATCTTCACCGTTGATACCTTCACCCGCGCCACGCTCGGCGGCGGCCTGCTGCGGCACATGAACTACGCGCCCGAGATGCGGCGGCGCGGCGTGCAGTTCCAGTGGCTCACGATGGAGAGCGATGTGGACGATGCCTTCCAACAGCGCAACGCCATCCGCGTCCGCGTCGTGCCGCTGCCGCAAAGTGAGCCGCTGCAAAAGCGCCGCGAGCTGCTCCTCGCCGCCGCCTTTCGCGAAGCTGCCACGCATCCGCGCGGCACACGCATCGTGACCACGGACAGTTGCGGCGTCACGCGCGGCACCATCCGCCTCCTGCGCGACGCCCGGCGCGACGGCATCCCCGCCACGCACAACACCTCCATGGTCCCCGGCCCGCTGCCCACGACGTGGCTCGCGAACCTGCGCCTCAAACTCCAATGCCGCGCCTTCTTCGGCGCGCACGCGCTCGTCATCCCGCAGACGCGCGCCATTGAGCGCTTCTTCCGCGACTACGTCGGCCTCGCCGCGTCGAAGCTCGAAGTCATCGGCAACGGCGTCGATTGCACGAAGTTTTTTCCTGCCACCGCCAGCATTAAATTCGCTGCGCGGCAGAAGCTCGACATCCCAGCCGACGCGCCCGTGGTGCTTTCCGTGGGCAGCGTCATCCCTCGCAAGGGCATGGACTTGCTGATCAAAGCCTGGCAGCGAGTGCTGCAACGTTTTCCCACAGCGCGGCTGGTCGTCGCGGGCAGCGTCGGCAGGCGCTCCACCTTTATGGATCAGGCCGCCACGCTCGACAGCTACACGAAGGAAACACTCGCGCTGATCGATGCTCTGCCCGACCCGAAGAGCGTCGTGCTCTCCGGTCGCGAGGTCGAGGATGTGCTCGATTATTACCACGCCGCCGATGTCTTTGCCTTCGCGTCCGAGCGTGAAGGGCTCCCCAATGTCGTCCTCGAGGCGATGTCATGTGCCCTGCCCTGTCTCCTCGCGCCCTACGACGGCTTTCCTCGCGATGGCGAGGAACTCGGCACGGCGGACACGCATTTCCTCAAAGCCGAACGCGACATCGCCTCGTTGGCCGCCGGCATCACGCGCCTGCTCGAAAACCCCGCGCTGCGCGCACACCTCGGCACCTCCGCGCGCAAATGGATGCTGAACACGCAAAACCTTCAACCGATGCTGGAGCGCTGGGCCACGATGTATCACCGCTGCGCGCAAAATGCATGAACACGAAGCAAACAGACCGTCTCCAGGAACTCGACGCACTGCGTGGCATCGCGGCGTTCATCGTGATGTGTTTTCACTACACGACGCAGTATGGCGATGAGTTTGGTCACGTCGTCGCACCCGCGGTCACCTTGCCGTGGGGACGCTATGGCGTGCAGTTGTTCTTCGTGATCAGCGGTTTTGTGATCTTCCTGACGCTCGCACGCTCCGCCTCGCTTTGGGATTTTGTGGCGAATCGTTTCAGCCGCCTCTATCCGCCGTACTGGGTCTGCGTCGGCATCACATTCGCAGTGCTCAGCATCGCGCCGCTGCCAGGTCTGAAGCGCACCCCCTTCGAGGCGCTGGTCAATCTCACGATGGTGCAATACTGGCTTCAGACTCCCGAGGTGGACAGCGTGTACTGGACGCTCGCCGTGGAGCTGGCGTTCTATGCGTTTGTCAGCGGATTGTACATCATCGGCTGGCTGTCGAAGGTGGAGCGCTGGATGACGCTGTGGCTCGCGCTGATTTTCCTCGTGCGCTGGGGTGATCTGCACGGCATCCACATCTCACCGCTCATCCGCACGGCGGCGCTCTTGGATCACGGGCATTTCTTTTTTGCCGGTGTGTTGTTTTACCGCATGAAAAGCGATGGTTTCACGCTGCCGCGCTGGCTGCTGCTCACAACGTGCATCACCGCCGCCTGGTATGTCCGTGACTTGCCTCATGCGCTTGCGCTCAGCGTCGCATCGATCCTCTTCCTCGCGTTCATCACCGGTCGTCTGCGCTGGATCGTCGTCACGCCGCTAGTCTTTCTCGGAGACATCTCCTATCCGCTCTATCTCCTGCACCAGAACATCGGCTTCGCGATCATCTCGCGAATGGAGAAAGCGGGATTCACCGCCGAGGCTTGGCTTCTCGTTCCTGCCGCATCCGTGCTGTTGTTGTCAATGTGCGTGAACAGGCTCGTCGAAAAGCCCGCGCGCCGATGGCTGCGCGAGAAATGGAAGACAAGCACGATCCGCGCACGACTCACTTCGCGGCCAGCGCCTCCAGCAACCGGCGCGTGAAGATGCGCGCGCCCTCGGGGTCGAGGTGGTAGCCGTCGGGGAAGTTCGCTGGTGTGAGGCCGGGTGTGACGGAGAGCGGCAGCCATTGCGCGCCTTTGTCTTTGATGAGTCGCACCGCCTCGTCGGCGACTTCGTATGGCTCGGGCAACGGGATGGCGATCACGTGTGACTGCACTTTCGCGTCTTTGCATGAGTCGAGCACCGAGGTGAGATGACGATATGTCTGGCCCGCGACAGCCCCGCCGCCCGAGCGCGCCTGAGCGGGGGCGAGCTGGTTGTTGATCCATCGCTCGACATACCAGTAATGCGGGATCAACCGCTCGAAGACATGCGGCTTCACGCGCTTGCGGCTGGAGTGCAGCACAGAAGCGCGTGAGAGGAGGAACTCACACTTCTCCTCCCATGAAGGCAAATCCTCGCGCCATGCGCGGGCGAGGTCTTTGTCATCGACATAAAACCTCGCTAGACGCGAAGCATCGCCGCCGACATCGCCAAGGTGCAGCCTGCCGATGCCGAGGAACAGCTCGTCGGGCACCGCGCCGGTGTGGAGGAAGTAGCGGCGCAGGCCGTAGTCCCAGTTCGTCATGCTGGTGCCGTCGGGCACGAGGAGGAAGACCTTCGGCTCCACGCGGCCCTGGGCACGCAAGCCTTCGGTCAAAAGCTCCACATCAATGGAGCGCCGCGTGAGGGAATTTCCGAGCAGGAGCACTTTATGGCCGGTGTGCGCTCGCAACGCCTCCGCCGTTTGCGGCATCCGCAGCAGCTCGGACACGTCGCGCGAAAGACGCGGCTGCAGCACACGCATCGCCATCTCGGCCGCGAGCAGTCCGAGCACGAGCACGGCGACGACGCGCCACTCGACGGGTTTAGAACTGGAAGTAGATGAACTCACTGGGCCTGTCTGGTGCGAAGTAGAGGATGCAGAGCACGATGATCAAATAAACAACAGCGCGCGCAAGCCAGTGCGAATGCGTGAGGGCGAGCAGATTCCCACGCCGCTCCACCCACCATTCATAAACCAGCAGCGGCCCGGCGAGCAGAGCCACCATCGCAAACGAATAACCCGCGAGGTCCGACCACCGCCAGTCCTGCCAGAGCCGCGCCACCATGCCCCACACCTGCTCCATCGACTGCGCGCGAAACAACAGCCAGGTGATGCAGACGATGTGAAAAGTTACGGCGATTTTGAACAGCGAGCTAAAGAAGGATTTCTGCTTTCCGACTTCCGCGTTCTCCTTTTCTCCCATCATCCGATGCAAAACCAGCCACGCCCCATGCACCGCGCCCCAAGCGATAAAGGTCCACGCCGCGCCGTGCCAGAGGCCGCCGAGGAGCATGGTGATCATCAGATTGCGCGCAGTGAACCATGAGCTGCCGCGATTCCCGCCGAGGGGAATGTAAAGATAGTCGCGCAGCCAGCTCGAAAGGCTGATGTGCCACCGCTTCCAGAAATCCTGCGGCGACGTGGCGAAATAGGGATGGCGGAAATTATCCATCAGCTCAAAGCCCATCCAGCGCGCGAGACCTTGCGCAATGGTGCTGTAGCCGCAGAAGTCGCCGTAAATCTGAAACGCGAACGCGTAGGTGCCCACGAGCACCTCCCAGCCAGTGAGTTCGTTCACCGGTTTGGCAAAGACCGCGTTGGCGATGACAGCGAGATTGTCAGCGATGACGATCTTCCGGAACAAACCGGTGAGCACATAATAAAGGCCCTCGCGAAAGCGCTGCTCGTTCAAGCGCGGCCTCGGACTCGTGACCTGGCCGAGGAGATGCGACGGGCGCTCGATCGGTCCCGCGAGGAGCTGGGGGAAAAATGAAACGTAGGTCGCGTAATCGAAGAGTGACTTCGCCGGCTCGATTTTGCGCCGGTAGATTTCGATCGTGTAGGCCAGCGATTGAAACGTGTAGAACGAAATGCCCACCGGCAGGATGACCTGCGGCACCCACCACGGCCCGCTGTAGCCGAAGAGCTGCGCGAGCGAACCGACCTGCGCGGCGAAGAACACGAGGTATTTGAAGACGCCGAGCAGCGTGAGATTGAAGGCGAGCGAGACGATGAGCCAGCGCTTGCGCCCCGCGTCATCCGCCGCGCCGTGGATGCGCCCGCCGACGGCGTAATCGACGACCGTCGAGAGCGCGATGAGGATGAGGAAGCGCCAGTCCCACCAGCCGTAAAAGACATAGCCCGCCGCGAGCAGCAGCGCGTTTTGCCCGCGATGCCGTAGCAGCGAATAGAGCGTCGCCACGATGGCGAAGAAGGTCCAGAAAGTGAAAGTGTGAAACAGCATCCCTGCGGAGGGCGGCGAAGATGGCAGGAAAGCCGTGAGCGCCAAGCGGGAATGTGGTGCAATCCAGGCAGCCTACTCCAGCCGCCACTTTGCCTGGCGCAGCACGGCGAGCTTTGGCTCCTTCATGCTCTCATACCAGATGGTGAGCAGCGTGCCGTCGGCGAGTTCGACGGTGCTGGGGTAGCCGAGGTCGCCGCCTTTGCCGTCCCCTGAGATGATGATCTCGGTGCTCCAGGTTTTACCATTGTCGCTGCTGACGCGCGCCTGATTGCCGTATGGCGCGCGGCGGTGGCCGTAGCTCATCACGAGACGGCCATCGCGCAGACGCAGCAAATGCGAAGGCAGGCCGTAGCAGACCGGATGCGGCTCGCTCCAGGTCTCGCCTCCGTCGCCGGATGCAGTTTGCAGCGTCCAGCCTTTGTTCGCCTCGTTGTGATTGCGGATTTGCGCAATGATCGTGCCGTCAGCGGCCTCCACGCCATGCAGCTCGTGGCAAGACTTTGCGGCTTTGTCTCCTTTGCGCGTGGGAATCTCAGAAAGCCACTGCCACGTCTGGCCGTCGTCCTTCGATTCACACACACCGATCTTTCTCTCCTCCGTCCACAATTGCTTCCCCGCATAAAGCAAACGCCCGTCTTTGAGCTGGATCGGTCCGTGCGGGCTGTTCACGATGGTGGGAATGCGCGCAGACCACGTGATGCCACCGTCCGTGGAGCGGATGAGCCACTGACCCAGCTCCGCTTTCCGCGCGGCATCATCGAGACGCGAGTGCGCGGACTGCCATTTCACGAACTGCTCCCGAGGCATCTCTTTGCTGACCCAGCCCTTGTCCGTGTGCTCCGCGAACGCGCTGGCCTTTTTCAAATGATCCTCATAAGCGAGCGAGGTGAAAGTCGTGACAATGAGCGTGCCCTTCGCCGTCTCCAGCACGCCCGAGTCACGGTCATCGATCGCGCCATCGAGCAGCACGCGCGGCCAAGTCCACGTCACGCCGTCATCGCGCGATGTCATCGCATGCACCTGCCCGAATGGACACACATGCGACTCCCGTCCGCCCGACCACGAGACCCACAGTTCCCCGTTCGCGCGCCGCGCCACAGTGGGCCAGCCGTGGTAAAACTCAGGCTGCTGCGAGATGACTTTCGTCTCGATGATCTTTGCAACCGGAGAGGCGGCTCGTGCGATCCAGGGTGCTGCGAGCGCGGCGCCGGTCGTGGTTTGAAGAAACGCGCGGCGCGTGGTGTGGTGTGAGAGTTCAGCCATGATGGTGAACTACGCAGGCGCTCGCTGCATCTTGCCTCGTCCGAGAGCATCACCTGCGCAGAGGCGGAATTCCGCGCCACAGAGGCTGACTGAACGCTCGCGCGTTCAGCTACACGCCCGCGCGTGGTAGCCGATGGCGTGAGCCTTCGGTCGTTCGGAGTTGATGCGATGAAACGCCTGTCCTCACCGACTGAACGCTCACGCGTTCAGCTACACGCTCGCGCGCTCAACAGCGCGGCTAGAACTTGTACCCGATGTTGAAGTTGAACTTGCCGCCCGAGTCGTTGTACTCGTCCGTCTGCATCGGGATGCCGAAGTCGAGACGGATGGGGCCGATGGGCAGGAAGAGCCGGAGGCCGATACCGAAGTTGGAATTGATGTCGCCGCCCCAGTCATACGCGTCACCGCTGACCATGCCCACGTCATAGAAGAAGGCACCGCGAAGCTTCTCCATGATGGGGAAGGTGTACTCCGTGCTGAGATAGAACGAAGTCTGGCCGCCGAGAGGCTCGCCGGTCTCGTCTTTAGGGCCTACCTCGCGGTAATCAAAGCCGCGCAGCGTGTTGGCGCCACCGAGGAAGAGGCGGTCAAAAATCGGCACGCGGTCACCGCCATCGACGGCACGCAGCGCGCCCTCAAAGCTCAGGATGGTGTCGCCCGGCAGATGGATGTACTGCGCGCCCGTGAGGTTCACGCCAAAGGTATCCACATCACCGCCGAGGCCGGAGTAGCTGATACCCGCCTCGATCTTGTGGCCCTTGCGTGTGATGTAGGGGCTGTCGCGTGTGTCATGCGCCCAGGTGAGATCGAGCTTGCTCTGGAAGAAGCTGCCTTCCTCGGATTTGATCGCCTCGGAGGCTTCCTCGTCGATGTCTTGAATCTTGATGTTCTGCCCGGTGTAGGCCAGCTCGATGTAGGAGTCCTCGCTCAAAGGTTTGCGGAATGAAAAGCCAGCGCCGATGTTTTGCTGGTCGTACACGTCACTGAGGTAATAGAGATCGCGGTAGAACATCTCGACTCCGAACGAGAGCTTCTGGCCCATGAACCACGGCTCGGTGAAGTTGAGCTGGAAGTCGCGGCGCTTGGCACCGTACTTGATGCCCATGTAAAAACGCTGGCCGCCGCCGCGGAATCCCGGCCAGCCGAGCAGATCAAAGTTTGACTGCGTGAGATCGAGAAAGCCCACCAGGCTGTCGATGGAACTGAAGCCCGCGCCGAAGTTCACCGTGCCCGTCGATTGCTCCACCACCGTCACGTCCACGTCTTTAAAGCCTTCCTGGCCCGTCGGGTTGTTGCGGAAATCCACCTGGCTGAAGTAGCCCATGTTTTCGAGCTTCGACTTGCCGGCCTCGATTCTCACCGTGTTCATTTCCTCGCCAGGAAGGAAGGTCAGCTCGCGGCGGATCACGCGGTCCTGGGTGATGTCATTGCCGCTGATGTTCACCTTGCGGATGTAGCTCTTGGTCCCCTCGAAGATGCGGAACAGAATGTTCACCTGCCCCGCCCCTGCCGGGATGATGCTCGTGTCCACGCGCGCATCGGCATAGCCGCGCGAGCCATAGTAGTCGCTGATCATTTTCTCATCCGCGCGCACATCCGCGCCCGAATAGGCAAAGCCCGTCTGGGTGGAGAGCGCGGGGTTCAGCTCCTCGCTGGTGAAGACCGTGTTCCCCTCGATGCCCACGCCGGCCACATCGTACTTCTCACCCTCTGAAATGACGAAAACGAGATCCACCTTCTCAGTGCCCACCGGCTCGCGGCGCACTTCTACCACCTTGGCATACGGGTAGCCCTTGTCCTGGATCGCGTTCTGCACCGTCTTGATGTCATCCTGCAGTTCCTCGTTGTTCAGCTTGCCCGCCTTGCCGATGATGTGATAAAACTTCTTCTCCTTCGATTTCAGCATGCCCTGGAGCTTTTTCGATTTCACCGCCGTGTTTCCTTCAAAGCGGATGTCGTGGATGATACCGCGCGCACCTTCCCCAATGTTGAACACCACACGCGTGAACCCGCCCTGCGCCATCGGCTCCGCCGTGTAGCTCACCATCACATCGGGATAGCCCTTCTTCTCATACAGCTCGCGGATCTTCTGCTGCGCCTTCGTCAGTTCGATGTCCGACACCGGATCGCCGGGCTTCATCTCGATCTCCTTGAGCAGCTTGTCATTGTCAAACATCGTGTTGCCCGCAAAAGCAAACTCGCCAATCGCCCCACGACCCGAGATCGTCACGACCACCCTCACACCGCCGGGCACGTCCACGCCGTCGATCTTCACATTCTCCACCGCACCCGTGGCGTACAGATTGCGGATGTCCTGCTCGATGCTCTCGTTCGTGTACGCCTCTCCCTCCCGCGTCACCATGTTACCGCGCACACGCGCCTCATCGATGGTCACAGCGCCGATGAAGACGACCTGGATTTGCTTCACGATCTTCCTGGCAGCAGGCGCATCCGCGGCAGCGACCACGTCCTGGGCGTGCAGTGCGCCGAGGCCGGATGTAAAAAGCGCCAGGCAGACAGCCGGGCGCAAGACAAGGCGAAGTGGGGAAATTTTGCCGAACATGAGTATGGGAGAGGATAGGGATGAGAGTGAATTCATCGCTGTGGCGAGCGCGTGAACGGAGAGCGTCTAGTAGTGCCTTCTTCGCCGCAAAGCGTCAAGGCGTAAGTACAACCGACCCACCATGGGCCACCGACGATTCGTCGGCTCCCGCATGGACCACCGACGACCCGTCGGCTCCCTCGCGTGGGATGGCCGACGAATCGTCAGCATCCTCAAGCCGCTGCTCGACAAGTGTGCGTCGTTGATTACGTCGCGCGGAAGTAGCCGAACCGCGTGAGATTATTCATGGTAATCTGTTCGATGGCCAGTAGTCCCCTTCGGCCGGGCGGTTTGCTCTCATTTGCAGATCACCTCGAGGAACCCAGCCGCACCCTTTTGTTTAGTCCTCCGTGAACCAGATGGCTGATCAGGGATTCTGAATCACGATAGTTTTTTTCAAAATTATCTCCTGACACCTTCCTGCCGCGCCTCCCGGCGGGTATTCAGCAGCGCTTATCAAGCGCGAAAGCAGGTGATGACCCCATCACAAATCTTGGACTGCCGGATAATACTCAAGTCATATGAAAAACAAACGTCATGCTCCGAAAGCAAAGAGTATTCCGCGCGGAAACGCTTCTAAAAGCCCCAAGAGTTCCCAGAAAAATAAGGCCGGGGAGATTGACAATTCGTCATCACCGGACGCCCGCCCGCCGCAGGACGGCACCCGTCAACCTTTGGATCTGTCCCCCGATGAAATCGCTGCCAGAGCCTACTTCCACTATCAAACCCGCGAACCGGGGAACGAAGATCATCTGGAGGACTGGTTTCGTGCCGAAGCTGAACTGGCCGAAGAACGCGATCAGGCATGAATATGGACTAACGCACGACACCACCACGAGCACGGGCCGCACCACCACCCAACTTAACCATCGTGAACACCCTGCACCCAAATCCCCATTGCCCGCTCAAATGCGCTCATCACGATGGTCCCCTGTGCGTGTGTAATCTGGTGCCGGTATCAGGAGAGCATTCGCACATCTCCCTCGGCCAGCGCATTGGG
>JANPIW010000873.1:0-5414 GCA_031425215.1 Verrucomicrobiaceae bacterium
GCCCGTGCCGATGACCGAATCTGCGACCGACACTCATCTCACCGGCGACGCACGCATCACGCAGGCCACCGTGCGCTGGCGGCTCGTGAAAGGCGCGGAGATCGTCACTGGCACCGATTGTTTCACACTCATCAAAACCGACGCGGGTTGGAAAATCCAAAACCTCGCGTTCCACAACGACTGACACCGTGTCCAAGCCCCCCAAACCCAACAAGCTCGGCGTCGCGCCCATCATCAACGAGGCGGACTACCGCGACCGCTCTCCACGCACGATCCGTTTCGTGCTAGCGCTCATCTGCTTCATCGCCGGCGCGTCCGTGATGGTGATCGAGATCACGGCCTTCCGCCTGCTCGCGCCGCTTTTTGGAAACACGGCTTACACCTGGACGGCGCTCATCGGTGTGATCCTCATCGCGTTCAGCGGGGGCGGTTTCCTCGGCGGCTGGCTGGCGGATCGCAAGCTCGCGATGGACTTGCTCGGCTGGCTGCTGGCCTCCGCGGCTGTGCTCACCTTTTTCATCCCCGCGCTGCACGAGCTTTTCGGCACGTCGCTCAGCGATCAAGGACTCATCGCGGGTCCCGTCATCATATCCCTCCTGCTCTTCGCAGTGCCCGGGGTTTTGCTCGGGGCTGTCTCGCCGGCTTGCGTGCGCTTCTTCAGCCTCGCGGACAAAGACTCCCACGTCGGCGCGGCTGCGGGCACGATCTCGATGCTAGGCTCTCTCGGCAGCTTCGTCGGCACGTTTCTCTCCGGCTTTGTGCTGCTCTCAAATTTCGGCGTGAAGTCCATCTTCCTGGGCACGGCGATCATTCTTCTGGTGCTGGCCACCTCAGCTTTTTTTCTCGCGCGCAACACCTGGCAGCAGCAGCTCCCCGTGTGGCTCAGCGGCCTCTTCGCGGCGTGGTTTGGATTCACCGCAGATGACGCGCCCGGTCCGAACGTCGTCTGGCGGCACGATTCTTTTTATCACCGCATCGAGGTGCGCGAGCTGGACATGGGCAGCGGCAAGGAGCTGCATCTCAACCTCGACAACACCACTGAGGGAGCGATCCGCGCATCTGATGGCGCCACGGTGCTGCCGTATCAGAAGTACTGGCGGCTGGCGACGTTGCGGCCCGTCACATCGCTGAAGAGCGCGCTCTTCCTCGGCGCGGGTGCCTTTGGCATGCCGTGCGAGGTCTCGCGCGCGTTCCCTGATGCGGCGGTCGATGTCGTCGAGATCGACCCGATGGTGATCGAGGCGGGCAGGAGATTCTTCAAGCTCGCGGAGCATCCCAACGTCGCGGCCCATGCTGCTGACGCGCGGAGCTATCTGCGCACGACGGAGAAAAAATGGGATCTCATTTTCGGCGATGCCTACAACGGTGTGCGCGCCATCCCGCCGCACCTCGCCACGCGCGAGTTTTTCCAGGTCGTGTCCGACCACCTCACGCCTGACGGGGTTTTCTTGATGAACATCATCACCGCAGTCGAGGGACCGAAGTCTGAACTGCTCTCCAGGATGCTCGCCACGGTGCGCGGCGTTTTTCCTCACGTCGAGATCTTCGCGGTGAACGGCCGCATCCCCCAGGCGCAGAACGTCATCCTTCTGGCATCGCGTGACACCGACTGGTCGCCCCTCGTCGCCACCGACCGCGCTTACGTTCATGGGTCGATTGAGGAGCAGTTCTCCCGGAGCCACCTCAGCCCGTCTCAGCTCTCTGCGGAGATGGAGGCCTTCACTGACGACTTCAATCCCATCGACGCCGTGATCGCCCGCGCGCTCGTGGAGTAGTTTTCCGACGCCGCGAGTTTTTCAATCACCAACGCGGCCCGGCGCGAGGGGTTTGGTGCGGAAAAAGGTGTGCGGGGCAGGAGCGGCCACTGCGGACGGACGCGATCCGGGCGCGAGCCGGGCGCGGGAATAAAAGTAGAGTCTGCCGTCGCCGCCAAAGCACAGGCCATCAGGCCAGAGAAGGCGCGGGTCGGATGTGAGGACGCGGTACTGGCGCTTGTCCGAGTCGATCACGCCGATGGCGCGGCCGGGGATGTCACCTGCATAAACGTTGCCTTTGTTATCGACGGTGATGGAACTGGTGGGTGGTTTGTCGGCGTAGATCTCCACGGCTTTGGAGATTTTGTCGGGGCTTGCGCCCGCATCGCGCAGCACCTCGGCGCGGATGCGGTAGAGACGGTGGGAGCGCAGAGGCGCGTAGTAGAGCCACTCTCCTTTGCGATCGAGCGCGATGGGGTCCACGCCGCAATGAGGGAGGGCCTGGCTGCCATCGAGCCTGCGACTTTCCACACCGCCACGTCCGGCGGTCATGGGCACACTTTCGTCTGGCACGACCGATGCGTGACCTTGCAGCACGCGACGCGCGAGGCCCGTGGCGCGATCCAGCACGATGAGCGCCGCGTCCGTGCCGTTGGCGGGATCGCTGATGTAAACAAAAGAGTGATTGGGATCGACGGCGAGATCGCTGAGGAACGAACCCGTGATGACGGCAGGCTGGCCGATGTGACCGACCCAGTGGAGACGCTTTTTGTCATAGTTCCACGCGACGACTTTGGGCGTGGTCTCTCCGCGCCTGCCATTGTCGAGGAGCCAGACGAGTCCCTCTGCGTCGAGTTGAAGACCTTCCACTGCGTCAAAGGGCAGCGGTTCTCCTGGAAGCGCATCACTCATGTCAGCGTCCGGGAAAGGTTCGACGGTGCCGCTCTTACCGACCTTGACGACGCGGGTTCGTGGTTTCTCTGTCTGATCGACGCTCAAAATCCAGTCGCCGTCCGGAGTGGCGGTGATGCCTGCTGGCGCGAGGGAAAGCTGGAAGACGGCGTCAATTTCGTCGCTCTTGAAAGCAGACTCCGGCCCGGCAAAACACCAAGCCGGGGCGCACAGCAGCCATGCGAGGCCGGAGATGCGTGTGAACCGCAGGCTCATGCCAGCGGCCAAGCTGAACCGCAGGCTCGCGCCGGCGCCCGCAGGTCTGGCTAAAAGTTTTTGATCCACTTTGCCGTGGTCTTGGAGTCGAGCTTGGCCTGCTTGTCCTGGACATCGGTGAGGTCTGATTTGGCAGCCTCCACATTTCCAAATGACCAGAGGTCGAAGGTCGGATTCACCGCCTCAGGGGTGCCGCCTTTGGTGTACTGGAATGGCTGGTAAAAGCCATCCACAAGCATGTATCGGTTCACGCGCGCGCCTCCGCTCGAGATCATGTACATCTCCATGGGCATCTCTTTGAAGATCAGCTTCTCATCGTCGTCCCATTGTCCATCGGACGCATTGCCGCCACCGGCGGCCAGCTTGATTTCACTGCTGCCATCTCCCGTCAGAGCCTGATAGAGCATCTTGGCTCCCCCGACGTTGAATGACATGCCGTTAAAGGTGTCCTGATCATCTTCGTTTGCCGGCTGGGGATACTCGCCCCATTCCGCATTGTAACTCGTGAGTCCTGATTCGATCCCCTTGGCCATCGCCATCGTGCGGTTCCGGGCGGATGCCTGCTGCGCGTAGCGGAACGCGCCCATCGTCAGAGCGGAAAGCAGGCCGATGATGGTGATGACGACGAGCAACTCCATCAGCGAGAAGCCTTCGGCGCGACGTGTTCTGGCATGGCAGGTTTTCATGGGCGTGGGGGGGATTTGGTTCAGGATGGCTTTGACCTGGCATCAAGCACCGGCGCTCATTTGCTGGATGACGGAGATGAGCGGCAGGAAAAGTGCGAGCACGATCACACCGACGACGACGGCGAGGAGCACGATCATAATCGGCTCGAGCATGGAGGTGAGCGCGGACACGGAGTTGTCCACCTCATCCTCATACACGTCGGCGATCTTCAAAAGCATCTCGGGGAGCTGGCCGGTTTCCTCACCGACATCGACCATGGAAATAACCATCGGAGGGAACACGCCGCTTGCTTCGAGCGGGCCGACCATGGACTCGCCCTCTTTCACTGCGTCATGCACGCGGTTGATGGCATCGGAGACGATGACATTGCCGGCCGTCTCGCGTGTGATATTGAGCGCCTGAAGAATGGGCACGCCTGATGTGACGAGCGTGCCGAGCGTGCGCGTGAAACGCGAGATGGCGGTCTTGCGCTGCACATCGCCGAAGAGCGGCATCTTGAGCTTGCCCTGGTCGATGATGCGGCGTCCGCCCTTGCTGGATGACATCATTTTCCAGGTCACAAAGAACACGCCGATGGTGATGAGGATGACCCATTTGTACGTCCACATGCCCTCGGAGAAGCCGATGACGAATTTCGTCAAGCCGGGCAGCTTGTCCTCGCTGCCGAGCATGTCGCGGAAGATTTGTTTGAACTTCGGCACGATGACGAGCATGAGGAAGACCATGATCGCCACGGCGATGAACATGACGATGACCGGATACACCATCGCGGCCACGACCTTGTTCTTGAGCTTCTGCGCCTTCTCCTGATACTCGGCCAGACGGTTGAGCACGATTTCCAAAACACCGCCAAGCTCGCCGGCCTTGACCATGTTGACGTAGAGCTTGTTAAAGATGCGCGGGTATTGCTGCAAGGACTCGGAGAAGGTGCTGCCCGTCTGAACGCTGTCGGCCAGCGTGGTGATGGTGCGCTTCATCACTGGCTGCGGCTCCTGGCGGCCCAGCACGGTGAGGCCGCGCAGCAGGGGCAGGCCGGAATCAATCAACGTGGCAAGCTGCCGGGTGAAAACCATGAGCGTCTTGCTCTTCACCGAGGATGCGGCGTTGGACTTGGAAGTGCCGCCCTTGCTCTTCGCTGCGGAGGGGGTTTTACCGGCCTGCTTCTTGATGGCGCTCACATCGCCCTTGCCCTCTTGCACCACCTTCGTCGGGTAAAGCTGCTGCTGACGGAGCGTGGAGACGGCCTCGCTCTCGCTGTTGGCGTCGATGGACCCGGCGGATTCCTGTCCGTTTTGATCCAGGGCGATGTAGTGAAACTTGGGCATAAGGTCGGTGTCGGGTTTGCTTGATTAAAGAGAGTGAATTGCAGATTACCGGGAAGCGGTGCTTTTTGTCCATCCAAAAAACGCGGCCCCAAGAGAATAAGGGCCGCGCGCGGAGGTCAGGTGTATTTGAGGACTTCCTCGATGGTCGTCTCTCCGTCGTAAATATTGCGCAGGCCGTCCTCGCGCAAAGTGGCCAGGCCCAGCTCGATGGCCTTCTGCTTCACGACGAGGGTGGGCGCCTTGGAGGTGATGAGCTCGCGGAGCGGATCCGTCACGTCGAGGAGTTCGTAAATGCCCTTCCGGCCTTTGTAGCCCGAGTTGTTGCAGATCGGGCAGCCCGCGCCGGTGTAAAAGCTTTTGCCGCCGAGATCGCTCGGGGAGAGATTGAGCTGGTTGAGGATGGAGCCTTTCTGGCTGATTTTTTTAGCACTGATATAAATCAGCCGTTAGGCGTTGCGACCGGGGTTCAAGCGAACGACGA
>JANPIW010000874.1:0-4784 GCA_031425215.1 Verrucomicrobiaceae bacterium
GCAAGCGCCGAAAGTGCGAAAGAATCTCATGATCGCGCCATCTCCACCTTGCTGGAGCTGAACCGTCTCCTGCCAGAATGGGCGGAAGTGAAATACCTCCTCGCGCGCAACTACGGCGCCATTGCCAGCCTCGAACGCGACAAAGGAAACAACGCTGAGGCGCTCAAAAAAAAGAATGACGCTATGGAGATGCTTAACGAGGTGCTGGCTGACAACAAAGACAACGCCCGTTACACCGTCACCCTCGCCAAACTGCTTGGCGAGTACGCCGAGATGATCTCCGATCAGGGCAAGGCCAGGGATGCCGTGCCCCTCGTCAAACGCGCCGTCGCCTCCATGGAGAACCTCCTCGGCCCCGATGCCGCCATCAGCGTGAAGCTCACACCCCAGCGCAAGAGCTGGGAGATCCAGTTCGCGCAGCTATACGGCATCCTCGGTCACGCCAGCGAGGCCGCAGGTCAGAAGGATACCGCCAAAACATCTTTTCAAACTGCCGTCGCCCGCTGGGAAAAACTCTCCGCCGCCGACCCCGCAGACGAGACCATCCAGCAAGGCCTTAGCTGGTCAAAAAACCGCCTCGCAAAGCTAAAGTAGCCCGACTCTCCGAGGCGGGCACTGCAGAGGTCAGCGGCTCAAACATCTGCAGCCCGCCTCGGAGAGTCGGGCCACCGTCTCAAGGCCACACTCACCCTGCCGGCGGCAGATGCAGCCCCTTCACATGCACCGCGCCATCCGACCTCCGCTTCCGCGCCTCCGCAAAAAACTGCTTCAAAATCGCCACCGTCTCATCCGCCAGCACACCGGCCGTGATCTCGCACCGGTGGTTCAGATTCGGCGCTTGCAGCAGATTCCAAAACCCGCCCGCCGCCCCGCCCTTCAAATCAGGACAACCAAAAATCACGCGCCGGATGCGGCAATGCACGATCGCCCCCGCGCACATCGGGCACGGCTCTTTCGTCACATAGAGATCGCACTCGCTCAGCCGCCAGTCCTCCATCGCGCTCTCCGCCTGCGTCAGCGCCAGCATCTCCGCGTGCGCCGTCGCGTCCTTCAGCGTCTCCACCTGGTTCCACGCCCGGGCGATGATCCGCCCCTCATGCACGATCACCGCGCCGATGGGCACCTCGTCCTGCGCCGCCGCACGCCGCGCCTGACGCAACGCCTCGCGCATGAAATGATCATCAGATTGCAGGTCAATAAACGGCTCGGACATTGAACGAGGTTTCCCGCACTCCCTCGCCGGTTCAAGACATTTGTCGCCTTCAGCACCGTCCTTTTTGTCCCTCGCGTTTTCTCCGTCCTTTGACTGTTGAATATCGGACACTATCAATCCCCCATGACCCACCACGACACGCTCATCCTCCCATCGCTCCTCGCCTCCGACTGGTCCAACGTCGCCGGAGAAGTAAAGCGCGCCGAGGACGCAGGCGCGCAGTGGCTCCACCTCGACGTGATGGACGGCAACTTCGTTGATAACATCTCCTTTGGCCCCCAGATGATCAGCACCGTGCGCAAGCACACGAGCATGTTTCTCGACACCCATCTCATGATCCACCGGCCCGATCATTATCTCGAGCGCTTCCTCAAAGCTGGATGCGACAACATCACCATCCACGTCGAAGCCCGCTACGACACCAGCATCGCCGACACCCTCAAGCGCATCCGCGCCGCTGGAAAACAATGCGGCCTCGCGCTGCACCCCGACACACCCTTCGACGCCGCGCTGCCATTCATCCGCGACATCGACCTGCTGCTCGTGATGACCGTCGTCCCCGGCTTCGGCGGCCAGCCATTCATGGAAAAGGAAACCATGCCCAAGCTCGCAGCCGCGCGCGACCACCGCGCCGCGCACAAACTCGACTATCATCTCGAAGTCGATGGCGGCATCTACACCCACACCGCCCCCATCGCCCGCCGCAACGGCTCCAACCTCCTCGTATGCGGCACCTCAGCCTTCGGTCCACCCGACATGAAACAGGCGATGCGTGATCTCGCCGCAGCGGTTTAAGCCTGACGCTCGCGCGGAGTGTCGAGCAGTCTTGCCTCGTCACCTTGAACTGAGCGAAGCTGTGATCTTTGCCGCCGGTTGGGGATTTGCGCGGTCACCCTGGGCACGAGGCCGTTGTCGGTTGCGATGGTTTCGCTTATGGCCTTGATCACACCACCTCAAAGCGCCGCGCCTGGATGGCGTTCTTGCCGTTCTTTTGCGAGGGACGCGGCTCGGGTTGGGCGAAGTCGTTGCGGTCCACGCTTCGCGCGCGGACTTCGTAGTGGCCGGGTTTCAAATCTTTGAGAACGGCCATGAATGAGCACATGCCGTAGCGCGGCGGCCACGATGTTGGCTTGCCAGCGGCTTGGTTGAACGCGAGCACGCTTTGCGGCTTCACACCTGGGGGTAGCGCGGCGGTCCAGTCGGGTTGTGCCTGGAGTTCGCATGGCAGCCACGGGCCGCGCAGCAATTCGGGCGCGTCATCTGCGAGCTTGGGTTGTTTCGCATCGGGCACGGAGCGCAGCCAGTACTCCACGCGCTTCACGCCGGAGAGTCCGCTGATGACCTGACCGGTGAGGAAGACTGGCTCCCCAGCTTTGATCTTTTCCGCGCCCATATCGACGTAGGCGGCGGTTTTGAGAAAGGAGTCGGGATCGTTGTTGCCGTTCGCGTAGGTGTCGTTGTTGCGCGCGTCATTGGTGACGAAGATGTGCTGGAGCCATTTGATGGACTTGTATCCATGGGACCACGGCACGATCATGCGCACGGGGCCACCGCGCTCAGGCGAAAGCGGCGCGCCGTTCAGTCGATAGGCCAGGAACACGGGCAGATCACCGGGCGCGGTTTCCATGCATTGCGTGTAGCTCACGGATGATTTGAAGACCTGCTTCTCGTCGTTGTTGTGAAAGCCCCAGAAGTAAATGCGGCGCACGTTGCTCATTTTGCCGCAGAGCTTCAGCACCTCGCGCAGCGGCACGCCCGTCCACAAGCCCTGGCCGAGCGGTGTGTCGATGTTCAGGCATTGCATCGCCTTGAGAAAATGAACCTCGTGCTTTTTACCCAGCTCGATGAGCTTGGGCAAATCCAGCGCGTTGCCACCATCGAGTGTGAGCGGTTTCTCCAGCGTTGCCGCCACTTTAGTATGTGGCTCCTCGACGAATGGATCAGCCGTGATCTCGAGCCGCCAGGTTTCCGCCGTGAGCCGCGCTGCCTCCTGCGCCGCGCCAGTGAGAGTGTGAGGCTTTGGATTTCCGCGCGACACATCTTGGAAATCCGCCTCGGGGGTGATGAACGGACGCATTACCGGCTCCGCTGTTTTTCCCTGCGCGAGGGCCTCGGACGCTCCTGCTGCTGTCACGCCGAGCGTTCCCAGACGGATGAAACTGCGACGGGAGACATGGGCTGGCGGATTCATGGCAGACGAAACGGGAATCTCGTCTCGCTTCCTTCACTGCTCCCGCCAGTGGTCTGGTCTGCCGGTCACTGCGCGATGCAATACAGATTCCTGGCCGAGCGGATGAAGAGCTGGCCGTCACTGATGGCCGGGGTGGCGCTGAAGTCCGATTTGTCGCTGGCAAAACTGTTGCGCGCGACGATCTCGAATGCGGGGCCGAGTTTGATGACGAGCACTTCTCCGCGGCGCGTGACGTGATAAAGATTGCCTCCTGCCGCAACGGGTGATGCGTAATCCTGACCACTCATCCCGCCGCGACGACCACCGCCGCCTTGATTAAAACCGCCGCGTTCGGGCTGCGCGGCGGCGCCAGGAATGCGCTCCTCATAAATGTCCGTGCCCGTCTTCGCATCGCGGCAGGTGACGAGCGAGCCGCTGACCCAGTGCAGCCGTCCTTCCCAAAGAATGGGTGTGGAAATGCGCGAGCCGTTGCTGCCTGTCCAGTTGATGTGCGTCTTGCTCACGTCGCCGCTGCCGCCGGCTCTGACAGCGAGCGAGCCGCCGCCGCGCTCGCCCATGGCGTAGATCACGCCGCCATCGGTTACCGCGCTGTTGCACACGGAGTCACTCTGCAAACCCTGGCTGTACCAGCGCAGCTTGCCACTCTCAGGATTGAAGGCCCAGATTTCTCCCGGCACCGAGATCACGATGTCGGCGCGCCCATCCACGGTGCTGATGATGGGTGTCCCCCAGTTACCGTGGAAACCGTCCGCCGCTGACTTCCACAATTGCTTTCCCGTGCTCGTCTCGAAGGCGTACATCGCGAGACTCTCCGGGCCAGCCGTCACGATGACCGCGCCATCGTGAATGATGGGACTGGATGCTGATCCCCAGTTTCTCCCGTCGAGACCATCTCCCACATCTGCCTGCCAGAGTTGTTTGCCTTCGAGATCGAAAGCAAACACGCCCGACTTACCGAAGAAAACAAAAACGCTTTTGCCATCCGTGACCGGCGTGTGCGTGGCATAGCCGTGCTGGGCAAACATGCCGCCGTAGCGATCCTCGGGCAGCTTCGCGGCGATGGCGCGATCCCACAGAGTTTTTCCTGTGGCGCGGTCGAGACAGAGAAGATGCCGCATGAGTTTGGTCTGATCATCGCTCCCGTCCGCGTCGGTGCCGTAGCCGCTCCAGCAGGTGATGAAGACGCGATCACCCGTGATGATCGGGCTGGAGCTTCCGGGGCCTGGCAGCGCGATTTTCCATTTGAGATTCTTGTCGTCGCTCCATTCCGTGGGCACCGGTTTGTCATCCGGCGCAATGCCGGATCCGTTTGGCCCACGAAAACGCGTCCAGTCAGCGGCGGAGGAAAACGTGGTGACGAGCAGGGCGGAGAGGATGAGC
>JANPIW010000875.1:0-5498 GCA_031425215.1 Verrucomicrobiaceae bacterium
CGACGAGCGAGAAGGTGCCCGCGTTGATGTTCTGGTTGCCCAGGATGGTGGTGGTCTGCCCGCTGGGATTCACCGACAGCGTGCCTGTGCCCGCCTTCGTGAAGACATGGTTCGCGGCATTGTTGCCTGATATGATGGCACCATTAAAAGCGGAGTCACCCGTCGCCGTGAAAGTGAAAGTGCGCGCCGTGCCGTCACCGATGGTGGCATTGCCATCCAGGGTGGTCAGACCATTCGCGTTTGTCGTGAAAGCCACGTTGTTGTTACCCGTCGCGCCGAAGCTGGTGCCGACCGTGCCGACGGAGAAGCCGTAGCCATTGCGGCCCATGACACTCAGCGTGCGGTTCACCGCGCCAAACGTGAACGCGCCAAAATCCACCGTCTGATTCAGGTTGTTCAATCCATAGCCGCCCACGGCGCGATCCACGAAGACCGTGCCGCTATTGGACGCAGTGCTCAGATTCTTCGTGCTGAATGAACCCACATTGGCCGCGTCCGTGCGCACTTCGAGCACCGCGTTGGCCGCCGTGGCGTTGTTGAATTCGATTGAATTGCCCGCCGTGCTGGTGCCCAGCGCTCCCGCATTGGCCACACGCACCGTGCCCGCGTCGATGCGCACCCTGCCTGAAAAGGTGTTGGCGGCGTTGGAGAGGATCATGGTGTTCGTGGTCACGAAGCTGCCGTAATTGGTCTTGATCATGCCACCCGTTCCTGAAACCAAACCCGTGACATTGTAATTGCCCGCGCCGACAAAGAGTGTCTCCACGCCCGCGCCCAGAGTCACCGGTCCAGCGAGTGTGAGCGTGCCGCCCACCATGGACTGCGTGATGCGGTTCTCCACAAAGTTGCCCGTCGTCACGCTGCCGGACACGGTGTTGTTTCCCACACTGGTCAACGCGCCTTGGGACAACGCAAAAATTCCCGTGGTGATCGCATTGCCCGTCGCCACACCGCCGCCGGAGAGAAACAGGTTGCGCGTGACATTCATGCCCGTGCCGCCTGGGTTTGAACCGGCGAGCATGAGTGTGCCGCCAAAGGTGTTACGATCACCCACCGCTTGCACGTTCGACGTCCCTGTTCCCAGCGCCGCCGCGTTTGTGATGACCAGCACACCATTCTCCACCGTGAGCTGGCCAGTGAATGTGTTCGTGCCCGAGAGCGACATGGTGCCCAGCCCGTCCTTCGCGATGCCGTAGCCTGGCCCCGCCAACTCGCTGATGTTCCCGGTGTGGTTCAGCCGTGTGAAAAGACCCGCGCCCCAGTTTTGCGACGCACCCAGCACCGTGTTGGCGCTGATGTTCGTGATGTTGTTGATCGCACCAAAGGTGTTCAGTGGAGAGGTGATCGTGATCGCGCGAGGGTTCGTGCTCGTCGCGCTGTAGCCTGTGCCCAGGAGCGTCAACGCATTGCCGCCGCCCGCGATGGTGTAGCCGCCGATCTGGATGTCGAGCGCGCCTGCCGTGATGGGCACCCCTAGCGTCACCAAGCCCGCTCCCGTGGTGAACTGCGCGATGTCGCTCCCATTCGTCCAATTCACCGAGCTGCCATTCCAAGTATTGCTCGTCGTGTTCCATGTGCCCGGCCCACCATCCCACGTCAGCGTCGCCGCGCGCAGGGAACTCTGCATCGTCCACATGGTGAAACAGAGCAGCAGCAGCGCCGTGACCGGAGCCTTGGAATGCCGTCGCATAAAGCGCAAAGAAAGGCTGCCATGCTGCCGGGAGGTTGGGTGGGAGGTGAGATTCATAGGCGTGGTGGTGAACAAAAGAACTGATGAAAATGTGGAACTACGATGAAAACGCTTCCGTTCGGCCTGTCGCGATCGGGAGCGTGTTCATGACTTAAAAGGCGCTGGAGATGAGTCGTAATATAGGGGCGGGCAAGCAGTCAGGATAAAATTCTCGGACGTTGAATTATCTGAATTTCCGCGTGGAAAGACTCTGTGATATGAAAAATTGGCTTTCCATGCAACTCTAAAATCTATTTTTTTATCATCGTGCCCGCCTCATCACCCTCCCCGCATCCCAGACTCGTCGCCATTGTCGCCATGGCCTCCAACCGTGTCATCGGGCGCGCCGGCAAACTGCCCTGGCATTTACCCGAGGATTTGAAGTTCTTCAAACGCACCACCCTCGGCCACCCCATTCTCATGGGCCGCAAGACCTTCGACTCCATAGGCCGCCCTCTTCCCGGCCGGCGCAACATCGTCCTGAGCCGCACCATGGCACCGCGAGACGGGATCGAGATCATCCGCGACATCTCCGAGCTGGAAAAAATCACCGCCGTCGATGAAACCGTCTTTCTAATCGGCGGCGCAGCTCTCTTTGCTGACCTGCTCCCCCGCTGCGACTCGCTCTACCTCACTTGGATTCACGCCCCGCACGAAGGCGACGTGTTTCTCCCGCCCTTTGAACACCTATTCCGCCAAGAAGAAACCCTCGACACCGGCGAGGGCTTCGAGTTCCGCCGCTACCAGCGAATCTGAAATCTCCTCGCCCTACATCCCCATGATCTCGTAGCCGCCATCGACATAGAGCACCTGTCCGGTGATGGAGGCAGCGCCTTCGCTGGCGAGGAACACGCCCGTGGCACCCAACTCCTTGGGATCACAACTGCGCTTGAGCGGCGCGTGAGCGTCGTAGTGCTTGAGCATGTCGCCAAAGCCTGCGATGCCGCGCGCGGCCAGTGTGTTCACGGGGCCGGCGCTGATGCAGTTCACGCGGATTTTTCTCGGGCCGAGATCGTAAGCGAGGTAGCGCGTGCTGGCTTCCAGGGATGCCTTGGCAACGCCCATGACATTATAATGAGGCACCACTTTCACGGCGCCGTAGTAGCTCATCGCCACGATGCTGCCGCCGTCCGTCATCAGCGGCGCCGCCTTGCGCGAAAGAGCCACGAGCGAGTATGCGCTGATGTCGTGCGCCACGCGATAGGCCTCACGCGTGGTGTCGAGAAAACTGCCCGTCAGCGCTTCCTTCGGCGCAAATGCCACGGAGTGCAGCAGCAGATCCACCTTGCTGGTGTGCTTGGCCACATTGTCAAAGAACGTGTCGATCTCCGCGTCGCTGCCCACATCACAAGGATACAACGGCGTGTCCGCGCCAAACGTCCCGGCCAGCTCCTCCACGTTGTCCTTCAGGCGGTCACCCTGGTAATTAAAGATCAGCTTCGCGCCGGCCTCAGCCCACGCCTGCGCGATCGCCCACGCGATGCTCCGCTTGTTTGCGACACCAAAAACGAGACCTGTCTTTCCTTCGAGGGGTTTTGCGCTCATGGCGCTGTCTTTAGAGCGAGGAATCACGCCGGTCAACGATCAAGCTGAACCGCGCCCCTTCATGTGGCGCGGCGTGTTTCCCACCTTGACTCCTGCGCGTTCCCGCCACACTGCGCGCCAACTGCTTCTCTAATGGACGACGGCCCTCCGCTGCCACTCTCGATTTCCATCATCTCGCGCGACGAGGAGGCAAACATCCGCCGCTGCCTCACCAGCGCCGCCGGCCTTGCCGAGGAGATCGTCGTGGTGGACTGCGGCTCCACCGACCGCACGCGCGAGATCGCGGCCGGTGAGTTCGGCGCGCGTGTCTCGCATCACGACTGGCTCGGGCATCGGGATCAAAAGAATGTGGCGCTCGGACTTTGCACCCGGCCCTGGGTCCTGGCGCTGGATTGCGACGAGGAGCTTTCGCCCGAGCTGCGCGCCTCGATCCGCGCCTTCTTCGCGCGCGGCGACGCGGAGCGTTTCACCGGCGCGGAAATGGCGCGCAAGGTCTTCTTTCTCGGCCGCTGGATCACGCATGGCGACTGGTATCCCGACCGCAAGCTGCGCCTCTTCCGCCGCGACGCGGCCAGATGGAGCGGCAGCCCTGAGCATGATTTCATCGAGCTGGGCAGCGGTGTCACCACGCGGCTGGCGGGTGATCTTCATCACTACTCCTTTCGCGACATCGCGCACTACGTCTCCAAGATCAATGTCTTCTCCGACGCCTTTCTCCAGCGGCAGAAAGCCGATGGCGCACGCTGGTCACTCGCCGCGAATCTGCTCCGTCCACCGTGGCGTTTCTTTCGCTCCTATTTTTTGCGACGCGGGTTTCTCGACGGCTTTCCCGGCCTCTGGATCGCGGTGGCCACGGCCTTTTTCGCTTTCACGCGCTACAGCCGCAAGTATGAGGACGAGATCAAACCCGGATCATGAACCTCGCCCTCATTTATCATCAGTTCACGCGCAGCGGCGGACTTGAGAATTATCTCATCGAGTTCGCCACGCGCCTGCGCGCTGCTGGTCACAAGCTGGAACTCGTGACGTCAACGATCACTCCCGAGGTGGAGGGAAAGCTCGACGCGCCCGTGCATCGTGTGCCGCTCACAGGGAAGTCAAAACTGGTGGCGATGTGGAAGTTTGCGCGCGAGTCAGCGCGGGTGGCAAATGATCTGCATGTGGACGCGATCATCGGCTTCGGCCGCACTTACCGCCACGATCTCCATCGCGCCGGGGGGGGCTGTCACCTGATCTACTCGCGGCTGCTGCCATTCTATAAAAGATGGTCGCCGAAAAACCTGCTGGAGTTGCAACTCGAGCGCCGCCTTTACACCTCGGGCGAGACGCAGCGCTTCATCACCAATTCCCACCGCGTCGCCGCACAGCTCCAGGGCGCGTACAAAACACCCGGCGAGCGCTTCACCACCATCCACACCGCCGTGGAAGGGGACATCTTCAAACCCGCTGCGGATCGCGCCGCATTGCGCGAGGCGATCTGCCGCAAGCTCCAGACCGATCCCGCGCGGCCCGTTCTGCTATTTGTCTCGCTGAGCCACCGGCGCAAAGGTCTCGACGCGCTGCTACAGGCCATGGCAAACATCGACGCGACGCTATGGATTGCCGGTCGTCCGCTGAGCAACTGGAACAAGAATCACATCGAGACGCTCGGCATCGGCGCCAAAATCCGCGCCATTCCCGTGACAGACAGCCTCGTCGATCTCTACCAGGCCGCTGACTGGTTTGTGCATCCGACGAGATACGACGCCTGCGCCAACACCGTGCTCCAGTCCATGTCCTGCGGCCTGCCCGGCCTGATCTCCACGCAGGACGGCGCGGTGGATCACATCTGTGATGGCATGAACGGCCTCATGCTCCACCACCCGCAGGATCACGCAAAGCTCGCCACACGCATCCAGCACGCGCTCTCACTGAGCGCCGAGGCGCGCGAAGCCATGAGCTTTGCCGCGCGCGAGACCATGCAGGATCTGACATGGGACCGTCATGTGCGTCAGTGGGAAGAAGTCATCGAGACTCGAGCGATGAACGCGTGAATCAAGCGGCGTTCTTCTCAAACAACTCGTCGAGCGACACTGAAACCGAAGGCAACGAACCGCAGACGAGAACCTCACCGGCAGTGACGGTCATTTTGCTGCGATAGCTTCCATTCTCCGGCTCCCGATAGACTTCGATGGAACGCTCCCCCGGCAGCACGATCCAGCATTCCGCGATGTTCCAGGTCTCG
>JANPIW010000876.1:0-39860 GCA_031425215.1 Verrucomicrobiaceae bacterium
CAGCCGCGCTATTTCTTCCGGCTCAGGCAGCCGTGATGATCAAGCCGCTGGCAGAGGCCCGGCAGCGACGAGTTTCTTGCCTCGTGAATCGACGGTCAGATTGAGGCCCTCCAAACTGCGCGCACCGAGAAGCAGCAAGTCGCCCTTCTCCGCGAACACCACTTCATCGACCGTGAACGCCTTGGCAACGCGCACGATGGCAAAACCCACGCTGCGTGTGATCTGCTGGCCATTCGCCATGACAAAAGCGAGGTCTTTTTTCTCCCGCGCGATGCCCAGCTTTTCGAGAGTGGTGGCCGGCACCCAAGTGTACTCGCTGCCAGTGTCCACGAGCAACCGGGGGATGGCCGCGCCCTTGCTGCGATCCACAACGTTCTCGATTCGTGCTCCTGTATGGAAGGTTCCCATGCCGGGACTTTGCCACACATGAAAAACGGCGACAGCCGAAACTTGTTCTTTCTTATTTGGCGAGAGCTGTCTCTGCCTCCGTTTTCAAAAGACGCGCAAACCAGATGTCGTGCGCGGCGGGCGTGGAGTCGGTGCCGATGGCGGGTGCGAGCTGCTCTTCGTAGGCGGCGATGGCGGTGGCGAGCGCTGCGGATGCCTCGGGTTGGTTGAGACGACGGGAGACGATGGCGGCGATGAATTGCGCTGGCACGGCGATCTCGGGGCGCTCGGAGCGGCTGGCAGTTTCGAGCCAGTAGCGCGAGGTGCTCCAGTCGCCGGCGCGGAACTCGATCATGCCCATGATGAGCGCGAGGCGGTCGCTCTCGACATCCTGGCCGATGGTGTTCTGCAAATGACTGCGCACGACATCGAGCTGGGCGGTGTCGGAGACAGGGCCGAGGAGCGCGACGCGGCAGGTCTCGATGAAATCTTCGGCGCTGGTTTCTTTATGCAGGCGGGAGATCAGCTCGGACTTCTCCGTCTCGAAAGCGGCGGCGTCGCGCATGGCGAGGGCGAAGACGGCGCAGCGCGCGCGGGCTGCGGTGGTGTCGGTCATGTGCAGATCGCGGATGGCCGCTGCAAAGTCCTCTTTGCGCGCGGCGATGCTGGCGCGGGTTTCAAAAAAGCCAGATGCTTCGGCTCCGGCGGGAATGGCGGCGCTGATCTCATCAGGCAAAAGCGCCGCAGCCTCAGCGATGCGAGAGTCGTCGCGTGTGCCGGTGGCGAGAAGTGTTTCATCGGCTTGGGCAAGGATGATGCGTGCAAGCCTGGTGCTGGCGGCGGCCTGGAGCGCGAGGTCCTGCGGATGGAGCGCGATGGTCACGGCGCGCAGTTCGCGCAGACATGACTCCTCGGTGCTGGAAGAAAATGATTCGCGCGCGACGAGCAGCGCCGCATTGAGCCGCGTCTCCGCGCCTGCGAAATCCTTTTTCTGCGCGCAGATTTTTGCGGCGCGCATGAGGGCGTGCGGATCGTCGTGGCCGAGCACGGGCTTGCGGCTTTCGTTCTCCTGCGTGGCGGCTGCGAGCGCGGCATCGAGATCGCCGGCGGTGAGGCGCACGTCCGCGCGGATGCGGCTGATGTCGGCCTCGATTAGCCGCGCCTGGTTTTGCGTCTGCTCGGGATCGCCCTTCAGCAAGATGAGCGCGGTGTCGAGCGCATCGAGCGCGCCCGCGTGATCGCCACGCGCGGCGGCGATGAGGGCGCTTTCGCGTTTGAACCAGCCGTAGGCGCGGGAATCGCGCAGCGCCTCGGATTCGGGGCCGGTATTCATTTCATCGAGCTGCGCCACGGTATCATCGAGCCTGCCGGAGCTGCGCAGAATTCCGGCGCGCAATGCCTGCGCCTCCCACAGCTCCTCGCGCTGCGGTGTAGTGAGGAGCTGGTAGATGGCGATGCTTTCGTCGATCAAGACGATGGTGCTGGCGGCGTCGAAAGAGCCGCCTGTCTCCTCGTGATGACGCAGGCGGCAGCGCGCGAGTTTTCTCGTGCAGCGCGCGATGGTGAGGGGCTCAGCCTTTGGCTGCTCGCGCAGAAGAGTGAGGGAGTGCTGGAAAAGCGCGGCTGCTTTTTCCAGGCTGTTCTGCTCCAGGTGCGCCTCCGCGATCATGAGGGAGACCGGCGCGTCGATCTCGGGGTCGTCCTTGAGCTGGCTGAGGCGGCGCTCGTCGGCGGCCTGGAGCAGATCGCGGATCGCCGTGGGAGTGAGCGCGCCGCTTCTCTGCAATGTGGTGTCCTGGAAATTGTCCTCGAAGAAACGGGACACAAGCTGGCGCTGCTGCTGCTCGGCCAGCGCCTGTGCCTCGGCGGTGAGCGTGCGGTTGAGCGCCTCGTTGCGTTTCACATAAGCGAAGATGGCGAGCGTGGCGCCGGTGAGCAGGGCGAGCGTGATGAACGCGCCGGAGATGAACGCGGCCTGGTTGCGGCGGATGAGCTTGCCGAGGATGTATCGCGTCGTTGGCGGGCGCGCTAGGATGACCTCGTGGCTGAGATAACGGCGGATGTCCTGCGTGAGCGCGGAGGCGCTTTCGTAGCGGCGGCGGCGGTCGTTCTCCAGCGCCTTGAGCGTGATCCAGTCGAGGTCGCCCTGCAGCTCCTGGCCGAGGTGACGCGCATCGCTTTGCCGCGCGGCGGCGATTTTGGCGAGTGCTTCGGGGTCGGCGGCCGTGGTGAAAATGGAGCTGGGCTTCGGCGCGTCGATGTCACGGATGCGGCGGAAGACTTCATCGGGCGGCAGTTTGGCGATGATCTCGGCGGGGATGGGTGTGCGGCCGGTGAGCAGCTCGAAAAGAATCGCGCCGAGAGAGTAAGTGTCGGAGCACGCATCGACATCCTGCGCGTTCGATGCCTGCTCGGGGCTCATGTATTGCGGCGTGCCCACGACGGTCCAGCGGCCTGTGACCATCGAGGAGGTGCGTGTGCCGCGCAGGGTCGCGGAGCCGAGGGCTTTGGCGATGCCGAAGTCGATGATCTTCGGCGTGGCCTCGCCGTCCACTTCCTCGATGAGGATGTTCGAGGGCTTGAGGTCGCGGTGCAGGATGGCTTTCTGATGCGCGTGCTGCACGGCGAGGCAGACGTGGGCAAAGAGCTGCAAGCGCGCCGTGATGGAGAGCTTGCGCGTGTCGCAGTACTCAGTGATGGGCACGCCGCGCACCAGCTCCATGACAAAGAACGGATGCGCGTCTGGCGCGGTGCCCGCGTCGAGCACCTGGGCGATGCTCGGGTGATCCATCAGGGCGAGAGCCTGCCGCTCCGCCTCGAAGCGCGAGATGACCTGGCGCGAGTCCATGCCGGGCTTGATCAATTTCAGCGCCACCTCGCGGATGATGTCATCGCGCTGCTCGGCCAGCCACACGACGCCAAAGCCGCCCTCGCCGAGCTGTCGCACGAGCACATAGCGGCCCACGCGCTCGCCCGCCCTCGGCATCCACGAGACGAAATGCGAAGGCGGCTCCTCTTCATGCACGCCGAGGCCCAGGTCGATGAGACCTTCGAGCAAACGCGTTTTTTCCTCGCCAGGATCACCATGCGGCGGCGCGGCTGGCTGAAGAGTTTGCGGCTGGGCGTTCATGTCAGAGCTGGATGGATGCGCGAGCGCGGGCGCGATGACAAGCCGAAACACCTGCGTGCAGCCGCAAGGATGCCCGTTTGCCGCCGTTGCTCCATCTTCACTCACCCAACCATTTGAGATCATGAACACCAAAACACTCGCCTTCACTTTCGCCGCGCTCGCCTCCACCGCCCTCGCTGGTGACAACTTCCTCGTCTATTACGGCACCTACACCGGCGCGAAGACCGGGAGCAAGGGCATCTACGTTTCCGAGTTCAACGCAGCCACAGGCAAACTCGGCAAACCGGAGCTGGCAGGAGAGACCGGCAGCCCGAGCTTCCTCGCGATTCATCCGTCGAACAAATTCCTCTACAGCGTCGGCGAGATGAGCGAGCCAGGTCTGAAGGGCGGCGGCGTGACCGCGTTCAGCGTCGCGCTTCCGTCGGGCAAGCTCACGAAGATCAATCAAGTCTCCTCCGTGACCGGCGGCCCCTGCCACATCAATCTAGATGGCACTGGCAAGCTCGCGATGGTCGCAAACTACGGCGGCGGATCGTGCGCCTCCTATCAGGTGAAGGACGACGGCTCGCTGAGCGAAGCCACCAGCCACCACCAGCACACCGGCTCCAGCGTGAACGAGAAACGTCAGGCCGCGCCGCACGCTCACTCCGTGAACATCAGCCCCGACAACCGCTTCGCGCTCGTCTGTGATCTCGGACTCGACAAAGTGCTCATCTATAAAATCGATCCCGCGACTGGCAAATCCGAGCCGCACGGCGAAGGCAAAGTCCCCGCAGGCGGCGGCCCGCGTCATCTCGCGTTTCATCCGAACGGCAAGTTCGTCTTCGTGAACAACGAGATCACCTTGACCGAAACCGTCTTCGCATGGGACACGGAGAAAGGCACGCTCACCGAGGTGCAGACCGTCTCCACCATCCCCGAGGCAGACCGCAGCCAGAGCGGACTGAGCACCGCCGAGACGCGTGTGCATCCGAACGGCAAGTTCGTCTATGTCTCCAATCGCGGCCACGACACCATCGCCGTCTTCACCTGCGATCCCGCGTCCGGAAAACTCGCGCTCATCCAGAACGCCAACGTCGAAGGCAAAACGCCCCGCAACTTCAAACTCGACCCCGCCGGCAAATGGTGCATCGCCGCGCATCAGGGCAGCAACAGCGTCGCGCTGTTCAAGGTCGATCCGAAAACTGGCAAGCTCACATTCACCGGCACGAAACACGAAGTCGGCGGGCCGTGCTGTGTGAGGTTTCTTGCCTTGGATTGATTCATTGTTAGGACATCGAGCTGTTGAACAGCATTATAATGAGCCTGCGCCTAATCAAGCGAGCGGACATTCTGGATGAGCCTGCGGACGCCCTCATCTACTCGACCAATGTCTTGTTGAATTGCACTGGTGGCGTTGGTGGCGCGCTCATGGGGAGATTCGGCCCTAATTTTCAGAGCGAGCTGCACCATTTGTTGGCTGCAAGTGGGCGAAGGTTTGCGGACCAGGGCGAGGTGTTTCAATACGTCACGACCGGCCTGCCATACAAGGCTGTCTTCCACACCGTGCCTTGCAACGGATGGTATGACACAACCGCCGAGATTGTTGGCGATGTTCTCCGATCAAGCCTCAATTCGTGTGCTGGGCGTGGTGACATCTCGAAAGTTGTGTTGTCAGCTCTGGCAACAGGCTACGGGCACTTTGAGTACGATGATTTCATTCGCCTGGCTGCTCGCGTACTGTCAGAATCTGCTTACGATACAATCTCGGAGATCGCGCTTTGCGTATCGGACGAATTGCTGTTTGCCACTGCCCAAGATTTGGTTTCCGCAGAGAAGCTGCCGCTAACTATACTTAGCTAAACAATAGCCACTCCTCATTATGATTCACAAGATCACACTCATTGCTGGAGCTGCACTATCGCTCTCCTTACCCGCCACCGCCAAACCCAACGTCCTCTTCATCATGTCGGACGATATGCGGCCCGAGCTTGGTTGCTACGGCAACCAGCAGGTGAAGACGCCGAACATCGACGCACTGGCGAAGGCGGGTGTGCGGTTTGAGCGTGCGTTTGTGCAGTATCCGTTGTGCAATCCGTCGCGCGCATCGCTGCTGACGGGACGCTATCCGACGAAGACAGGAGTGCTGGACAACACGGTTTGGTTTGGTGCGGCGCATCCGGAGATCATCTCGCTGCCGAAGTGGTTCAAGCAGCAGGGTTACGCGGCCCTGCGCTGCGGGAAGATCTTTCACGGTGGCATTGATGATGCTGAGGCGTGGACGGAGGGCGGCGAGAAGCGCAACTTTGACGGCGCGATCAACACGAAGCGCAAAGGCCAGGTGGCTTCGAACTCGGATCGCATCGTCATCCTCGATGAAGACGGCGAGGCGAAGCATGGCGACACGAAGACGCGCATCGCGGCCATCGAATATCTGGAACGGCACAAGGACAAGCCGTTCTTCCTTGCCTGCGGATTCACCAAGCCGCACAGCCCGCCCACCGCGCCGAAACGTTTCTTCGACATGTATGATCCCGCGAAGATTCCGCTGCCGCCGGATTTCGCCGCGCGGCCCGCCGCGCCCGCTGGCTTTCCCGCCGCGAGCATCAATGCGCGCAACGGCGATCTCTTCATCGACCGCGACGCAACCGAGGCCGAGGCGCGCGAGATGAAGCGTGCTTATCACGCGTCGCTGACGTGGGTGGACGACAACGTGGGCCAGGTGCTCGCCGCGCTCGACCGGCTGGGGCTGCGCGAGAACACAATCATTCTCTTCTGGGGTGATCACGGCTATCACCTCGGCGAGAAAGGCAAGTGGTCGAAGCACAACAGCCTCTTCGACATCGGCACCCGCGTCCCGCTGATCATCGCTGCGCCTGGCGCGAAAGGGAACGGCACATCCTGCGCCCGCATTGTCGAGACCATCGACATTTATCCGACGCTCTCCGAACTCTGCGCGCTGCCGAAACAGGATGGACTGCAAGGCGACAGCCTCGTCGCGCTGCTGAACGATCCCGCCGTCGCATGGGACAAGCCCGCGCTCTCCGTGACCAAGCTCAAAGAAAATACCCTCGGCAAAACCGCCCGCACCGACCGCTGGCGCTACGCCGAGTGGGGCGATGACGGCAAAGACGGCGCGATGCTCATCGACGAGCAAAACGACCCGCACGAGATGAAGAACGTCGCCAGCGATCCCGCCAACGCCGCCGTGGTGCGCGAAATGAAAGCGCATTTGAAAACACTCAATCCGTAGCAGCCGACGTGAGGAGGCTCTATTCTCCATGACTCCACCATGAACTCACCCACCCGCCGCCGATTCCTCGCAGCACTGCCAGGTTTTGTTCTCCCCTCGCTCGCAAACGCGCAGGAGCATCTGCCGCAGAGCACCACCTTCAAAGGCCGTGCGCAGTTTGAGCGCATCGCCGCGAAAGCCGTGGCGGAGAACTGGCGCTCGCTGCCCATGGGCCAGCGTGTCACGAAATGCGCGCTCGAAATGCGCGGCACACCTTACGTCGGTTACACGCTGGAGATTCACGACCGCATCGAGTCCGCGTCCGCTGACTTCACCGGACTCGATTGCTGGACGTTCTTCGAGGTCGCCCTCGGACTCGCGCGCATGATCGAGCGGCCCAAGGAAAAGTACACGCCCTCCGACTTGCTCGCGGAAATCGAGTGGACGCGCTACCGCGCCGGGGTGTGCCGTGGCGCTTATCTCGACCGCATCCATTACCTCGCTGAGTGGTATTTCGACAACGCCGCGCGCGGGAGTATCGACGACGTGACCAAGCGCATCTCACCGACCCAGCGCATGACCGGACGCAAGATCCAGGAGATGACCGTGCTTTGGAAGAGCTACCGCTACCTGCGCAAAGATCCCTCGCTGCTCCCCGGAATGCGCGAGCACGAGCTGCGCATCGCGCGCTACCCGTTCCATTACATCCCGAAGGATCGCGCGCGCTCCGCCGAGTCGAAGATCCAAAGCGGCGACATCATTGGCATCGTCACGCGGCATCACGGCGCGTTTTGCTCGCACGTCGGCCTCGCTTATCGCGGTGATGACGGCGTGTGCCGTTTCATGCACGCCTCGAAGAACTACAAGAAGGTCGTGATCGACAAATCCATCTCTGGCTACCTCAACGAATTTAGCAGCCACGCTGGCATCATCGTCGCGCGACCGCTGCCGGTCAGCGAGACGATCCGTGATTCATCGAGCTACGCATCGCGGCTGCGCAGAATCACCAGCGCCTGAAATGTAGGCCGCCTCTGTGAGACGGCAATTCAGGGGGCGCTCACAAAGACGTTCTACGATCTCTGATTTGTTCCTGAGCCTGACGCGTACCGTGCGCTGTACGCCGCGTGATCCGCGCGACCTATCGCAGACGAACGGTTCGTTTTTTGTCGAGTTTGAGCACGTCGCCCGCACTCCAGGCAGGCTCCGCTTTCGGGTCGGTGAGCTTTTCACCATTGAGCTGCACGCTGCCTTGCTGGATGAGACGGCGCGCGTCCCCTCCGCTGATGGGAGACTCGAGAGTGGCGAACGCGTGGAGCACGACGCCGAGCACATCCTTGCGCTCAGGGATGGAAACCTCAGGCAGCTCCGCGCTGGCGAGATCGCGTTTGCTGAAGCGCGTGTCCCAGTCTTCGCGGCACTCTCTGGCGGCGGCCTCGCCGTGATAAACGGCCACGCACTTAGCGGCGAGCTGCTTCTTGGCCTCCATCGGGTGCATCGTCGCGTCCATCGCCTCGCCGAGAACGAGCAGGTAGTACTTGCTCATCATCTCGTCGGCGATGCTCATGAGCTTGCCAAACATCTCCTTCGGCGCGTCGGTCAGGCCGACGTAATTGCCCAGCGACTTGGACATTTTCTTCACGCCGTCGAGACCTTCGAGCAGTGGCAAAGTCATGCACACCTGCGGTTCCATGCCCTCTTCTTTTTGCAGGTCGCGACCGACAAGAATATTGAAGAGCTGGTCGCTGCCGCCGATTTCGACATCCGACCGCACGACGACGGAATCCCAGCCCTGCATGATGGGGTATTGCAGCTCGTGCAGCCTAATTTCGTGACCCTGGCCGAAGCGGTTTTTGAAATCCTCGCGTTGCATCATCTGATTCAGAGTGACGCGCGAGTTGAGGCGGATGACATCGAGGAAATTCATCTCTTTGAACCACGAGCCGTTGTAAACCACCTCGGTTTTCGATTTGTCCAAAACGAGGAACGCCTGCTCTGTGTAGGTGTCCGCATTCGCCATCACCTGGTCGTAAGTGAGCGCGGGGCGTGTCGAGGAGCGTCCGCTGGGATCGCCGATCATCGCGGTGAAATCGCCGATGATGAGCACGATGTGATGTCCCAGCTCTTGGAACTGCTTGAGCTTCCGCAATCCAACCGCATGGCCGAGGTGAATGTCTGGCGACGTGGGATCGACGCCCAGTTTGATGCGCAGTGGTTTGCCGCGCGAGAGCTTGTCGGCGAATTCCTTCTCACTATGAATCGTGACGGTTCCGCGCTTGAGGATTTCGAGTTGTTCGGGGACGGGGAGCATGGGGCGCGGATCATGGCGCAAGGGGCAACGCGAGGCAAGAGAGTGGTGATCCTCAACGCCAGGCATCTGCAAATGAGGCTCATGGGGCTGAAGAGCTGGAGCGTTGCTTTCCGGCCCCTCATCTCAGGGGCTTCATCAGGTAGGCGAAGAAGTCGCGCAAGTCGGCGTCGGTCATGCCCGTCATGAGCATGGGGGGCATGAGTGATACCGGTGATGCTTCGAGCTTCTCGATGTCAGCCTGACGGACGGGGGTTTTGTTTCCGGCGATGTCTTTGAGCACGATGCCGCTGGCGTCTTGCGCGTCCATGAGGCCGGTAAGGAGCTGGCCGTTCTTCAGTTTCACTATGTAGGCGCCGAAGCCTTCGCGAATCTCAAGGCTTGGTGTGAGTGTGGCGTGGAGCCAGAAGTCGAGGTTCTGCCGGTCGTAGGGCGTGAGGTCGGGAGAGATTTCTTTGCCTTCGCCGAAGAGCTTGTGGCAGAGCGCGCAACGTGCGGTGAAATGCAGTTTTCCTTTCTCGGCGTCGCCGCCGCCGGTTTTGAGCACGGTCTTGATGCGCACGGCTTCCTTGAGCATGTCTTCGGTGGGCGCGGCGATGAGGAGGTTTTTCCAATGCCGATCGATGGCGGCATCGATGTCCTTGTCTTTGTAAAGCGAGAGCTGGCGCACGACATCGACGGGGAAATGCTTTGCGGGGAGCTGCCACTCATCGACTCGCGTCAGCATGAGCTTGGCCCATTCGACACGGCCTGCGAGCAGACGCAGCGCGGTCTCGCGCAGAGTGCGATCGCCGGCGATGCGCTGCTCGTATCCGACGAGCACGGCCTCGGCCACGCGCTTGTCATCGAACTTCGCGGCGTTCTGCAAAATGGCGCGGCGGAAGCTGTCGCTCTCCGCGCTCTTGATGATGGCGATCATGGTGTCGAGCGCGTCTTTCTTCCCCAGCTCCGCCATCGTGCGCGCGATGGCGATGCGCTGCACGGTGGGGGCTTTGGTGTCCTTTAAGGTGACTAGCGCTTTCTTGATCGCGTCTTTGTTTCCCGCGCGAATGCCGAGCGTGAGATCGCCGCCGGACTGCTTCGATAAATAATCATTCAGCGCGGTGGAGAGCGCGGGCGGAAGCGGCGGCAGCTCCGCGCCCTCGAACGCGGCGGCGAGGCCGGATACGACAGCGGCCTTGCCTGCATCGTCCGGCGCGAGCGCGAGGAGCTGCGCGCATGATTGCAGATTGTCCTCTCCACCAGCGAGCGCGTAGCGTTTGGCGAGGTTGGGGATGAGCGTGGTTTTACAAAGCGGGCGCGACCAAAGCGATTTGTCTGCGAAGAAAGCGAGCACGGCAGCGCGGTCCTTTTCCGCCTTCGATTCGAGCGCCCACCAGGCTAGGAGCGGGAGATGCGTGTCATGGAACGCCGACGAGTCGTCGGCTTTCCGTGGGTTGGCCGACGAGTCGTCGGCATTCCATGCGCTCGCGGCGGCGAGCAGCGGGAGCGCGGATGCAGCAGGGAGTCTCTTGGCGCTTGCGAGGATTTGGGCGCGCACTTCGGGATGTTTCTCAACCTTCGCCTTTTCGATCAGTGTGTCGGGCGCGGTGGCTTTCTTTTCACCGCTCATCTTCACGGCCCAGCGGCGGACATAGGGGTCTTGGTGCAACAGCAGAGTTTTGGTGAGTTTAGCGCTGATGCCGTCAAGCAGGTCAAGCGCCCAGAGCGCGTCAAGGGCGCGCGGATCATCTTGATCTTCCAATATCGCGAGCAGGCCCGGCATCAGTTCCTTTGCCTCGCGCCAACCGATCTCCATCACGGCCTGCTTGCGGAACCATTCGTTGGTGTGGCTCAAATAACCGAGCAACTCTTCCGGCGATGCCTTGTGCAGATCGAACGGCTTCAGTTTCGGCGCACCGCTCGCGGGGCGGACGCGGTAGATGCGGCCGCTGGTTTTGTGCCAGTCATCGACGGGGCTGACGTGGCTGAGGCGCGTGTCGTACCAATCGGCCATGTAGAAGCCGCCGTCGGGGCCGACGCCGGCCCACACGGGGCGGAACCAGCGGTCGGTGGTGGTGACGAGCGGTTCCTCGTCCTTCGTGCGGAAGGTGGAGCCGTCAGGGATGCGCTCGCTGACATAGACGAGATTGTGCAGCGAGTTGGGCGAGATGATTTTCCCTTCATACGCACTGCCGAGCAAGCCGCCCTCGTAGATGGTGTAGGCCTGGGAGAAGCGGCGGTTGTCGCCCTCGTGCTTCAAATGCTCGAACCAGCCGAACGCGTACGGATTCGTGAGCGGGCCGTGTTTGCCCCAGCCTTTGATGCCGTAGCTGCCTTGCTCGTAGTGCATGCCGCGGTTGCCGCCGTTCGTGCCGGAGAAGACGCGGCCCTTGCTGTCGATGTCGAGACTGAAGGTGTTCCCGCCGCCCTCCGCGTAAATTTCAAACGTCTTCGCGCGCGGATGATAGCGCCAGATGCACTGGCCCTCCCACTTCACGTTCTTCGTGTTCGCGCTGCTGACGTTGCCGGTCGTGGTGCTTCCGTTCGCGCCGTAGAGCCAGCCGTCGGGGCCGAATTGCAGACTGCTCGCGACGCTGTGCGTGTCTTCGAGTCCGAAGCCGGAGAGCGCGACCTCGGGATCGGCGTCGGGCACGTCGTCGTCATTCGCGTCGGGATAAAAAAGCAGGTAAGGCGCTTGCAGCACCCAGATGCCGCCCGCGCCTTTGATCGCGGCGCTGGCGATGTTCAGGCCGGTGATCACGTCCTTGTGCTTGTCGAAAAAGCCGTCGCCATCCGTGTCCTCGAAGACGGTGATCTTATCCGCGCCCTTCGGCCCCTTCGGCGGCGGCGCGGGCACTTTGTCGAACTTCGCGCGCAGGTGCTGGTCGTAGCTCACGATCTTGAGCCCGGCGGGAAACTGATACTGCCGGTACTGCGTCACCCACATGCGACCACGCGAATCCCAGCTCGCATAAAGCGGTTGCTCCACGTCCGGCTCGGCGGCCATGAGATCGATCACGACATCGGAGCGCGTCTTGAATTTTTTCACCGCCTCCTGCGGCGGCGTCAGCGGCGTGTCATCGCGCATCACGCCGCGGCCGGGGCGCGTCTCCATGATTTTTTTCACAGCCTCATTGCCAGCGATGTCGTCTGGTTTAGCGGCAGGATCGACGGCGAGTGCGGAGGTGCCGAGCGCGAGGAGGAGAAAGAAAGATTTCATGCTGTGGGGACAAACGTCCGCAGCAGGCCAGTGTCTTGTCCGCTTGTCACGGATTCCGGTATTTTCGTGCAAGACGCCGTCCTCATCACATCACTTCATTACGGTCCCGCACCATCGAACTCTGAACGGGGAAATTACCCGAGAACAGCCTTGATCACTTTGGCACCTTCCACGCCTGTGAGCTTTGCGTCGAGGCCTTGAAATTTGAAACTGAAAGCGTCGTGCTGGATGCCGAGCTGGTGGAGCATTGTCGCGTGGAGGTCGTGGACGGTGGTGATGTTTTCCTGCGCGGCGTAGCCGAGGTCGTCGGTTGAGCCATAGGTGATGCCGCGCTGCACGCCGGCACCGGCGAGCCACATGGACATGGCTTTGTTGTGATGATCGCGGCCGATGGGGCCTTTGTTGCCCTGCGCCATCGGCGTGCGGCCGAATTCGCCGCTGAAGACGATGAGCGTGTCGTCAAACATGCCGCGCTGTTTGAGATCAGTGATGAGGGCCATGCAGGCGCGGTCGGCTTCCTTTGCGCGGAGCGGGAGTTCTTCGCGCAGGAGGCTGTGGTGATCCCAATCGCGATGGTAGAGCTGGATGAAACGTGTGCCGCGTTCGGCGAGGCGACGTGCGAGGAGGCAGTTTGATGCGAAGGAGCCATCACCGGGTGTGCAGCCGTAAAGCTCGAGTGTCTTCGGGCCTTCGCCGCTGATGTTCATCAGCTCCGGCACGCTGGCTTGCATCTGAAACGCCATTTCGTACTGCGCGATGCGTGTGGCGATCTCGGGATCATCGCAAAGCGCGGCGTGCTGTTTGTTCAGCGCATTGATCGCAGTGACGTCCGCGCCTTGGCGCTCGCGCGTGACGCCGTTCGGGCTGGTGAGATACAAAACGGGATCGCCTTGCGAGCGAAGTTGCACGCCTTGATATTTCGACGGCAGAAAGCCGCTGCTCCATTGTCGTGCAGAGATGGGCTGCGGGGTGCGACCTTTGCCGGTGGAGTTGAGCACGACGAAGCCGGGCAGATCTTCCGCTTCGCTGCCGAGTCCATAGGTCACCCATGAGCCCATGCTGGGCCGCCCGGCGATCTGTGTGCCGGTGTTCATGAACATGTGCGCTGGATCGTGATTGATCGCGTCCGTGGTCATCGAGCGCACGAGGCAGATGTCATCCGCGACGCTGCCGAGGTGCGGCAGCAATTCCGAAAGCTCCATCTGGCACTTCCCATACTTCTGGAAGCGGAACATCGGCCCTTTGCACACCAGTTTCTGCCCTTGGAGCTGCGCGAGTTGCTGCCCTTTCGTGAACGACTCCGGCATCGGCTTGCCGTCCATTTCCGCGAGCTTCGGTTTGTAATCAAACAGCTCCAATTGCGACGGTCCGCCCGCCATCGTGAGCCAGATGACGCGTTTCGCCTTCTGCGGGAACGGCAAGGTGCCGAGCACGCCGCGTGATGCTGCGCGAAGAAGCCCAGAGCTCATCAGTGAGGCCAAAGCGACACTGCCGAGTCCTTGCGAGGCTCGACCGAGGAAGGCACGGCGGGAGTGAACAAGATCAATCAGCTTCATCTTAGGGTGCGAAAAGGTAGTGATTACTCGATTGCGTTCTTGGGCACAGGACCAACGTCCATGCCATCGTAAGTTTCCAGACCGTGCTCGTCAGCAAACTGGTAAAACTCTTGGTTTCGTTCTATCAAAGAATCGACTGTGTGAACCTCTTGCCGTTCGACATGAAGGAACAACACCGAATCCGTATTCTCATTCCGATCTGACGCCCCAAATACATCCACGAATCGATATCCCATACTCTCCAAGTGAGGCACAGCCTGGATAAGACGTTCCCGATTGTGGTCAGTGAAAAAATATCCCCAGAGACACAATCCGTCGATGTTCCACTTCGCGCGTGCGCGCATGTCATCAAACATGTTTTGAAGGATCTCGCGAGAAATCATGGCTTTGATTCGGGGATTACGCCCTCGTGATCGTTTCATGCAGATTGAGCAGCACACGAGCGACGTGCGTCCAGGCTGCAAGTTCACTCTTGTTTAGATTCGCAGGTGTTGGTGCGGCACCGGTTTTGAGGAGGGCTTCGGCGGCGGCGGGGTCCTTCGTGTAGTCGGCGAGGTGCTTCGTGAACAAGGCAGAGATCGTTTTCATTTCGTTAGCACTCGGTTGGCGTTGCAAGGCCTGTTGAGTTGCCCAAGTGATGCGTTTCGTGGCATCTCCTTCGGTTTGCAAGATGCGGGCGGCGAAGGCGCGGGCAGCTTCGACGTACGTCGGGTCGTTGAGGAGGACTAGGGCCTGCTGGGGGATGTTGGAGCGGTTGCGCTCGGCGGTGCATTCTTCGCGGCTCGGCGCGTCGAAGGCGACCATGCTCGGATGCAGGAAGCTGCGCTGCCACCAGGTGTACATGCCGCGGCGATACAGGCTTTCGCCGCTGTCGTTCTGCCACTCGCGGGTGGGGAAGTTGAGATTCTCCCAGTATTTTGCGGGCTGGTAGGGCTTCACGCTAGGGCCGCCGATCTTTGGCACGAGCAGGCCGGAGATGGCGAGGGCGTTGTCGCGCACGGATTCGGCTTCGAGGCGGAAGGCGCTCTGGCGGGCGCATTCGCGATTGTAGGGATCGGCGGCGGTGAGTTCCTTCGTGGAGGTGGACACCTGCTTGTAAGTGTCGCTGCTTACGATGATGCGCACCATGTGCTGGAAATCCCAGCCGCTATCCATGAACTCGCACGCGAGCCAGTCGAGCAGCGCGGGATTCACCGGCGGCTCTCCCTGCGCGCCGAGATCGTCGAGCACTTTGCTCAAACCGGTGCCGAAGAACTGCTTCCACAGGCGGTTCATGACGGTGCGCGCGGTGAGCGGATTGTCTTTGGAGACGAGCCATTGCGCGAGATCGAGACGGGTAAGATCGCGGCCTTCGATCTTCGGCTTCGGCAAGTAGCCGGGCAGCGCGGCCTTCACGACTTCGCCGCTTTCGTTCATCCAATCGCCACGCGGCAGGATGCGCACGGTGCGTTTCGCTGTGTCGCTGATGGAGACGATGCACTTGGGAGCGTTGTTATCAAAGTCAGCCTTCTCTTTCTCGACGGTGGCAAGTTTGGTGCGCAGCTCGCTCAGTTCAGGAGCGATCTGCTTGAATGCGGCTTCTAGTTTTTGTTTCTGCGCAGGCGCACGCTTCTCCGGCGCGACTTTGAGGATGTCGGCGATCTCTTTGGCGGGCAGCGAAGTGGCTGGAGCACGAAGCGGCTTCGGAGAGGTGGTGGTGTTGAGGCGGAGATTGGCGATCTCGTGATTTTCGCCAAAGGCAAAGGTGAGCGCGATGGTCACCGTCGCGTCTGCATCGGCAATCGGCTCAGCGAGTTCGAGGTAGAGCGCCTGATCCGCGCCCATGCCGCCGAGCACACCCCAGCCGTTTTCCTTTTTGTCCGCGATTCCATCAATCACGCTCGCAGCAGCAAACTTCACCTGCTCGAAAGTGGCGCTGGCGTTCGAGACGGCGAGCTTGGCCGGATTGTTCTTCCTGCCGGTGGAAAGCGCGACTTCGCTGAGAACGAAGTTGCCATTCGATGCGAGGCCGATGCCGGCTGACTTGTCCTTCAGCGCGTCAATGCGGATGCCGGTAACGCCTTGCGGCACCTTTGCAGTGATCGTGTAAGTGTCGGTGCCGTCGTTCTGCTTCCGCTCGTTGCGCTTGGCGTCGATCGTGCCGCGCACCACGCCGTCCTTGTCGGCCTTGAGCGCGATGTTTTTCTTTGCCGAGGTGGCGGTCACTGGTTTCAAAGGCTGCCACAAACCGCTCGTGACCACTGCCTCCAGCGCCTGCTTTTCCCATTCCGTCTGCGCGGCAGCAAGATCCGGCCGCGGCTTCGCAAATTCCGCCTGCAACGCGGCGAGACGCTTTGCGATGTCGGCCTGCTTCTTCTCGCCCTCGGCATCGAGCACCGTCATGCCCGGCTCACGACGGCCGAGGATCGGCTCCTTGATGTCGGCAAAAAAAGCGCCGAACTGGTAGAAGTCGCGCTGATTGAAAGGATCAAACTTGTGGTCGTGGCACTGCGCGCAGCCCGTGGTCTGCCCCATCCACGCATTGCCGACGGCACGCACGCGGTCGGTGAGCATGCGCTGCTCGTAGTCCTTCGCCTGCGCGCCGCCTTCCTCGGTGCTGAGGAGCAGGCGGTTGAAGGCGGAGCCTACGCGCGTCTCCTGATTCGCGTCCGGCATCAGATCACCGGCGATCTGCTCGACGGTGAAACGGTCGAAGCGCTTGTTTGTGTTGAAGGACTTGATGACGTAGTCGCGGTAGGGCCAGACGTTGTGCGGATTGTCGCTGTGGTAGCCGATGGTGTCCGCGAAGCGCACCACATCGAGCCAGCCGATGGCCATGCGCTCGCCGTAGTGCGGGTTTTTCAAAAGACGATCCACGAGCTGCTCGTAGCGTTTGTCGGACAGGTCAGACCATTCAGACAGGTCGGACGGACTTGGTGGCAGCCCCAGCAGATCAAAGTAAAGCCTGCGGATGAGAGTGCGTGCATCCGCCTGCGGCGAAGGTTTGAGTCCGATCTCCGACAGCCGCTTCTGCACCAGCACGTCCACGCCGTTCATCCCCGCCGGGATCGCCGGCTTCACCGGCTTTTCATAAGCCCAGTGCTGCTGATATGCCGCACCTTGCTCGATCCATTTCTGCAATACCGCCTTCTGCCGAGGCGTGAGTTTTTTGTGCGAATCCGGCGGCGGCATGAGGTCGTCCTCGTCATCGGTGAGGATGCGCGCGATGAGTTCGCTCTCCTTTGTCTTGCCAGGGACGAACGCTTTCGCCTTCACGGCCTCATCGCGAATGTCGAGCCGCAAATCCGCCTCGCGATGCTTCGGGTCGTTGCCGTGACAGTAAAAACAGTTGTCCGACAAGATCGGCCGCACATCGCGATTGAACTCGATTCTCGCGGGCACGGGCGGCTCCGCTGCGGAGGCGTTGATGACGACGAGCAAGGCGGTGAGGAATGGCAGTGATTTTTTCATGGGCAGACAGACGGGATGAATACGAACGGCGGGCTGGCCATATGGCATGAGAAAAATGCGCTTCAGCGCGCGCTCTTCATTTCGAGATCGCCGAGCGCGGCCTTCGGCAGTTCGCCTTCGATGAACGCGCGGTCGAACAAGTGGATGATCTCGCCCATCGGCTGGTCGGAGGGATTCTCCGTGCTGACCATGAGGTCGAGGCGTCCGTCGCCATTCCAGTCCGCCGCATCCACGGAGCCGGCGTGGCGGAACACGAACAAATCCTCGCCGTCCACCTTCAGCTTGCCGTGCGATTTGAAGCGCGGCTTCGCGCGCGTGCCAATGTTTTCATAATAGTGGATGTGCCGCAGGCTGCCGTTGATGAGGTCGAGGTCGCCATCGCCGTCCCAATCGGCGAGCAGGCTGTGATTGTCGCCATTGTTGTTCTGGCCGGTGTGCGCGCCTTTCACGGGCTGGTCGTCTTCGAGCATGAGCGGCTGGCGTGAATCAAACTCGAGCACCGCCGGGTCGGACTGCTTCGCTGCGGGGCGGTAGGCGTGGAAGACATTGTCCTCGTCAGCATGTGCGACCATGTCCATGACTTCGTCCGCGTCGATGTCGCCGATGGAAATTTTCGAGCGCCACGAAAACTCCTGCGGATTGCCGCGATAGCGGACTTCGCGGCCCTTCGACAAGACAGCCGCGTTGCGTGCGCCGCTGTTTTCAAAATACATCGTCTGCCAGCGCTGGCTCGTGACGAAGAGGTCGAGGTCGCCGTCGCGATCAAAATCCACGACGGTCGGATTCAGCCAACTGTGCTCCGCCTCGCCCATGCCCTGCGGGCCACGGTCGCTCGGCGGATCGGCGCGCAGGTCGAGCCAGTTCGGCAGGTCGATGTCCTTTCCGCCGGCCCGGAGATTCACTCCGAACTCAAACGTCGGATTCAGCGTGGTGCCTTTGTTGATGAACACCTGTACATGGCTCGCCACGCTGCGCACGATGTCGAGCGCGCCGTCGCCATTCCAATCCGCCGACGCGGCCCAATGCCCGAGCATCTCCGGCTGAACCTGCCGCGCCGGCCCGCGCGACACGAGCTGCGGAAAGGCATACGCACGCGGCAAACGCGAGCCGCCAGCGCTCTTGCCACGCACGGCGCGCTTGCTGGTATTGATGTTCTCAAAGAACTCGCCGCCGGCGATGAGGTCGGGCAGGCCGTCGTCGTTCCAGTCGAGAACCTGCGGCGAGTCGCTGATGTTCAGGATCGGAAGCGGCATCAGAAAATTCGGCTCGCGTCGCGTGCCGAAGTTCTCCGAGAACATCAAGCGGCCACCATCGAGCGGGCGATTGGTGACATCTTGAAAAAGCAGATCGTGATCGCCGTCGCCATCCCAGTCCACATAGGCCATGCCGCCGGTCGCGTAACACGCCGCGTTCAACGGCAGGCCGCGCTCCTCGGTGATGACGCGCGGCGGCGCGTAGGATGGAGCGCCGCCTTTTTCGGTCGCGATGTCTTCGAGCAGCTCGAAGACTTGCAGTGGCGCGCCGTAAGGGATCACGCCTTTTGTGTTATCGACCTTCGCCAGCAGGTTCGTGTTCGCCCACGACACGATCAAATCCCTGCCGCCGTCGCCGTGCCAGTCCACCGGGTTGATCGCGCGGATGGAAAAGGTCGGCTTGCGAATGACGCCCGGTGCCTGGCTGCGGAAGTCGGACACCGCAGTGAGCGCGACGAGCACGCGCGGCTGGGACAGAAGGCAAGGATTGTTTCGATCACGCGCGCCCGTGTTTTGCCACAGCAGCAGATTTTTTCGGCTGTCCGTGCCGATGAAGTCCATGTGCCCGTCGTCGTTCCAGTCGATGGGAAACATGTTTTGCGGCAGCAGATCAGTTTGGAGGTAAGCGCCGTCGCCGGCCTTCAACCGGATGCGCGGCGCAAAGAGCGGTTGCTTCGTCGTGCCGATGTTCTTCAAAAAGTAAATGGCATTGCCCATGTTCTTCTCGAGCGGATTGCCGAACTCGTAACGCCGATACGCGAACCCGATGAGGTCGCGCCTGCCATCGCCATCCCAGTCGAGATGCCAGAACTGGCTGTGCAGCGGATGCACCGGCGCGGGGCCGGGCTGGCCGTTGTTATAATGAAAACTGTCACCGATGCCGATCAGCCCGACGCGCGACGGCGCTTCCTTTTGGCCGTTCGCCAGCGAGTCAAAGTAGATGTGCCAGCGCGTGGCATTCCCGTCCGCTATGCGCCACCAGATGCGGCCTGCGCTGTCGTTGGCGAAGTCCCCGGTGAGTTGATGCGGCGCTTCCTGATCGCCCAGCATGACGCGGATCGAGTTTCGATCCACGCGCCCCGGGATCGCGGCGTCTTCGAAGAGCTTTTTGAAATCAATCTCGACACCGACGGGGCATTGAATGCGGCGCGATGATTCGGAATCCACCGTCACTGCGATACGATAGACATTGCTTGGTACGGCCCAGTCCGATGCGAGCGCGGAAGCGGAGTCGCCCGCGAGACATGCTAGTGAAATAAGGAGGCGGAGTCTCATGGTTGAACGGGGATGATGTTACTCCGCATCCACGAGCGTCGTCTCGATGCCCAGCGGCCCGGCGGACGCGGGCGAGGCCAGGAGCAGGAGCAAAGGCAGGAGTTTCATGCCCGGTGAAACGGCTGCTTGCGCAAGTTTTGATCACAGGGAGCGGAGCGGAGGCGAACGCCCTGCAAGAAGCGCCGCCGCAAGCACGCACACTTGGTCAATGATTGCGCGTCTCCTTTTTCTCATGTCGCTGTGTTTCCACCTCGCGCCAGTCTCGGCGGTGGAGGTGGCACGTCTGCTCGTTCGCGTTGATCCTGTCGATCTCGGCGCACGGTCGCAGGATGAACTGCCGGCTGAACTCGTGATCGACCGTGGCAGAAGTGCCGCGCTGGACCCAGCCTCGCTGCGTGTCGTGCGCGTCGATTCCGCAGGCCGCGCGGTCGATGATGAGCCGCTGCCGTTGCGCTGGTATGATGCGGCGATTCCGTACCAATTCCCCGAGACGCAGGACTCGATCAGCCGCTCAAATGGCAAGCTGGAGCCGAAGCTCGCCGAACGCGGCGGTTACTTTTTGAATGCGGTGGGCGATGGTCGCGCGGGGCGTCTGGTTTGGACACACACTCAGAACGGCCGCGCGCCTGCGTGGTATGCGGTGGAGTTTCGCACGCTGCCGGAAGGAACATCGCCACAGCAACTCGGGCCGCAGGGCTGGATCGGTGATGGTCAGGCGCGCTGCGCGGAGAAGGCGACGCAGACGGTGCAGTCCGACATGCTGCGCGTGGATCTCGATGACTGGAATGGCGATGGATTGACCGACCTGATCACGGGCGAGTCGTTCGGCCATGTCGTCTGGTGGCCGAATCTCGGCACGAAGACCGCTCCGAAGTTTGAAGTCTGCCGCATCATCGCGGACGCTGACGGACAGCCTATTGATGTGGGCATCGTCGCCGTGCCGAAGGTTTGCGATTGGGATGCGGATGGAGATCGCGATCTGCTCATCGGCACCGAGCGCAACCGCATGGTGTGGTTTGAGAACATCGCCGCTGACCCGCGCGAAACGCCGAAACTGAATTATCGCGGCGTGATCATTCTGAATGGCAAACCGCTGGAGCTGCCAGTCACACCGCTCACGCGCGGCGAGCCTGCCATCTTCAAACTCGATTACTTTCCGGTGCCCGAGTTCGTCGATTGGGATGGCGACGGCGATCGTGACCTGCTCGCGGGCGGTTACATCACCGGCTGCGTGTTTTTCTATAAGAACAACGGCGGCAAGCTCATCGCGCGCGGACCGCTCGAAGCGGATGGCGCGGTGCTGAATGTCACGCACTGGTGCGCGTCGCCGTGCGCGGTCGATTTGGATGCTGATGGCGATCTCGATCTGCTCAGCGGCCACACGCCGCTGCGTGATCCGACGATCCGCGCGGGCCTGCGTTACTTTGAAAACATCGGCACTCGCACCGTACCGAAGCTTGCGAGTCGAACGCTCGACACCGGCAAGCTGCGCCCCATCACCGCCGCCACGCCGCGCGCGTTTGATTGGGATGATGACGGCGACTTTGATCTCGTCATCAGCGTGCGCACCGATTTGTTGCTGCTGGAGAACACAGGCACGCGCACGCAACCGAAGTTCGACAAGGTGCCCACGACAATCCTGCCGAAGTGGGGTCCCGCACCGGTTCATGCGACGCAATTGATCGACTGGAACGGCGATGGCCGCGTCGATCTCGTCAACGCCCTGACCGTGCGGCTCAACACCGGCGCGAAGAATCCGTGGCACTGGTCGCCAGCGGTCAGCATGCTGCAAGCGGGCGCGAAGATCGAGCACAAGTCAGGACGCGGCGACGAGGAGCGCTCCGTCTTCCTTGATGATTTCGATGGCGATGGCGTGATCGACGTGCTCTTCGGCGACTGGTTCGGCCACGTCTGGCTGCATCGGAATCGCGGCAGCCGAGAGAAGCCTGACTTTGATCTCACCGGCATCAAGCTCGCGACACGCGATGGCTCGCCCATCAAAGTCGGCCCCATCGGCAAGGATCCCGACAAGGACTTCAACGCCCTGCAAGGCGCGCGAACCGTGGTGACCGCCGGTGATTTCGATGGTGATGGCCAACGCGATCTCGTGGTTGGCGACACCTTTGGCAAAGTACGTTTCTTTCGCCAACTGCCTGGAAGCCCGCTGCAGTTTGCGCCTGCCATCGAGATCGGCGACCTCGGCATCCGCCTGAACGTCTGCGCCACCGACTGGAATCAAGACGGCCGCATGGATGTCATCGCAGGCTCCGCCAACGGCAAGGTGCGGGTCTTCCTCAGTGACGGTTCATCCTTCGCGCCCGGCATCGCTCCCAAACTCCCGCCCATCATGCAGCCGCGTGTGCTGCTCGGTGATCTCAATGGCGACGGCGATGACGATCTGTATTTCCCCAGCACCCAGGGCAGCGTCTTCGTCGAGCGCTCGTTCCTGACCCATGGCTATGCGCGAGGTGTCATCGTGGAGGCGACGCGCTGAGGCTCGGACTTCCTGATGTGCGATAAAATGCGAGGAGCCGCGCTGCGGATGTAGTGAGGGCGACCCGCCCTCAGTACCAGCGCCACCACAATTGTAGTGGACAAGGCACTACAAGTGTGGTGAAGTGCGTCCGCGATGAATCCGCCTGACATCTCTGAATCTGAATGGGCCGTGATGGAGACGCTCTGGGAGCGCTCGCCTCAGACGGCGTCGGAAGTGGCGAAGGCGCTGCGTCCGGCCATGGACTGGGCCGAGAACACGGTGCGTACGCTCATCACCCGGCTCGTCGAAAAAGGCGCGCTCAAGACGAAGGAAAATGCCAGCGGCACGAAAACTTTTCTGCCCGCCGTGAAGCGCGAGGACTGCGTGCAGGCGGAGAGCGAATCCTTCATGGAGCGCGTCTTCCGCGGCGCGGCGACACCGCTGCTCATCCATTTCGCCTCAAATGCGAAGCTCACGCCCGACGAGGTGCGCGAGCTGAAGAAGCTCCTCGATCAATCCATCACCAAATAAACAACGCCATGAACACGCTACATTCCGTCTTCAACTGGACCCTCGATGTCAGCCTGCGCGCCTCGTTGCTCGCAGGCACGGTGCTTCTCATCCAGACCGCGCTGCGAGGCCGTATCTCGGCGCGCTGGCGATATGCACTGTGGCTGCCGGTGCTGTTTGTGCTTGTCGTTCCGGTGCTGCCGGAGAGCCGGTGGAGTGTGGAGAATGTGTTTGTCGTCCCAGCAATGGAGGCAAACGCGCAAGACTCGGAAGTGATGCCGGTTGATTCGGTGGCGCTGCCAAACGCATCCTCAATTGCGACGCCAGTGGCTGAGGCAGTGAATTGGAGTCTCGTCATCGCCATCGTTTGGGCGGCGGGTGTGCTTGTGTGCATCGTCGTCGGCGCTTGTTCTTATCTCCGCTCGATGCGGCGCTTCAATGGCGCGGCGATGGAACCTGACGCTGCATTGCTGCGGACGGTGCATGAGATGAGCGGGCAATTGAAACTCCGTCGTGCGCCGCGCGTGATCGTGTCGGGCGCGGTGGAAAGCCCGGCGGTCGCGGGCGTGTTGCGGCCCGTGCTTCTACTGCCTGCTGATTTTCATGCGGCGTTCACAGCCAACGAAGCGCGGCTGGTGCTGATGCACGCTGCGTCAGCGCGCTCGTGCTTCGACAGCGGAGAAAAGCGCGCGCGGCTCCTGACTGCTGCGGAGTTTGAGGAACTGATGCGCGAGGTCGCGGTGATCGATGCCGCGAAAACCGTGAGCTGGCCGCGCATGGTCACACAGGATGGACGCGAGGCGCAGGTGCGCTCGGTGGTGAATCAGCCGCTCGGCATCGGCGGCAAGATCGAATACCTGCCTGCAGGCATGGTGTGCAAACTCACACCCGCGATCACAGGGCGTGGGATCACTATCGACAGCGATCTGGATTTCTCCGAGCTAAACAAGCGCAGCCAGCGCCAGCTCAAGACCGCGACGACGATGGCCGAGGCTGCTGCGATGCTCACGCGAGTGAAGCGCCAGGAGAAGCTGTCGTTCAAACCCGGCCAGACTGCGCTCATCGGCCTGCGCTGGCCTGTGGATGAGAAGAACAAGAAGCAGCGGCTCCAGCTGGTGACTATCACGCCCTCCGTCGTTGATCCGAAAGCCGTCGCCGGGGAAGGGAAGATTAATCTGACCAACGACAATTCTGCATTCTAGATCGGCCAGGCATTGTTCCCCGGCGGCGATTTGATCCGCATCGTAAACTTGCAGCGCACTGCGGATTTGCTCACCGTCACCGGCGAGTGCGAACTTGTGAGCCAGGACGAGGCGGCGCTCGATCTCTACATCACGGCGGCGAGCAAGGAGAACGCCAGGTCAAACACAGATGCAAGCCAGCGGCTCATGGTGCGAAAGGGCAAAGGCCAATTCATTCTCAAGCATCCCAACCCCTATGCCGCCATGCCTCATGTGACGTTTTACTCGACCGGCAAGAACGGCCCCGGCAAACCCTTCGGCGGCATCTACTTCGGCACACACGATGAGGCGGCGGCATCAAAGAGGATGAAGCTGAGCTACGCCGCGCTGTAGCCGCGCGTCTCTAACTCTCCGACACCAAGTCCGACACAGGCGTGAGAATCAAATCACCCGACACATTTTTCGGCAGCGTGGTGAGAAGGACGAACGTCATGTCCTTTGCCGGATCAGCCCACGCGATTGTGCCGGTAGAGCCGCTGTGACCGAATGCGTGCGTCGAGCATCCTTTGCCGAAGCTCTGCGGTCCGACCATGAAGCCGATGCCGCGCCGTGCCTCGAGTCCTGGCGTGTGGTTTTGAATCAGGAGCCGCGCTGTTTCATCGCGCAGCACCTTGCCGTCGGAATGCATGAAGCTGCGCAGGAAAACGGACAGGTCCGCGCCAGTGCTGTGCGCGCCGCCCCAGGGCGCGGCGAGGTTGCGCCAGTAATCGCTGTTCCAGTCCCAGTTGCGTGCGGTCGGATCGCCAGCACCGGCCTCGGGCGCAGCGTGCTCGGTTTGCATCGGCATCATGTCGCCCTTTTTGAACGCGCCCAGCCCGAGCACAGTGCGCGTCATGCCCAGTGGCGCGAAGACTTCCTTCGCGAGAAAATCTGGGAGCTTTAGCTTTGTGATGCGCTCCACGATCTCCGCAGCGAGAAGGATGCCCATGCTTTGATAGTGATACCGCGTCCCCGGAGCGAATAGCAGAGGGGTGCGCGCCGCGCCCTTCACGAACTCCGACAGCGGCGCATGACGCGCACGCATGGCGTTGTTATCCGCGAGCTGGTCCGGCAGCCCCGAGGTGTGGACGAGCAATTGCTCAATTGTCACCTCCTTCCGCGCGCCCTCGGAGAACTCCGGGATGAACTTCACTGCGCGATCCGACAAACGCAGCTCCCCGCGATCCGCCAGCACCCTCGCCGCCGCCGCCGTGAACGTCTTCGTGATCGATCCGAGCAGGAACATCACATCGGCCGCCCCCGCATTCCCAAACGCCCGCTCAAACGTCTCGTCACCGCGCCGCACATGCAGCACGGCAGCGTTGAGAACACGGGCGTCGATTTGCTTCTGGATGAGCTGCGCGGCGGTTTGCATGCGGTCAGTCACAACGCCACCAGCTTGGGACATCATCGCAGCAAACGTGATGGTGAGGGATTCGCGACGGTTCATGGTTGGAAGCTGGTGTGATCTCACATGTCACGGTGTCGCCAATTCCACGCGCCCCTTTTTTAGTGCATCGATCAAAGCTGAGCGGTTTGTTTTTGCGGGATCGACAAAGGCGCTGAGCTGGTTCTTCTCGCTCACCGTCGCGTGCTCGACGCCGTCGAGTTTGGCGATGGCGAGGTAGGCGCCGAAGCGGCAGCCTTTGCAGTCGAGGAGGCCGAGCTGGATGTCGATCTTTTGCAGCTTGTCCTCGGGCAGGGTGCCGAGGGGCTTGAGCGTGAAGGTGCCGCGCGAAGCGGCGCGCAGGAGGCTGTCGAGCTTTTGCGTGACCTCGGTTTCTGTCGGCGGTTTCTTCGGATTGCTCTTGGGAAATAGCGTGTCGAGGTCGTGGCGGAAAGTGGCCTCGGTGGTGGTGAAGTTGAGGCTCACGAGTTCCATGCCGGGGATGGTTTTCATTTGCTCGCGCAGGTCTTGCTCACGCGACGGCTCGCTAAGCCCGGTGATGCGGTGCGTTGTTTCTCCTGCGTGAAGCGTCAGCGCGGTGAAAAAGATGAGCGCGATGGATTTCATCGGGTCTGGAAAAGTGGGCTGAGCACGATCTCGTGAATCAAGGTGCGGATGCCGCCGCCTTGTTTCTCGGTGCGCGCGAGGATGGCATTCAATGCGGCCCGATCTCCGAATGCGACGGGCCGGCCTGTGGCATAAACGAGGAGCTGCTGCGCGAGGTTGTTCAATAGCTGATGCTTGTCCGCCAACAAGATGGCCTTCATGTCCCTCGCCTCCTTGAATGTTCTTCCGTCCGCAAAACCTCCACTCGCATCGACCTTGGGGCCGAGTTTGAAGCTGATGCCGATCTTCGGATCGATGCTGCCGCGCGGCGCGGGATCGCCTTTCTCGTTGAGCGAGCGATAGCGGTCGCGCTGGCCGCCGATGACATCGAAGGACTCCAGCGCGAAGCCGGGCGGGTCGATCTGCGCGTGGCACCCGGCGCAGGAGGTGTCAGCGCGATGTTTGTCGAGCAACTCGCGGATGGTGGTGGCTCCTTGCACGTCAGGCTCGACGGCGGGGACATTCGGCGGTGGTGGATCGGGCGGCTTGCCGAGCAGACGCGCCAGCACAAACGCGCCGCGCACGACGGGCGAGGTGGTCGTGCCGTTCGCGGTGATTTTCAATATCGCTGCCTGCGTGAGGAAGCCGCCGCGAGCGCAGTCCTCCGGCAGTTTCACACGACGAATCCTCGGTCCGCTCACGCCGGGGATGCCGTAATGCACGGCCAGCTTTTCATTCAGCATCGCGAAATCGGAATGCACGAGATGGCCGGCATCGAGGTTTTTTTCGATCAGCTCACGGAAGTAAGCACGCGTCTCGGCCACCATGCTGTCTTGCAAATACGGACTGAACTCGGGGTAGAGCTTCTTGTCGGGATCAGTCGCGGCGATGGTGCCGAGCTTGAGCCACTGCGAGAGGAAGTCGTCGATGAAGCGCTGCGACTTCGCGTCCTTCAACATGCGGTCGACGGTTTCACGATCGCACTTGAGCACTTCATCCGGCGCGGTGTTCCAGAGGAAATACGAGAGCCGCGCGGCAAGCGCATGATCATCGAGACGGCCCGCAGGCTCGACGTGATAAAGGAAATCAGGCGAGCACATCGCGGCGCGATACGTCCAGCGCATCGCCGTCTCGAAGCAATCGCCCGCCTTTAGCCGCGCCTCGACATTCGCGACGTATTGCAGCCGCACCTCATCGGGCACGGGACGGCGAAATGCTTTCGGCAGAAAGCTGGCGAGCAAACGATCCGCTTCAGCGAGCGGTGCATCTGGCTGCACAGTCCAGACTCCTGGCTCCGGCTCCGGTTTGTTTTTCGTGCTCCCGACTTCCTGCTTGAGCGGCTTGCGCACCGGCGGACGGGCGCCTTTGAATTCAGTGAGCGGCAGCTCGCCGAAGAGCAGCTTGTGCGAGCGCGGCGGCCACACGTCGTGCAGCGGGCCTTCGATCTCCAGCCAGTCACTCACGATGCATGGCCCTGTGTAGCCCATGGTGCGATCTAGCTGGCCCCAGGTGCCGACGCGATACAACACAACCGGCGCGAGCGACGCGACATTGAAGCCGATGGTCTCTTTGAAATTCAGCCACACGTCCATCTCGTGGACCTTCAACTCAAGCGAAGGCGCGTCATAGTAGCCGAGCACATAGCTCGGATGTTGCCCGCCGCGACCGTTCTCATTGAATTGCACCACCGAGAGCCGCGCCGCTTCGGTGCCCCGCGATGGCAGGATGTTTCCTTTGTCCCACTGCATGCTCCAAAACGAGCCGCGCACTTTGTAACGGCCCGGATGCAACGCGGCAAAGTGGCGGAAGTAAGCGTTCCACGATTCGTCCTCATGCCGGAACACGCCCACGCTGCTCATGCGATCAAAGATGCCCAGGCTCTCGTGCGCGCCCTGGTTCACATGTGCAAAGGCACCCGCAGGCGGCATGACGGGATCGTGTTTTTTGTCGCGCAGCAACACGGCATCGCCCTGCATGATCATGATGTCCGGCTCGTAACCGCCGGCGAGAGAGAGGCGCATCACTTGCGACGGCGGCGCGTTGGGTCGCGTGGCGATGGCCATGTCGAGCACCTTGTCAGCAGCCTCGATGTACTTCGCCATGTTCACGTGCGAGATGTCGAGAGCATCGCTGTTTTTGTCGAAGCCATGCGCAGAGCCATCCGCAGGCAGACCGGCCTGCAACGCGATGCCGGACAGGTCAAAGAGATCGCGGATGGTGTTCTCGTACTCGACGCGCGTGAGGCGGCGAACGCCAGTGCGGCCTTCCGCGTCGATTTTTTCGGCTTTGACGAGCGAGGCGCCAAGTTCCGCGATGACTGCCTTCACCTCCGCAGCCGCAGGACGCGCCTTTTTCTTCGGCGGCATCTCACCGGACTCGATGCGGTCGTGGATTTTCACCCAGAGCGCGAAGTTGTCCGCGTCGCCGAGGTTTTGTTTCAAAGCGGCGAGATCGAGGCCGCCTTTCTTTGTCTCCGCGTCATGGCACTCGATGCAGTGGGTGTCGAAAAAATCGGCCGGCTTCGCAGAGAGTGCAGACGTGGCAAAGAGCAGGGTGATGACTCGTGGGAGCATGGACGGTGCAAACATACGGCGGTAGCGGCTGAGGTCTCGCCAGAGAAGCAGGCGTGAGGGTAAAGCGCCTCACGGCTGCGGGCCGGGGATGGATTTCAGTCTGGCCGACAGGGTCTTCACGATTTCGGGGTGTTCGCTGGAAACATCGTGAAGCTCCTCGGGATCTGCGTCGTGATCGTAAAGCTCGGTCTGCGCATCGCTCCATTGCGTGAAGCGCCAGCGGGAGGTGCGGATGCTTTGGGCGTGTAGCCGCGGGCCGCGCGAGATGAGCGTGAAGGCAGCGTCTTTGACGACGGCATCCGGCATTTCCAACACCCGGCGCAAACTGACGCCCGCTGCATGATGCGGGATATTCAGGCCGCAGTAGTCGGCGACGGTCGGATAGAGATCGACGAACTCGACGAGTGACCGGCTGGTTTGCCCGCCCATCACGCCCGGGGCGGCGATGACGAGCGGGGCGCGGCAACTGCGCTCGAAAAGCGTGTTCTTGTTCCACCACTGCCGTTCGCCGGTGTGGTAGCCATGATCTCCGACGAAGATGACGAGCGTCTTTTCCCAAAGCTTGTTTTTGTCCAGCGCATCGAGCACACGGCCGAGCTGCGCATCCATGAAGCTGGCGCCTGCGCAGTATGCGTGGAAAAGCTCGCGCCATTCTTGATCGGTCAACTTGGCGAATGCCTCGCCATACGCGCCGAAGCCGACGGCATCTTTGCGCGCGGCCGAGGTGCCGGCAGGATCGGACCAGGGCGTTAGAGACCCGGGCTGGTAGAGATCAAAGTACTTCTTTGGCGCGATGAACGGATCGTGCGGCTTCATGAAGCCGCAGCCGATGAACCAGCGCGCGGCGCCGAGTTTCTCGATCATTGCCACGGTCGCGGCTGCGATTTGTCCGTCAGGTTGATCATCGTCGCCGCCCTCAGCGGCGCCCCACTGGCACCAGTTGAGCGCGCCGCCGGTGACATTACGGCCCGCGAGCAACTTGCGGCCCGCCTTGGTCGCATCGAACGCCTGCGCGCTGTGCCAGGAGAGGCCTGCATCCATCCACTGCGCACGTTTTGCCGCGTCCTTGCCTCCGCCGAGGTGATTGAGTTTTCCGAAGGCATGAGCCTGCCAGCCCGCGTCTTTGCATAGTTGTGGCATGGTGACGATGCCGGGCATTTTCTGGCGCAACGGAATGTCATTGCCGACGATGCCGGTCTGCTCCGCGCGCAGCCCGCTCATCATTGAGCTGCGGCTGGGATTGCAGACCGGATACTGCACATAGGCCCGCTCAAAAGTCGTGCCGCGGGCGCGCAGGCGGTCCAGGTTCGGCATTTTCACCACCTTGCGCGTGAATGCGCCCCCGTGATCGCGCAGGTCATCGGCCATGATGAGCAGGACGTTGGGACGGTCCGGGGCGGCATCGCAGGAGAAAGTGAAGATGAGCAGGAGTGGCGCGATGATGGAGCGGTGAGTCATGGGCGGGAGCTGTCGATGAACGCAAGTTGCGCGACGGCTCTCGCGTTCCTTTTGCCCCATGAGACGAATTTTTCCGCTCCTGTTCATATCCACCGCCGCATTCGCGGCTGATGGAATACGACGACTTCAGCATCGAGGGCGTGGCGAAGACTTGAGCCAAGGCTCCGTATCGTGACTGTGTTCTCATCACGAACCGCCGCCTTCATTGGTTTCGCGACGTTCCTTTCGCCCTTCAACATGGCTTGTTTTCGTTCTTTTCTTCTTCTCTCCCTATCCGCAGTTCATGTCTGCGCAGCGGCTGCACTCGACCCAAAGGTGCAGGCGTATTTGGAAACGCATTGTCTCAAATGCCATGATGCCGATGTGCAGAAGGGTGACTTCCGCATCGACAATCTTTCGCCCAAGATTGGCTTCGAGGACACACCGCATTGGCTGGAACTCATGGAGCGGATCAGCTCCGGCGAGATGCCGCCGAAGAAGGTAAAGGTGAAGCCGAGCGCTGAAGAAAGCGCCCAGACAGTCGAGTGGATCGCTGCACGGATGAAGGAAGGTGAATCCGCCCGCATGGCGGCTCGGGGACGTGTGAGCTACAACCGCCTGACGCGCGACGAGTATGTAAACACAGTGCGTGATCTGCTTGGCGTGCAGTATGACGCGAATGATCCAGGGGCCTTCCTCGAAGACCCGGAATGGCACGGCTTTGAGCGCATCGGCTCGGTGCTCACGCTTTCGCCATCGAACATCGAAAAGTATCTCGCGGCGGCGGAAACAATCCTCAACGAGGCTTATCCCGAGCCGCCGAATCCGAAGGCGAAACCCGTGCCACCCTTCGGCGGATCGAAGCCCGTGCTTTATGAGGAACAAGTGAGCGAGCGGCATCGCGAGAAGCTCCGTGAACTCGGCCTGCTCGACAAAGTGCGCTACGAGATGTGGCCGGGGGACATCTTCCGTTATTCGGCGCTGCGCGAACCGCTGCCGGAGGCAGGCGTGTATGAGATCAGCTACACGCTCAGCGGCCTGAAGCCGCCGAAGGGCCGTGCGCCGCGACTGAAGGTGTATGAGTCGAAGCTGGACCGCGTGCTGTTCGAGCAGGACATCGTCACCGATGAAGACAAGCCCATCACCGTGACCTTCCGCTCGCACTTGCCGAAGGGCAGGCCGAGCATCGACGTGTATAACGATGTGCCAGGCCCCTCGAATCTGCCGCGCTCGGGTCGCCACGGCGACAAGCCGTTTATCAGCACGAAGGACGGTCGCATCCCCTGGCAGATCAAGCTCACCGATGAGCAAGGCCGCGCGCGTTACCCCTTCCTCATCATGGACTCAATCTCGTGGAAGGGGCCGATCTTGACGGACGAGCAGCATAGTATCCGCGCGGCATTCATGCCCACCACCGAGGGCAATATGGATGAAGTCCGCGCCTGCCTCACCAAGCTCGCGAACAAAGCGTTTCGCCGTCCCGTGGCCGATGCGGAGATCGATGGCTTTGTCAGCATCGTGAAGTCGGAACTGGCAGCCGGTGAAAAGTACCGCGAGGCCGTGAAGGCGGGCATGGCGTCCGTTTTGTGCTCGAAGAGTTTCCTTTTTCTCACTGAAGGCGATGCGAACACCGACCGTCACACGCTGAACGATTGGGAACTCTCCTCCCGCCTTTCTTATCTACTCTGGAGCACCATGCCGGATACCGAACTGCTATCTCTGGCCGCCAACGGCAAGCTGCGAGACAAGGCCGAGCTTTCCAGGCAAGTCGCCCGCCTGTTGGCCGATCCGCGCTCCACGCACTTCACCGACTCCTTCTCCAATCAATGGCTGCGCCTGCGCAAAGTCGGCATGTTCCCGCCGGACAAAAAAATCTACCCCGACTACGACGAGCATCTGGAGCAGAGCATGATCCGCGAGACGCAGACCTTCTTCCGCGAGGTGCTGCAAGGCGGTCACACGCTGCGCGAGCTACTGAAATCCGACTGGAGCATGATGAATGCGCGCCTCGCCGACTTCTACGGCCTCACCGAGGCGAAAGTGGCAGGAGACGAGTTCGTCAAAGTCTCGCTGCCCGCCGATAGCCATCGCGGCGGCTTGCTCACACACGCATCCATCCTTTCACTCACCAGCGACGGCACACGGCACCGCCCCGTGCATCGCGGCGTGTGGGTCATGGAGTCCATCTTTGGCAAATCGCCGCCGCCACCGCCCGCGAACGTCGATCCCATCGCCACGAATCCCGCCGCGCCGAAAGCTACGCTCCGCGAAAAGCTCGAAGCCCACATCCACGACGCCAACTGCGCCGGTTGCCACGCCAAGATCGACCCGCTCGGCCTCGCCTTTGAGAACTATGACGCCATCGGCCGCTGGCGCACCGAAGAAGTCACCGACGGCATCGGCGCAAACCCCAAAGTGACCGCCGCTGGCAAACTCCCCGATGGCCGCGCCTACCAAACCGCTGACGATTTCAAAGCCCTCCTCCTCGCCGACCTCGACACCTTCAATCACACCTTCATCGAAAAACTCGCCACCTACGCACTCCGCCGCAGCATGAGCTTCGATGACAAAGACGAACTCGAAGCCATCGCCAAAGCCAGCAAGGCCAAGGATTATCGCGTGAAAGACATCGTCGAGGCGCTGGTGTGCTCGGAGTTGTTTTTGCAGCGGTAGCTTCGAGTGGCACTCGAAGCCGAACGCCCCAAACCGATTCGATTGCCAATCGAAGCTAGTGCGCTGTGAAGCGTCACGATCCTCCCAGGTGGAAGACCTCGGCCATCTGGAATGGTGTTCTGCAACCGCGTCGCCGCGAGGCGGGGTGGAGAGCAACGAAAAGAACCTGACAGACGACAACGAAAGACCTCAAAAGTGGCACCTGCCAGCCCAAGCTGGTGAAACGGATTTGATTCCCAAGCCGAGCACCAGCGAGAAGAGACCGTTGGACGAGCTGCTGCAAAGTGGCGGAGGGAGAGGCGGCGCAGTCAGTGCGACGTTCCTACCCCTATGAGAGCAGCCGCGTTTCCATGCGTGATGGCAGCGAGTTGCCCGGTGCTCAGCTCGGATTCCTGGAGCTTGAGTTTGGCAGCCTCCCAGTAAAACAAAGGCGCGTGGGAGCCGAAGACGAGGCGCTCCAGCGGCCAGGTTGCGAGAATGTTCTCGATGCCTCCCACGCCCTCGAGCATCGCGATGTCCACGCTCACATCCACGCCGCGCAATGCCGTGGCGATCATGCTGGCGTTCGCATTGAGCACCATTACGCGCGCGCCGGGCACGCGCTTGATCACATCGCCCAGCGGTTTCAAATCGACTGGCGGCACGCGCATCAGCGGATGCTGAGTGCGTTCGTCCTCCATCTGCGCGGTGATCTGCACGAGGAGCTTTGCTTCCGTCGCGGCTGAGAGCAGCTCGGTGAATACAGGGTCATCGAGTTTGTAGCCGTGGAAGTTCGGATGCAGGCGGATGATTTTCATCTCATGCTTGTCTTTGCACCGACCGAGGTCGTCGCGCCAGGCCGGGAGAGACGGATTGATCGAGCCAACGGGAATGAGAAGTCGCGCGCTGTATTCAACGAAGCGCTCATGCAACAGCTCATTGGCCCGAGCAATGTCGGGATAAAAAATTCCTTCTGAACTTGCCGCCCATCCTTGCGTCACGCCTTTGCTTTTCAATCGCTGGCAAAATGCGGGGAGACCGGATGTCTCCTGGCCTGCGAGGTAGCGGAACGGCCATTGTCCAATGGTGACGTTGCAGTCGATGATACCTTCGGGTTCATTTGCAGAAGCAGCCGCCAGCATTGTGGCCGCAGTGGAGCACCCGAGGAACGCGCGGCGCGTCATGGAGTGCCGACGAGTCGTCGGCTCCCCAGCTTCCGTTTGGCCGACAAGTCGTCGGCGTTCCATGTACCCTTCGTTCATGCTTTCACTCCTTTCGCATTTAGAATGGGCAGCATGAGGCCGCGCAGGTTGTCACAGAAGATTTTTTGTTTCACCTCGTCGCTGATCTCAGCGCCATGCACTTTCGCGAGCTGGCTGGCAAAGCTGCGGCCTCCACCGTCGCTGCCATAGATCACGCGCCCCGCGCCCAGCTCGCGCACCGCCATCTCGGTGATGCCCGCCGTGGGATCGCTGCCAGCGAGATCGGCGAAAAGGTTTTTCTGATTGCGAATGGCGCGGATGCCGAGCTGCCATGTGCCGCCGGTGTGACCGCAGATCATCGGCACATCAGGGAATCGTTTCGCAAGAGCCACCAGATCATCCGGTGTGGACTCGCCCGCGTAGTTTCCGTTCGTCTTAAACCAGGTGTGCTGGAAGATCACAGCCTTCAGCTCGGCGGCGCGTTTGATGATCGGATCGATCTGCGGATCATCGCACCTCTTCGCCACCCAGAGCTTCACACCCACCATCGGCCCGTTCGCGACATGCTTCTCCAATTCCGCGAGGCTGTGCTCGACGTGCTTCGCGCTGAGATAAACGAAGCCAAAGGTGCGGTCGGGATGCTTCGTGATCGCGCGCAACGCCTCGCCGTTCTGCTTCGTGAGATCGTCGGGCGTCGGATCCTGCGACCACTTCATGCCCATGTACACGCACAGCCGCTCAATGCCCATGCGGTCGGCGTAACGTAACAGCGCCCCCATGCGCTCCTCCGGCGTGAGACCGGGGACGCCGGACAAATGACAATGCAGATCCCAAATGCGCATGAGGCACAGAACGAATGACAGTTCTCCAGCCTATCCTCCGTAAATCTGCGCCATGAAACACACCACCCGTACTTTCGCCTTGTGCCTCGCCACCGCGCTGGCTTTCCTTGTCACCATGAGCCAGACCACCGCCGCAGATGAAACAGGTGCTTACCGCCACGTCGTGTTCTTCAAATTCAAAGACACCGCCACGCCGGAGCAGGTGAGACACATTGAAGAGGAGTTCCGCAAGCTGCCATCCAAGATGGATTTCATCACCGGATTCGAGTGGGGCACCAACGTCAGCCCGGAGAATCTCAACGACGGGTTCACCCACTGCTTCTTCGTCAGCTTCAAGGACAAGTCGGGTGTGGATAAATACCTGCCTCACGCCGCGCACACTGAGTTCGTCAGCATCCTCAAGCCGCTGCTCGACAAAGTGTGCGTCGTTGATTACGTCGCGCGGAAGTAGCAGACTGCGCTTGGAGTTTGAGCGCCCTGCTCCATTCGTGGAAAAGTAGAGACTCGGTTGTGAAGACCAAAGGTCTTCAGCTTCCATTTCGGAACGATTGCATCCCCTGACGCCAAACTTATCCTCCCGCATGAACACCTGGACCCCACCGAAGACCGTGAGCCTGCCCGACATCGGCTTCATGGATGCGCGCAGCAAGCTCATCGACCTGGCTGCTTTTCTCGACCGTGTGCAGCGCGTGGGGCAGGAGGATGACTTTCGGGTGCAGGCGCTGAAGAACGCCATCGCGCTCCTGTGCACCAACGAACCACAACGCGCGAAGCAGGTGCTGCTGAGCTTCAGTGATCCGAGCACGGAGCCGATTGCAAAAGCGACGATGCAGGGCGCGATCGGGGCGTTTAGAGGGTGAGTTGACGGTGGTTTAATGTTGTTGACGATGGTTGACGATTGTTCGCCGCACTGCCTTCCCCAAACCACCGTCAACAACACACAACCACGTCAACCACCGTCAACTCATGAAGTATATCGAACCCCACGGACACATGGTCAGCCGCACGACGGATGACTACGAGCGCATGGCCATCGCGGGCTGCGTGGCGATCTGCGAGCCGGCGTTCTGGGCGGGCTTTGATCGCGCGTCTGCGATGGGGTTTTACGATTACTTCCGCCAGATCACCGATTATGAGCCGAAGCGCGCGGCGCGTTTTGGCATCAAGCATTTCTCTTGGCTGTGCATCAATCCCAAGGAGGCGGAGAACATGAAGCTGGCGGAGGAAGTCATCGGTCTCATCCCCGAGTTCCTCGACAAGCCGGGCGTGCTCGGCTTCGGCGAGATCGGGCTGAACAAAAACAGCCGCAACGAGCTGGCCATTTTTGAAATGCATGTGCAGCTCGCTCAGGATCACGACCAGCTCATCCTCATCCACACGCCGCATTTGGAGGACAAGCTCAAGGGCACGCGTCTGATCGTCGATGCGCTGCGCCGCTTTCCGAAGATCAAACCCGAGCGTGTGATCATCGACCACGTCGAGGAGCACACGATTGATCTCGTGCTCGACGCGGGATTCTGGGCGGGCATCACCTTGTATCCCGAGAGCAAATGCACACCGCACCGCGCCATCGACATGCTGGAGCACCGCCGCGCCGAGCGCATCTGGATGAACAGCGCGTGCGACTGGGGCATCAGCGATCCGCTGGCGGTGCCAAAAACGATGCAGGAAATGCGCAAGCGTGGGTGGAGCCAGGAGATGATCGAGAAAGTGGCCTGGGAAAATCCACGCGCGTTCATGGAGCAAAGCGGGAGATTTGCATTGCTGGGTTGAGCGTGCTTTATCGAATCACCGCCATGAACATATCCGCCATGCATCGCACGCTCGTCCTCCCTGTGCTCTCGCTCGTCTGCCTGCTGATCGCCACGCCCTTCACCACCGCGCAGGAGGCGGGTGATGTGCTGCTGGCCAAAGAGAACCTCGGCGGCATCAAGATAGGCCAGACTGAAAAGGGACTGACGGCCATTCTGGGCCAGCCGAAGTCGAAGAGCAAAGCTCTGCTCGAAGAGGCCACGGGCGAGTATATCCAAAACTGGAGCTACCCGGACAAGGGGCTGACGGTGAGGCTCAGCTCCGAGAGCGCGAAGAGCGCGAGAAGCGTGGCGGGATTCACCGCCACGGAGAAATGCAGGCTCGCCACGACCGCGGGCATCAAGATCGGCAGCACGAAAGCCGAGGTGGTGAAAGCTTACGGCGCCTTTGAAGACAAGGAGAGCAAGGGGACTGCGGAGGAGGACGGCTTCATCGCAGGTTCCATTTACGGTGGAATTATCTTCACCTTCAAAAACGGCAGGGTGAGCGAGATTTTCTTCGGCGCGGCGGCGGAGTAGCGCGGTGATCCGGCAGCTTCCAGCGCGGTGGAGGCATTCAGAGCCGCTGGTTGTATTTCACCCAAACTACCGCTCAACTACGCTCAACAATGTCTCCACCACCGCTCAACTCCCCCATCGCGCTCATCGCCGGGAACGGCATTTATCCCGAGACCTTCGTCGCTGGCGCGCGCAAGGCGGGCGTGACGCGGCTGGTGGCGGCGGCATTCACCGGAGAGACAAAAGAGGATCTCGCGCAGCGCGTGGACGCCATCGAGTGGTTGCGCGTGGGGCAGCTCTCGAAGATGATTTCGTTCTTCAAAAAGGAGGGCGTGAAAAAATGTGTGATGGTCGGACAAATCGCCCCAAGAAACCTTTTCGATCTCCGTCCAGACATCCGCACCCTGATGATGCTGGCCAGACTAAAACAAAGAAACGCGGAGACGCTCTTCGGAGCGATCGCGGATGAATTGCACAAGGAAGGCATCGAGCTTCTCCTGGCCACGACGTATCTTGAATACCTGCTGGCGCAGCCCGGTCACATCGCAGGTCCAGCGCTGAAGAAGCGCCGTCTCCAAGACGCGGAGTACGGCTTCCGCATCGCGAAGGAAACGAGCCGCCTCGACATCGGCCAGACTGTGGTCGTGAAAAACGGAACCGTGCTCGCGGTCGAGGCATTTGAGGGAACGAACGAAGCGGTCAAACGCGGCGGCACGCTCGGCCGAGGCAAGGCCACGATGGCCAAGGTGTCGAAGCCTCATCAAGACATGCGCTTCGACGTTCCTGTCATCGGTCCTGACACGATCAGCGCCGCCGCAGACGCAGGCGTCGATGTCATCGCCATCGAGTCCGGCAAAACACTTCTTCTGGGACGCGACGACATTTTCACCCGCTGCACCGAGCGCAACGTGTCGGTTGTTGCTTTGGGATGATTAGATTTTCACGCTCAAGAGACCACCCGAACAAACACCGATCACGCCCTTGATTTAATCACGAACTCCCCAACAATGAACGCCCTCCGGCCCCGGCCGGTCACAGTGACACTTCCCACACCAAACATATGCTACTAACAGCCATCAAAATAAAATTAGCCGCCATGGTCGCCGTGGTTGGCCTCGAAACTAACGACATCAAAAGCCCCGAGATGAAGACCGCGCTTGAAAAGCTCGGCGCTGAAATCTCGGAGGCGCAGAAAGCCGCCGCTGAAAACAAGACCAGCTCGGTCGATGTCAACAAATCACTCACCAGCGTGGTGGAGAAAGCCCAGGAGCTTGCCAAGAACGGCGACCCCGACGCGAACTACGCGCTCGGAAAATGGGCGCTCTCAGGCATGTTCCAAAACGCGACGGCCGAGGCCGCGATGGCCAGCTACAAGGCAGCCTCTGACAAGGGGCACATCGCTGCAAAAGCCGAGCTTGCCGGTCTGATGATGCAGGCGTTCCCGCAAGATGCGGAGAAGGTGAAGGAAGCAGTGGGACTGATTCTGGATGCTGAGAAGGCCGGAAACAAGGACGCTCGTCGCGCGCTCGCGCAGCTCACACTTCAGGGCGCCGGTGGTGTCACGCAGAGCGTGGACACAGCCAAAGCGCTGCTCGAAAAAGGCAGTGGTGAGGGTGATGGAGCGGCGACGCTCATGCTCAGCCAGCTCCTCGGTGCGGGCGTGGCGGATGCTAAAGGCACGATGCTCCTGAAAAAAGACGAGAAGGAAGCTCTCGCGCTTCTCACCAAAGCATCCGAGCAGGGCAACCCGCAGGCGATGAGCCAGCTCGCAGCGAATTATTTCCAGGGAGCCAATGGCCTGCCAAAAGATCCGGACAAAGCCCTGAAGATGTTCAAGGACGCCGCAGCCAAAGGCAGCGCCGCCGCAAACAACAGCCTGGGCCTCATTTATGAGCAGGGTCTCCTCGGCGAGGGCAAGCAAGACATCAAGGAAGCTGTGAAGTACTACCTCGCCGCCGCGCAGGGTGGAGACGCTACCGCCCAGCTCAAGATGGGCAACTATCTCGAAACCGGCCTCGGCATCCCAGATGAAAAAGACAAGGCCAAGGTCAAGGAAGTGGTCGTGGCGCCGAATCCCAAGGGCGCGCTCGATTACTACCGCGTAGCCGCGCAGAGCGGTCTGGCCGAGGCGAACTACAATGTCGGTGCGTACTATGAAGCCGGCAACGTGCTCGACCGCGATCTTCCAAAAGCATTCGCATTCTACCAGCGCGCAGCGCTCGGCGGTCTGCCAGCCGCGCAGCACAAGCTCGGCGCTTATTACCAAAACGGACTCGGCATCGGTCGCGACATCGTCGCCGCTGTGGCCTGGTACGAAAAGGCGGCGCAGAACAAGTTCCCCATGAGCCAGCTCGTGCTCGGCGCCATGGCTGAACTCGGCGTGGGCAAGGAGCAGAGCGACGCGGAGGCCGCCATCCAGTACGGTCTCGCAGCCGAGCAGGGAATGCCCCTCGCCATGATCCGTCTCGCGAGCTTGTATGAGCGCGGTCGTGGTCAGAAGCAGCCTGATCGCAAAAAGGCATGGGTCTGGGCGCAGCGTGCGGTTGACGCATCGAACAATGCGAAGGAAGCCGTTGCTTATCGTGATGCTCTCGAGAAAGGCGTGCCAGCCGCCAACGGCCAGCCCGAGCAGCCCGGCATGTCCGCCGCTGATCTCGCCGAGGCAAAGAAGGCCTACGAGCAGTTGAAGACAGAGGCACCTGCTGCGGCCCCGACTGGTGCAACAGCTCCGGCTGCCGCGCCTGCCGCTGAACCCAGCGCCAAGAAAAAAACCAAGACCAAGTAACTTTGAATGACGCGGGATTTCCTCGGAAATGCCGCTTGTCAAAACAACACGCTCGTCTAATCTCGGCGGCGGTTTCCAAAGCGGAAACCGCC
>JANPIW010000877.1:0-1951 GCA_031425215.1 Verrucomicrobiaceae bacterium
TGCCGCCGCGCTCGGTCTCATCTGATCAGTGATTGAGTTTGTCGGCTGACTGAGGCATCCTTTGGCAACTCAAATGCCCACTGCCGAAACCAAACGCCGGCCCCTGCTGATGCACGATCAGGCGCGTCTCGAGTGGACGCATCATGTGGAAGCATCCACGTCTCCGCGAGCGGCTGCTCCGTCACTGGACCGATCCACGCCATCCGTACTCGCACCGCTTCCAGGAGAAGTATCGCGAAGTCGTCGAGATGGTGCTCTCACGTCCCCCATCCGACGACGATGCGCTGGATGCCGAGCTTCGTGAGCGCGACCTGAGCCTCCGCGTTGTGGTGCGCGAGATTCCACCGGTGTTTGGTAGTTTTTATTGAGGCGCCGGCATGACAACCGGCCTTCCAGCTACGGATTCGAAGCCGTCTTGGTCTCGACTGCAAAAACCGCCAGCTCTTTTCCATCCGCGCCATTCCAGACTCGCAGCGCGCCGTCTTGTCCGCCGCCGATGATTGTCGTCGCGCTCAGATTCGCAGCCGAGCCGTACATGAATTCTGGCAGCCCCGCCATTGAGCGTACCTCGCCGCCGTCGTCGCGCACGATGCGCACACGGTTGTCGCCCGCGGAGGTCACGATCTGATTCGTCGCGCCGAGGAATTGCAGCGAGGTCACCTCCTTGTCCCAGCCTTCGACATTTTTCTTCCGGTCACCGGTGACCATGTCCCAGATTTTCACCACGTTGTCCGCGCCCGCGCTGGCGAGGATGCGGCCATCCGCGCGGAAGCCCACGCCCATCACATGATGCGTGTGGCCTTCAAACACCTTCGTTTGTTTTCCGCTCACGATGTCGCTTATGCGCACCGCCTTGTCCGCGCCGCCAGATGCGATGGTCTTTCCGTCGGGAGAAAAATCCAGGCTGAGCACCGCATCCGAGTGGCGCTCGTTCCAGGTTTTCATCATCTGTCCCGTGGCGACATCCCAGAGCGAGATGTCGCCCGAGCGAGATGGCTCGCCGCCGCCTGCTGCCAGGGTTTTGCCATCGGGAGAGAAACGCAGCGCGTTCACGCGATCGACAAGCGCTTCTCCCGTGAGCGTGCGTTCCAGCGTCCATCGCGCGGATGTATTCACTTTCGTCATGCCACCGTCTGCCGAGCACCCGACGAATCCGTCTGATCCGTCCGATCCCACAGATGCCATGCCCGATCCCATCTGCTCCACGGGCAGCCCCGAAGCCACCGCCCACACACGCACAACTCCATTCGAGCAGGCAGCCGCGATCATCCGTCCATCCGCCGAAAACGCGAGCGCCCGCGCGACTACCGTGTCCTTGCTCACCGCTTGCTTCGCGGCATTCACATCCGCCGTGGCTTTCGTCTGCGCCTGCTTCGAGGCATCCAGCGCCTTCTTCGCAGAGGCGAGAGTGAGGACATTCTTGGCTTTGCCGTCGTTGATGTTTTTGATCTCGGCCTCCGCATCGCTGATCTGACCCTCGGCAGTCTTCACGGCTGCCAGCGCCTCCGTCTCAGCTTTCGCCGCTGCCGTCAGCTTCTCCTGCGCCTCTTTGGTTTGCTTCTCCAATGCTGCGTCGGGTTTGCCGCCGGGAGCCTTCGCCACGAGCGCGGCGACATCATCCGCCGCCTTTTGCGCCGCGACCTTCGCGTCCTGCGCGGGCTTCACGGCCTTCTGCTTGTCAGGCAGCGCCTTCTTTATGGCAGCGATGGCGTCGTTGGCTTTCTTGATGCGTTCGTCGAGCGCTTTCGTGTCTGCCTCAGTGCGCGCGATCTCCGCGTTTTGAAAATTTGTCTCCAGCGTCTCAGCGGCGATTTTGAACTCGAGTGCCGCGATCTTCGCGCCCGACTCCGCATCACCGCGCAACTCGACGAGTTGCTTGCCTGCCTCGGTATCCCACACGCGCACCGCGCCATCCGCGCAGCCTGCGGCGAACTGTTTGCCATCGGTGGAA
>JANPIW010000878.1:0-6658 GCA_031425215.1 Verrucomicrobiaceae bacterium
CGAGTGGTCTTCGCAGTCCGGTGGTTGCGCTCGGTGACTCGCTCCACCACCGGCTACCTTCCTCGGTGCCTCCGGCACCCATCGCCTCCGCTGGAATGAACCACGGGCGCGTTTCCTGCACCGGCTTGGATGCGTGAATGCGAGCATCTGACCACAACGCTGGCGCATTCCGCTACAGCGCGGCGCGGAACATCTGCTCAAAATCCGGCACCGTCACCGGACGCGGATTGAACTGCGCGGTCCACTGCTGCGCGGCGCTGGCGGCCAGCCCAGGGGCATCGACCTCGGTCGCGCCGTAACCGCTGATGGTGCGGGGCATGTCGGCCTCCCATAGCAGCTCGGTCACGCGGTCGGCGAGATCGCCGTCGAAGAGGCTCTCGTAGATTTTGGCGATCTCCCCGATGCCGGAGTTGAAGCGGATGACGTGCGGCAGCATGACGCCGACGGCCTCGCCGTGGACGACATTGTATTTCGCCGTGAGCGGATTCGCGCATGAGTGCGCCGCGCCGAGCATGGAGGACTCGATGGCGATGCCGGCATACGCCGCGCCGAGGAGCATCATGCCCCGCGCGTCGAGATCAGCAGGATCGCGCAGCACTTTGCTGAAGCCCGCATGGCAAAGACGGAACGACTCGCGCGAGAAGGTCGCGGAGTAAGCGTTGCGCTTGTTCGTGACCGCCGTCTCGAGCGCGTGCGCCAGCGCGTCGATGCCGGTGCAGGCGGTGACGCGCGCGGGCTGCGACACCGTCAGCTCGGGATCGAGGATGGAAATGCGGGCGGCGGCTTTCGGATCACCGCACGCCATCTTCATGTGCGTCTCCTCATCGCTGATAAGCGCAAAGCTCTGGCACTCACTGCCCGTGCCTGCGGTGGTGGGGATGCAAATGGTGGGCAGCATGGGCTTCGTCGCCTTGCCCACGCCCCAGTAGTCGTGCATCCGCCCGCCGTTGGTGAGGATGAAATTGCAGCCCTTCGCCGTGTCCATGCTGCTCCCGCCGCCGAGGCCGATGATGAGATCAGCGGCAAAATCGGATGCGACCGCGACGCAATCGGCCACATCACGCGTGCTCGGGTTCTCATGCACCGCGCCAAAAATGGTGGCGGCGAGGCCAGCCTCTTCAAGTGCTGCGACGGCCCGGCCCGAATAGCCTGCTTTCACAATGCCCGGATCGCTCACGACGAGAGCGCGCTTGCAGCCGAGATCGCGCGCCAGTTCGCCGATGCGCGCGAGTGTGCCATTGCCAAAAATGAGGCGCGTGCGGGGCTGGTGGTCAAAGGGGAGCAGAGACATGCGCGTCGATCAAAGCTTCGCCGCGGCGAAGATATCGCTCGCCTTCATTTTGAACTTCGGGAATGCGGGCGCGGCGGAGCAGACGTCATCCCCATGCATGATCTCCCCCTCGTGCGGACTCGTGAAAATGGTAATCATCTCCAAACGCGGATTCACATGCCAAACCACCTGAACTCCGGACGCAAAGTAATCGATGAGCTTCTGATCGTGATAAGTGCTCCGGTCGTTAGGCGAAACCACCTCGATGACAAAACCTGGAACGGGCCTGCCATTGCCTTCCGCTTCAGCTATTTGCTGCGGCGTGAGCACGCAAAAATCCGGCTTTCTCATCAACGTGCCGGAGAGCCATATCTCCACCTCGGGAAACATCCGGCTGCCCTCGATGCCATGAGGGCATGTCCGGAATGCATCGGGCATGCTCACCATGAATTTGATTTCATTCAGCTTCATACGTTCTTCTCCGGCCTCCGCGAAGCCGCCGTTGAACTCAAACTTCCAGCGGCAGGCTGTTTCACCCTCGTTCCAGTCACGGGACTCGAAGTCCCGCTGCGTCATGGCCATGCGCAGCGCGCTCCAGGGAGCAGGCGCTGGCCAACGCACCTCATTCTCGAAGTGCGGTGCCAGCTCTAGCGTCGAATTCTCGGCTTCGGTCGTGAGAGAAGGGGGAGGCATGGCGGAAATGCTATCTCAGTTTCCATTACGCGCAATCAATCGACCGGCGCTTGTACAAGAACTCGAACATGTTCCCCTCATGCGGCTGGTCCCAGCTTATTTTCATCGTGCTGATCGGGCCGATGTTCAGGCGGTCGATGCTGGCGCATTCCATCAGGTCGCTGATGAACGCCGCATCCTGCGTGATCGCGGTGACAATGAGCGAGTAGCCGATCTTTGAGAGCACATCCTTCTGCGGCACCTCGACGACGCTGGCGTAAGGGCAGAGGAACTCGCGATTGGCCAGCGGATGATTGTGGCTGTCGCAGCGGATGATGGTGGGGCGCAGATAAGTGCCGCCGCCGTGCTCCACTTTGCGCGGGCCGTTGCGATACTTCGCGGTCACGTCCTCGGCGCCGGGTGTTTTCAAATCGGCGTCGATGGCACTGTCGATGTAGTCGGCCATCTTCGTGTTGGCGAATCCGGCGAGGCGCGCGTTCTCGTCCTCGGGCGCGAGCGGTTGCACAGGGCCGAGACGCTGCGCGATGGCGTCGGCGATTTCTTTTCCGTACTTCGGCACGAGCACGGCGGAGGCGTTGATGCAGGAGCGCCCGCCGTTGTCGCTGATGGAGGCGACGATGACGTCGATGTACTCCTTCCAGTTCTCGATCTTGTCCTCGCCGATGATGATCTTGCTCCAGCCGGGACCATGCACCTGCACGGCGGGATTGCCCTCGTACATCTTCGCCATGTTTACATCGCCAAAGACGAGGCAGCGGCCGTTGAGCTTCACCACCTCGCCGCTGCCCTCGTGATCGGTGGGATAAAATCCAAATGCCTCCGCCGGCGCGCCGGCAGCGATGAATGCCTGTATCAAACGATACGGCGTCCACGGCTCCTCGCGGCCTGGTTTGATGACGACGGGAATCTTCAACGCGATGGCCGGAAGCCAGAGCGAGTTCACGGCAGGCGAGTTGCTCGGCATCACGAGGCCGAGGGATTTCGTCGTGGGAAAATAGGCCACGGGACATCCGGCCTGCTCGCCGAATCCGCGGTCAATCACGCTCATGTCGAGGCCGCGGGTGAGGCCGTTGAGGATCATCTTCATGTGCGTGAGCGCGTAATGGATCTTGGCCATGTTGCGCTTCACCATGATGTGCGGCAGGCCGCTGGTCAGCGAGAGCGTCTCAATGTACTGCTGCGGTGACTGCGTGTGACCACGGTCCCCGAGCGGGAGCGTGCCGTTGAGAAAATGCTCGCCCGCCTTCGCGGTAATGTCGATGAGCTGCTCGACGGTGAATTTTTTTAACGCGGCCCGCGCCTCGCCAATGCGTGCCATGTCCTTGCGCACAATGCCGGCATTGACCTGGCTGACCTCGGCCATGACCTCGCCCGTGCGGTGGTTCTTTACTTGGACTTTGTCGAGCGAGTCATAAGTGCGGCCTTTGCGCAACGCGGGGAGGTGGGGGATTTGAGACATGGGAAAATAAAGGGCCGGATGTTTACGAGCGAGGTCGCCCACGGGCAACGGAAAAACTGGCGCAGCGCTTGGTGTCTTTCAGCGAGTGGCACTCGGGCCTCGTGCAGCAAGGTGAGCATCGGCTGCTTTGCCATGACTGATCCGGTGATCGAGCAGATTTATCTCATCGTGGAGGCCGCGCTCGATAATGGTCAGGCCTCAGTGCCCGTGCATGTGTTTCCCTTCCGAATGACAGCTGAGCGAATGATCGCAGCCGAGGTCTCCAAATCGAAGTGGCTTGGGTTTTGGCGAAATCTCAAAGAAGGCCACGACCTGTTTGAGACAACCAGCATGCCGCCCGCTGTTTCTGTTCAGGCGGGAGACTATCGTTTCGATTCAGGACGCCGACACGGCGGATGACTGCCTGTTCTCAGCAGTCATCCGAAAGCAACGAGTGCTCCAGAGCCTCACTCGCGCTCAGATCGGCAGTTCAATACACACCTTCAACGATGGTCTTCTCCATCGCGCCGAAGGGGCGCACATCAGCGACACCGTCCCACGCATACTGATCGCGCGGTTTGCGGCGCATGGCTTCATCGCGTTCGAGGAAGCGCGGCATGAAGAATTCCTTGGTCAGCGTGGTCAGTTCGACACGGCCCCATGCGTCATAATCAACAACGTTGGCGGTGTTGTTGGGATCGACGACGCGGAGCACGGCGCGGGGCTGCGGGGCGTAGTAGGTGATGGAGAAATTGTCCTCGGGCTTGAGCGGCACGCTGGCGGCCAGGCCCATGAGTGTGTTGCCGTACGTCGGGTAGAAGCCAATGCGGTTTTCCAGCACCTCCTCGGTGATGAAGCGCACGTACTGTGGCGTCATCGTCGTGCCGCCGCAGAAGCAGCCTCGGATGCCGGCGTCATACAGATCGACTTTCTCGCTGATGGCTTCGAGCAGCTTCGGCGTGGTGAACATGCCTGCGATCTTGCGGTGCTTCATGATCGTGACGGCCTGATCGACGACGTGATCCATGTACTGGCGCGCTACATCGAACTGTTTGTTGGCGATGACTTTCTTCACAAAGCGCGGATCGAGATCGATGAAGTAGCACGATGAGCCGCGATAATTGGCGAGATGCTCGACAGCGAGACGAAGGCGGCGCGGACCCGTGGGGCCGACCATGATCCATGCCTCGCCGGGCGGGAAATGCTTGTCGTCGAGCTTGTGGCTGAACTCCTCGTAATCGACTTTGTAATCGTTCCAACCGATGCGCTGCTTCGGCATCCCTGTGGTGCCACCTGTCTCGAAAATGCTATACGGCTTGCCTTTGTAAGCAGCGGGAACCCACACGTCTGGCTGGAGGTCGCGCAGGAACTCATCCTGGAAATGCGGGAAGCGCGCGATGATGTCAGCAAAGGAGTTGATCTCCTTGCGCGGATCGAAGTTTTTCGCGACCCATTCGAGCCAAAAAGGGGTGCCGGTCTCAGGTGAGAAATGCCATGCGATGATCTCGCGGACGCGAGCGTCGAGTTGTTGTTGGGCTTCGTCGGGGGACATGCGGAGTGAGTTTGAGAAGTTGAGAGGCGGAGACTATGAAACCAGGGGCGGAGCGCAAGCTGGAGGTGAATCGCGTGAGAGGTCAGTCAGTGGCGATCGTCGCATTTTAGTGCGGAATCGTGACCGAAGGCTCACGCCATCGGCTACGCGGGAGCACCGACGATGCCGGGGGCGAGGCCGCCTTCGTCCTCATCCTCCTCGCGCGTGGCGCGCGGGCCCGGGGCGGCGGGGATCGGCGGCGGCGCGGGCGGCTTGGGCGGCGGCGCAGGCGGGTTGAGCATGCGTCCGTGCTGCATGATCTCTTTGATCTGCGGACCGTCGAGCGTCTCGTATTCCAGCAGGGCGGCGGCGATGGCGTCGAGCTTGTCTTTATAAGAGAGCAGGATGCTCTTCGCTTTGTCGTAAGCGGCGTCGATGAAGAGCTTCACTTCCTCGTCGATTTTCTGCGCCGTTGCCTGGCTGTAATTGCGCTTGCCGCCGAGGTCGCGCGCGAGAAACACCGCAGCCTCGCCGTCGCCATAATCAACCATGCCCATCTTGTCGCTCATGCCATACGCGCAGACCATGCTGCGCGCCACGGCGGTTGCCATGCGGATGTCGCCCATTGCACCGTTTGTCACGTCGCCGAACTGTATCTCCTCGGCCACGCGTCCGCCCATAGCCACGACGAGATCGTCGAGGAGCTCGCTCTTGCGATGTGTGAATTTGTCCTCCTCCGGCAGCCACATGGTGGAGCCGAGGCTCGGGCCGCGCGGGATGATGGTGACCTTGTGCAATGGATCCGTGTGTTCGAGCACCTCGATGAGAATGGCGTGGCCAGCCTCGTGATAGGCTGTGTTTTCCTTTTCCTTCTCGGACAGCGCGAGGCTGCGGCGCTCACGGCCCCAGCGCACTTTGTCGCGCGCTTCTTCCAGCTCGGGCGTGCCGATGGATTTCAAATTGCGCCGTGCTGCGAGCAGCGCGGCCTCGTTGATGAGGTTCGCAAGCTCCGCGCCGGAAAAGCCGGGCGTGCCGCGCGCGATCTTGGAAAGCTCGGCGTTCTCCGCGAGCTTCACTTTCTTCGCGTGAACCCGTAGGATTTCCTCACGGCCACGCACATCGGGCAGGCTCACCGTGACCTGACGGTCAAAGCGGCCCGGACGCAGCAGCGCGGGATCGAGCACATCGGGCCGATTCGTGGCGGCGATGATGATGATGCCTTCTTGGGTGTCAAAGCCGTCCATCTCCACGAGCAGCGCGTTGAGCGTCTGCTCGCGCTCGTCGTGCCCGCCGCCGACCCCGTGGCCGCGATGCCGGCCGACGGCGTCGATTTCGTCAATGAAGATCAGGCAGGGGGCGCTCTTGCGGCCCTGTTCGAACATGTCGCGCACGCGGCTGGCGCCGACGCCGACGAACATTTCGACGAAGTCCGAGCCGCTGATGCTGAAGAACGGCACGTCCGCCTCGCCCGCGATGGCGCGGGCCAGGAGCGTCTTGCCGGTGCCGGGCGAGCCGACCATGAGCACGCCCTTCGGGATGCGGCCGCCGAGGCGCTGGAATTTCTTCGGATCCTTCAGGAAATCGACCAGTTCGGAGACCTCTTCCTTGGCCTCTTCACAGCCGGCCACGTCCTTGAAGGTGATCTTCTGCTTGTCGCGGGACATCATCTTGGCCTTGCTCTTGCCGAAGCTGAGCGCGCCTTTGCCGGCCATGCGGATCTGCTGGC
>JANPIW010000879.1:0-19913 GCA_031425215.1 Verrucomicrobiaceae bacterium
ACTGGCGAGCACCGGCAAGGGGTGCAAAATCAACGGCATCGTTTTGTGCGGTGGGCGGAGTAGGGGTTGTGTTCACAAACACCCATCGCACCGACTCCGCCGCGCAAAACGACCCTCTTCAATCGCGGCGTTCGGGTTAAGGAGGCCAGGCTCGCCTTTGACCTTCGTGGTGTCGCCGTGCGGATTCCACAGGCGGATCTGATCGGTCGCGGAATCGTAGCCGAGCACCGCGTAAGCATGATTGGGCGTGATGCCGGGGATGGTGGTCTTCAGCGTGCCGCAGGTCATGAGCCGACGCTCCTTCACTGCGGCGCTCAGCGCGGCGCGCATCTCATTGAGCGTGGCAGCGCGCTTCTCTTTCGGCAGCTTATCGTCCTTGGCAAATTTGCACGAGAAGCGCACCATCTCATGCCCCGTGATGAAGGCGAGCTGTGTGCCCGCGCTGCCGCCGCGATTCAGCGCATCGAGTCCCGTAGCCTCGCGTTTCTCCTGGGGCTTGAGCGCGTTATGCGCCTCGCCAGCGGCTTTCTCGTACACATTCACCCAGATGCCGTCGGACTCGTTCATCGCCGTCAGTGCCAGCTCCGCGTCTGTCGGCGCGGTCACGCGCACGATGGTTTTGCCGAGCCTCACCTCATATCGTCCGTCCGGCAGTTCGCGGATCATCTCGTCGGCGATGTACTCGGGCCGCAGATTCGCGATCGCTCCCAGCGGGGCGAGGCTGAAGCAATTCCCCATGCGTCCCTGCCGCACGGTGTCGAGCCTCGGCTTGCCAGATGCGAAGAGCACGCGCTTGGCCGCCGCGATGCGTTTCACGCCGCCGGAAAACATCGCTGGGAAATCCGGCATCCCTTTCTCAGGTTTGCCTTCCGACTGCTCACGCAGATTCGCGAGCGTGAAAGGCGGCAGCGTCACTTTCGTCATGCGCGACGCGCGCTTGAGCGCTGCGACCGTGGCGGCTTCGTCGCCCTTGATCGCGCCATCCGCCACCAGCGCATTGATCTCCGCCTTCGACAGCTCCCCGCTCGCATCAGCGTCCCATGCAGCAAAGCGCGCGCCGATGATCCTCACAAAATCCTCCCTCGCCTCGGGCAATGCCGTCTCCGCATCGCGAGCGAGAATGGCGGTGACGTTGAGCAAAAGAAGACAGGCTGCGTGTCGCATGATGAACACAACAACGCGCCAGCACTTTGCACTTTGCATTTCTCCTTTTTCACTCTGCATTGCCGACATGCGCACACTCACACTTCTGCTCCTCTCAGCCGTCATCCTCCACGCCGCCGGAGACGACGACTATAAGCCCGGCCCCGATTCCCTCCCGCAGCCCGGCGTGGCGAAGGGCGAGATGCTCAAGGACACGCATACCGCTGCCGAGACCAGCGTCTTCCCCGGCACTGTGCGCGATTACCAGATCTACCTCCCGCCCGGCCTCGACAAAACCAAGCCCGCGCCCTTCATGGTCTTCCAGGACGGCGTCATCTACCAGGCACCTGTTGTCTTCGACAATCTCATCGCCAAAAAAGAAATCCCGCCGCTCATCGGCATCTTCATCAAGCCCGGCATCGTCCCCGCCGCGAACGACAACGCCCTGCCGCGCTTCAACCGCAGCTACGAGTACGACAGCGTCACGGACAGCTACGCCAGCTTTCTCATCAACGAGTTCCTGCCCGCCATCACGAAAAAGCACGGCCTCAATCTCAGCACCGATCCGAACGACCGCGCCATCGCCGGCAGCAGCAGCGGCGGCATCTGCGCCTTCATGGTCGCGTGGCACCGGCCCGATTCCTTCCGCCGTGTGTTCACCAGCGTGGGCACTTACGTCGGCATCCACGGCGCGGACCAGCTCCCCGTTCTCGTCCGCAAGTTCGAGCCAAAGCCCATCAAGATTTTCCTCCAAAGCGGAGAGAACGACAACAACCTCTACTGCGGCGACTGGTGGATGGCGAACCAGATGATGGAACGCAGCCTCACCTGGGCCGGCTACGACGTGAACCACGCCTGGGGCACCGGCGGCCACAATCAAAAGCACGCCACCGCCATCTTCCCCGACGTGCTCCGCTGGCTCTGGAAAGGCTGGCCCGAGGCCAAGGAGGTGAAGGCGAATCCGAGGGGGGATTCGAAGTGGCGCGGGTATGAGGTGGTGGGGGATGAGGAGTGGGAGGAAGTGACAAGCACACACGGTTTTGACATGGTGTATCAAAGGCTTTCTTCCGACAATGAAGGTACTGTGTATGCGCCGAAACAACGCAGCATGACCATCGAAAAGATACGAGCTGATGGTTCCAAGGAAGAGTTCAAAATGCCGGTACTGATGCGCCCTCATGAAGTGCTTCCAAGCAAAAATGGCGCACTGATTATTCGAGGAATCTCACTCATTCAAGAGTCGGATGGGATTCACCATCGATACCAGGTCGTCGAGATGAAGGATGGCAAGTTTCGCGTTATTCACGATTCGGATGCAGAAGCTTTGGATGCAGATGACAACTTGCTTCACGGCCTTTCATTGACCTACTCAGGATTAATCATCGGCCATTCGAGGAAGCTTGGCCTTGTCGTCCTTTCGCCCTCAGGGGAAGTGCTCGACTCCAGGGGCATTCATAGCAATGGCTCAACCACTGCGATCTCTCCCGATCAAACGCTGATCTATTCAGAAGGCCGATGCGTTCAATTAGATGCAAACAGCAAGCTCAAGAATGTCCAAGATTTCTTCGAGGGAGGGAATCCTCTTTGCACGGACAGCAATGGACGGCTTTATGTGCGACATGCTGGAGAGATTCATGTTTGCGACCAGGCAGGACGAGTCAATTCCATCATTCGCGCTCCCAATGGATTGAAAGTTTCGGGCATGTGCTTTGGCGGCCGCGACTTGAGCGAGATATTTGTTTCCTGCTTTGATAAGGCTCGTGGCGGCACGACCATCTATAAACGCCCCTCCAAAGCCCACGGCATTGTTAGCGGCCAAATGCCTCCAATCAAACCACCCGCGCCAAAACTATAACGCTGTCTCTACGTCGCCACCTCGCTCGGCATCCAGGTCCTCGACCAATGCGGGCGTGTGAACTTCATCATCCCGACGCCGCAGCAGCCGCATGACGTGTGCCTCGGCGGCAAGGATTTGAGCGAGCTATTCATCGCCTGTGGCGACGCGATCTACAAACGGCCAACCAAAGCCAAAGGCTACATCAGCGGCCAGATGGCGCCGATCAAGCCAGCGCCGCCGAAGCTTTGAGGATGAGCTGGCTGGACCGGCACCGCGCTTGAAAGTGCTCGCGGAATGGCCCGGCTGATTCCTGCCGATGGCTCCGTGGCGCTTCGAAAGACCTCCCTGGCTGCATAGTAATCCTTGCCGCACGGAAATGAGCGGCTGCTGTGCGACGCCATGTTGCAGCTATTTGTTGTTCCCCGGCAGCTTGGTCTTTGGTCTTGACGGCTGGGCAGCATTGTTTAGCGGCTTTACACGAGACCTCCTCAACTGGACTCGCATTAGTTATGGCTGTTTTAGAATATTCAGTGACTAAATAGGAATCTGACACGGCTGAATCCATGACAGAGACAGCTGTTTGTGGGTCTGAAGCGGCTGTTTGTAGGTCTGCAGCGGCTATTTGGTGGTCTGATATCATAACACCGAGGGAAGAAGCCGCAGCAGGGCTAGGAACAGTGATAGCAGACCCCCGTGCAGCCGTTACAGACCCCCGTGCAGCCGTTACAGATCCCCGTGCAGCCGCTACAGACCCCCGTGCAGCCGTTACAGACCCACATGCAGCCGTTACAGACCCACATGCAGCCACTACAGAAGCCCGTGCAGCCGATGCAGACCAACAAATAGCTGCTGCAAAGATCCGTCCATCCACAGCAGATGCTTATCCAGCTATTATAGAAACCCTTTCAGCCGCAGCGGAAAGTCCACGAGACCGTGAGCAATGCGGTGATGGCTTCCGCGAGATTGATCTCCCCGCACCCGTCTCGACGATAGCCATGCGCCGCGCGTTTCGTTGGTGTGCGCACTGCCATGAAACTCCCCGCCATTCATCTCCTCCTCGTCCTTCTCGTCCCTTCCATCCTCCCTGCCGCCGAGAAACGCGACGCGCTCTTTGCCAAGTCGGTCGAGGAAATATTTCCGAAACTGGTCGAGACGCGCCGCGACATTCATGCGAACCCGGAGCTGTCGAACGAGGAGAAGCGCACGGCGGCACTGGTGGCGGCGCGATTGAAGGAACTGGGGCTGGAGGACATCAAGACGGGCGTGGCAAAGCATGGTGTGACCGCTTTGCTCAAGGGCACGCAGCCGGGCAAGGTCGTGGCGGTGCGGGCGGACATGGACGCGCTGCCTATTAAAGAACTGCGCTCGGTGCCGTATCGCTCACGCAATCCGGGTGTGATGCACGCCTGCGGGCACGACATCCATGTGACGTGTGCGCTGGGTGTGGCGGAATTGCTGAGCAAGCATCGCGATCAGGTGCGCGGGACGGTGAAGTTTCTCTTCCAGCCTGCGGAAGAGGCGATGCCCGCGACATTCAAGGGCGACTGGGGCGCGAAGCTCATGGTGGCTGAGGGCGCGATGGAGAATCCGAAACCTGACGCGGTCTTCGGTCTGCATTGCGGCACGACCGTGTCACCCGTCGGCGTGACAGATGACGAGGTGCATTTCCTCAAGGCCGGGCAGATCGCTTACTGCATCGGACCCGACAGCGCGAACAGCGACCGCTTTCAGATCATCATCAAAGGCAAGATGGCGCACGGCTCCACGCCGCACAAAGGCGTGGATGCCATCGCGGTGGCGGCAGAGGTGATCAGCGGCCTGCAGCTCATCAAGAGCCGGCACACGAACACACGGCAGCCGCTCGTCATCACCATCGGCATGATCAACGGCGGCCAGCGGGAGAACATCCTGGCCGAGAGCGTGACCATGAGCGGCACCGTGCGCACCTACGACACGGCGTTTCGCGACAAGATCATCTACATGATGGACCGCACGCTCAAGGGCATCACCGAGGCGCACGATGCGAGCTACGAGATGGAGTACAAGAAGGGCTACCCGAGCATCATCAACGACGCAGCGCTTGTGCAGGCCACGCTGCCGGCCTTCAAACGCCTCGTCGGTGAGAAGAACGTCATCGAAGGCATCCCCGGCATGGGCGGCGAGGATTTCTCATACTTCGCCCAGGTCGCGCCCGGTTTTTTCTTCCGTCTCGGCGTGGCGAATGAGGAGAAAGGCTTCACCGCAAACGGCCACACGCCGATGTTTGACTGCGACGAGGATGCGATGAAAACCGGCGTGGCAGCGATGGCAGCGGCGGTGTGTGATTTCCTTGATGCAGCGAAATAACGAACGGCATTCACTCTGTCGCGCGCCTTGACTTTGCCATGTCGCGCCGTTTCATCCGCGCACTCCCGAATGCCCATCTCCCCCAGCGTCAGCCTCGGTAAAAACGTGGCGATTTTCCATCCCGACTTGGTGAATCTCTATGGCTGCTCCATCGGCGACGAGACAAAGATCGGCACATTTGTCGAGATCCAAAAGAACGCGGTCATCGGCGCGCGCTGCAAAATTTCCTCGCACACTTTCATTTGCGAGGGCGTGACCATCGAGGATGAGGTCTTCGTCGGCCACGGCGTGATGTTCACCAACGACAAACTGCCGCGCGCGACCGCCGCCGACGGAGGACTGCAAACCGAGGCGGACTGGCAGGTGATCCCCACGCGTGTGTGCAAAGGCGCGTCACTCGGCAGCGGCGCGGTCATTCTCTGTGGCATCACCATAGGCGCGGGCGCGATGGTCGGCGCGGGAGCCGTGGTGACCAAGGACGTGCCCGCCGGTGCTGTGGTGGCCGGTGTGCCTACACGCCTCATCCGCCACGCTTAACTCATCACTCTCATGATCAACGTCGCTGTCATCGGCTGTGGCTATTGGGGGCCGAACCTCATCCGCAATTTCTCCGCTACTCCCGGAGCGCGTCTCTCCGCCGTCTGTGATCTCAATCCCGAGCGGCTCGCGAAAGTGAGCGCCACAAATCCGGCTGTGCATTGCACATCCGACTACGCCGCGCTGCTAGCGCGCGCTGATGTCGATGCCGTCGCCATCGCCACGCCGGTGTCGTCACATTTCCCTCTCGCCAAACAAGCGCTCGAAGCCGGCAAGCATGTGCTCGTGGAGAAGCCCATGACCTCCACCGTCGCGCAGGCGGAGGAACTCATCGCGCTCGCCGCAAAGAACAAGCTCGTGCTCATGGTCGATCACACCTTCGCCTACACCACCGCCGTGCGCCGCATCAAGGACATGGTCGATGGCGGTGACCTCGGGCGGCTGCTCTATTATGACTCCGTGCGCATCAATCTCGGCCTCTTCCAGCACGACGTGAACGTGCTCTGGGATCTCGCCGTGCATGATCTCGCCATCATGGATTTCGCCCTCGGCCAATCACCCGTCGCCGTCTCCGCCACCGGCCTCGCGCATCTTGAGGGCCAGCACGAGGACGTGGCTTATTTGACCTGTTTCTTCGAGAGCAAACTCATCGCTCACTTCCATCTCAACTGGCTCTCCCCGCTCAAACTCCGCCGCACCATCATCGGTGGCGATAAAAAAATGCTCGTTTATGACGACCTGGAGCCGAGCGAGAAACTCAAAATCTACGACCGCGGCGCCACGCTCACCGAAGCCAGCCCCGACACCGTGCATCGCGCGCTCATTGACTACCGCATGGGCGACATGTGGGCGCCGCACCTCGCGCAAGGCGAGGCGCTCCGAATCGAATCCACGCACTTCGTCGAATGCTGCGCACAAAACAAGACCCCCATCACCGACGGCCAGGCCGGCCTGCGCGTGGTGAAAATCCTGGAGGCCGCCAATCAATCCCTCGCACAACGTGGCGCGCCGGTGGAGATCAAATCATGAACCTCAAAGACAAAACCATTCTCGTCTCCGGCGGCGCGGGCTTCATCGGCTCGGAACTGTGCCGCCAACTCAAGACCGCTGGCGCGCGTGTGCTGATCGTGGACAACCTCGCCAACGGCAAGCGCGAGAACGTCGCGGAGATTCTCGATGCGCAATGCAGCCTCGACACAACCGACGTCCGCGATTACGCGAAAATGGAAACGCTGCTTCATGGCGTGGACATCGTGTTTCACCTCGCCTGCCTCGGCGTGCGGCACTCCATTCACTCGCCCATCGAAAGCCACGAGGTGAATGCCGCCGCGACGTTGCATCTGCTCAAGATGTCGCGCGATCTGGGCGTTGGGCGCTTCGTTTATGTCAGCAGCTCCGAGGTGTACGGCACCGCGCTCTATGTGCCGCAGCCAGAGAATCATCCGACGTATCCGATGACCGTCTATGGCGCGGCAAAGCTCGCGGGCGAGTGCTACACGCGCGCGTTTCACCGCACCTACGATTACCCCACGGTCGTGATCCGCCCCTTCAACACCTACGGCCCGCGCAGTCATCACGAGGGCGACAGCGGCGAGGTGATCCCCAAGTTTCTCCTCCGCACGCTCGCTGGAAAACCGATGGTCATCTTCGGCGACGGCACGCAGACCCGCGATTTCACCTTCGTGAGCGACACCGCGCGCGGCATCATCGAGGCGGGCCTCGCGGACAATGCCATCGGGGAGACGATCAACATCGGCAGCGGTTTCGAGCTGGCCGTCAAAGACCTGGCCGATGAAGTGCGCGCCGTCACGGGCCGCACAGACGCGAAGGTGATTCACGAAGCCGACCGTCCCGGCGATGTGCTGCGATTATTCTCCGACACGACCAAGGCGCGCGAACTCATCGGCTTCAAACCCGAGGTCACGCTCACGGAAGGACTCAGGAAACTGCTCGCGTGGTATGAGGCGCAGGGGAAATCGCCTGAAGAGCTGCTGCAAAACGAGATCGTGAAGAACTGGGAGGTGAAGGCGTGAGCGTGCAGATTCCCGTGGCAAAACCCTGGCTCGGCGAGGAAGAAGCCGCGGCCGCGCATCGCTGCATCCTCAGCGGCTGGGTCACGCAAGGGCCGGAGGTCGCGGCCTTCGAGCGCGAATGGTGCGAGATGACCGGCGCGGCGCATTCTTGTGCGGTGTCGAATTGCACCACCGCCCTGCACCTCGCCTTGCTGGCCGTCGGCGTGAAGCCTGGTGATGAAGTGATCACGGTCAGTCATTCCTACATCGCCACCGCAAACTCCATCCGCTACTGCGGCGCCACGCCGGTCTTCGTGGACATCGAGCCGGGAACATTCAACATCGACCCGACGCTCATCGAGCGCGCCATCACGCCAAAGACGAAGGCCATTCTCGCGGTGCATCAGATGGGAATGCCCTGCGACCTTGCGGCCATCATGCCCATCGCGCGCAAGCATGGATTGAAAGTCGTGGAGGACGCCGCGTGCGCCATCGGCAGCGAGATTTTATGGGAAGGCGATTGGCAGAAAATCGGCGTGCCCATCGGTGATGTCGTCTGCTTCTCGCTGCATCCGCGCAAAGTCATCACCACCGGCGACGGCGGCATGATCACCACCGCGAGCGCGAAGATGGACGCGCACTTTCGCCTGCTCCGTCAGCACGGCATGAGCGTGAGCGACCGTGTGCGGCACGGATCGAACCAAGTCATCTTCGAGGAGTATCCGATCCTCGGCTTCAACTACCGCATGACCGATCCGCAGGCCGCCATCGGCCGCGAGCAAGTGAAACGCCTCCCCGTCATCCTCCCACGCCGCCGAGAGCTGGCCGCGCGATACGCCGCGCTGCTCAAAGGTGTGACCCATCCACATCAACCGGCGTGGACGCGCAGCAATCAACAAAGCTACTGCGTCCGCCTCCCTGCAGGCAGCGAGCAAATTTCCGTCATGCAGGCGCTCCTCGACGAAAGCATTGCTACTCGCCGCGCCATCATGTGCGCTCACCGCGAAGCCGCCTACGCTGACATTCCCCTTCCCTTTCCCCTCCCTGAGTCCGAGCGCGCGCAGGACACGGGTGTAATCCTCCCGCTCTACCCGCAGATGAGCGACGGGGAGCAAGATCGTGTCATTGACACACTGCATCGCGCCCTCGGCCTTTGATTTTTCTCACTCATGGATCGCATCCCCCTCCTTGATCTCAAGGCGCAGTATCGCGTCATGCGCGATGACGCCATCGCCGCCTTCGACCGCATCGCCGAATCATGCGCCTTCGCGCAAGGACCGGAGGCGAAGCAATTTGAAGACGAGTTTGCTCCGTGGTGTGGCGCGAAGCATTGCGTGGGCGTAAACAGCGGCACTAGCGCGCTGCATCTCGCGCTGCATTGCCTCGATGTCGGCCCTGGCGATGAAGTCATCACCGTGCCGATGACCTTCATAGCCACCGCGTGGGCCATCTATTATGTCGGCGCGAAGCCCGTGTTCGTGGACATCGACCCTGCGCGCCGCACGCTCGATCCCGCGCTGCTCGAGCGCGCCATCACGTCGCGCACCAAGGCCATCATCCCCGTGCACCTCTACGGCATGCCAGCCGACATGGACCCGATCAACGCCATCGCCGCAAAGCACGGCATCCCTGTGATCGAGGACGCCGCACAAGCCCACGGCGCGACCTACAAAGGCAAGCGCCCCGGCGCGCTCGGCTGCATGGCAGAGTTCAGCTTTTATCCCGGCAAAAACCTCGGCGCGTTCGGCGAAGGCGGCGCGCTCGTCACCGAGACCGACGCGTATGCGAAACGCGCGCGCCAGCTCCGCAACCACGCGCAAGGTGAGCGCTACTACCACGACGAGCTGGGCTACAACTACCGCATGGACAGCATCCAGGGCGCGATGCTCAGCCTCAAGTTGAAGCACCTCGACGCCTGGAACGCCGCGCGCGACCGCCACGCGAAACGCTACAATGAACTTCTCTCCGGCCTGCCCATCACGCTGCCACAAACTTTCCCCGACACCCAGAGCGTCTGGCACTGCTACGTCATCGAGAGCGACTGCCGCGATCACCTGAAACAAAAACTCACCGAAGCCAACATCGAGTCCGGCCTCCACTACCCGCTCCCTCTCCACCTGCAAAAGGCCTGCGCCGCCCTCGGCCACAAGAAAGGCGACTTCCCCGCCAGCGAACGCCTCGGCGATCGCTGCCTCTCGCTGCCGATGTTCGCGGAGCTGACTGACGAACAAATCCGGCGTGTGACAAATGTGCTGCGTGATGCTTTGAAGTGACAGATGAACACCCGCGACATCATCATCATCGGCTGCAACGGCAACTGCATTGACATTGCGGAGGCCGTTGAAGCTCTTGCCGCGCGAGGCGAGTCTGTAAAGATGCTGGGTTTTCTCGATGATGCCGACGCGGCACAAGGACGAGTGATCGCAGGATATCCGGTGCTAGGACGCATCGCGGATGCGGCACGTTTTCCGGCGGCGCAGTTTGTGAACGGCATCGGCTCGCCGAAAAGCTACCGCTGCAAACCGGACATCGTCGCGCGAGTAAACCTGCCGCCAGAGCGCTGGGCCACGATCATTCATCCAACGGCGATGGTGTCACGTCTCGCGCGCGTCGGACATGGCACTGTGCTGTTTGCCAATGTGTCCGTCGGCGCGGGCGCGGTGATCGGGGCGCATTGCATCGTGCTGCAAAACTCGGTTGTGTCGCATGACTCGGTGGTCGGTGATTATTCCGCGCTCGCCACAGGCGTGTGTGTCTCGGGCGGCTGTGTGATCGGGGAGAATTGCTATATCGGGAGCAATGTCTCGATCCGCGACGGCATCCTCATCGGCGCGGGCGCGCTAGTGGGCATAGGCTCGGTGGTGGTGAAGGATTTGCCTGCCGCGCCTTGTGTGGCATTTGGAAACCCCGCGCGACCCCGACCATGAAGCTGAGCCTCATCATTCCCGTCCTCAACGAGGAGGAAAACGTCGCGCACGTCGTGGCAGCCATCGACGCGGCATTTGCGCAGGAGCGGGATGTGGAGCTGGAAATCGTGTTTGTGGATGACGGCTCGCGCGACCACACCTTCGAGGTTCTCTCCGAGGTGTCGGCAAAGAATTCGCGGGTGAAGGTGATCCGCTTTTCGCGAAACTTTGGCAGTCACGCGGCGCTGGCCGCTGGCTTTGAGAAGTGCAGCGGCGATGCTGCGGCCTACCTTGCCGCAGATTTACAGGACCCGCCGACGGTGATCGTGTCGATGCTGCAAAAGTGGCGCGAGGGCGCGAGCGTGGTCTGGGGCACGCGAGAGAAGCGTGATGACACTTTGGATACGCGGTTGTTCTCCTGGATTTACTCTTCCCTCATGCGCCGTCTGGCGCTGCCGGACATGCCGCGCACAGGCCTCGATCTGTGTCTCATCGACCGCAAGGTGATCGACGCGGTGGTGGCGATGCGGGAGAAGAACACGTCCATCTTCGGTCTCATCCTATGGTCGGGCTTTCCGCAGGTGTTTGTGCCGTACCACCGTCAGGCGAGGCAGCGCGGCAAATCACGCTGGACGCTCTCGAAAAAGATCAAATTGATGGTGGATAGTTTTGTGTCGTTCTCGTTTTTCCCGATCCGGCTCGTGACATATCTCGGGCTGACACTTTCCGCCGCAGGCTTTGCTTATGCAGCGTTCGTCATGATCAACCGAATCATCAATGGTGCTGCCGTCGAAGGCTGGGCCTCGCTCGTCACCGTCGTGGTGATGCTCTCAGGGATGCAGCTTCTCATGCTCGGCATCGTCGCGGAATATCTCTGGCGCGCGTTTGACGAGACGCGCAATCGCCCGCCGTTCATCATCCGCGATACGGCTGGATTCGAGGAGCCGCTCCGTCAGTAGCCGAGGCTTGCCCCTGTTCCGAATCTGTCCTTTCAAAGATAATTTCATAATTTCAAAGATAAAGCTTCACTTATTCTGATTATCTGTATTAAATAGCAAGATTCACGGATCGAATCATGGCGCACCTACTCAACTGACTGCTCATGCCAAAAACATCCAAAGGCTCCAGCAAAAACAAAAGCAGCCGTTCGCTTGGGCAGGCGGACGAATCGGCCCGGCACATCATCAATTATGAGCCTGATTCTCCGACGATCCGGGCAATGGAGGCCAAGAAGCGCGTGCGCTGGGGATTCCACATCGGAGCCTGTGTGCTGGTACTCATCCTGCTGGCGGCCATCGGCAGGGCGACGATCCGCGAGGCATTTGTGAAGAATCCGCGTTTCAATCTGCGTCAGGTGCGCGTCACGACTCAGGGGCCGCTCAGCCCGCAAAAGATCGTCAAGGAAACGGGCCTGACCGAGGGGCAAAACCTCCTCACCATCAATCTGCGCGAGGTGCGTGAGCGCATCGAACGGCTACCCGAGGTGCGCGCGGCCACGATTGCGAAGGACTTTGAGGGGCGTCTGAATATCGAGGTCAGCCAGCGTCATCCGGTCGCTTGGATCGAGTGCCGCAAGCAGGGCATCATTCCGCTGAAATCTGGCGCGGCCTGGCTGACGGATGCCGAGGGTGTGGCCATCCCGTGCGAGGCTGATCCGGCGGAGTACGAGAAGCTCCCCGTCATCCGCGCCGAGGCACTCCCGGTGGTGCAGGCAGGCGCGCGGATCGAGCACACTCAATTCAATGCGGCGCTCAAACTACTGGCCCAACGTGCATCGCGTCATGACGAGGATGAGGAGGAGATTCGCTCCATCGATCTGCCCAATCCCTACGCGCTCGTGGCGCGGATGGGTGACGGGGCGCTGATCACCTTTGGCATGGATGACCTCGGCGCGCAGCTTGCGCGTTTTGATCGCGTGAAGCACGAGGCACGTCAGCGGAACTGGGACATCGCCACCCTCAATCTCATCGCCCGCAACAACATCCCCGTCACTTTCCGCAACCACTCCTCTCTACCCGTCGCTTCACCGGCTACACCGCGTCTTGACCGCGCGACACGCTAATTCATTTTCATCCCCAACTTAACCACGCGCTTGCGCGCGCAGCTTAAAACCTCCCCTCCCGACTCAACATGGCCAAATCAACGATCTACGCAGGACTCGAAATCGGAACGCACAAAATTTGCGTCGTCGTCGGCGAGGCGAAACGCGATGGCGCGATCAAGATTCTCGGAGTTGGCTCCGCCCCATCACGCGGCGTGAGGAAAGGCGAGATCATCGACTTTGAAAAAGTGCAGACCTGTCTCAATGACGCGCTCGTGCGCGCGGAGGACCGCAGTGATGTGATGATCCGCAATGTGTTCCTCGGCGTGACCGGCGCGCACATTTCCAGCCTGAACAATCGCGGCGCGTATCGTCTGCCGGAGGGGCAGAGCGAGATCACGGAGGACGATGTGGAGGAGGCCAAGGAAATCGCGCGCGGTGTGGCGATCCCGCAGCAGGACGTTTTTCTGCACAGCATCACGCGACAGTACATCGTCGATGGCCAGGAAGCCGTGCGCCAGCCGATCGGACGCGAGGGACGTGTGCTGGAGGCGGATTACCACATCATTCACGCGGTGCGCGGTCGGATCCAAAACGCGATTCGTTGCGTGCGCGAGGTGCCTCTGGAGGTCGAGGACGTCGTCTTCAGCCCCATCGCCGCTGCGCAGGTCGTGCTGAGCCGCGATGCGAAGTACCAAGGATCGCTCATGATCGATTTCGGCGCCGGCACTGCGGATTACGTTCTCTATCAAGAAGGTATGATCACGGCGTCTGGCTGCATCCCGCTCGGCGGTGATCACATCACGAACGATATCGCCATGGCCTTCCAAATCCCCAATGGCCGCGCCGAGCGACTCAAGACCGAGGAAGGCAGCGCAGTCTTTGATGATGTGCCTCCCGGAGAGATGATCCGCGTCGAGGACGACAACGGCTTGTGCATCGGCGAGATCGAGCGCGCTTTTCTAAATGAAGTCATCGCCATGCGCACGATGGAAATCCTCGAGCAGATCAAGGAGCGCTGCGCGGACCACCTCGGCAAGCTCGGCGCGGGCGTGTTTCTCACTGGCGGCGTCAGCTTGATGAAGGGCATTGATGTCGTCGCACGCGATGTTTTCGGCATCAAGGTCACGCGCTCCGGCTCCGCGCAAGTCAGCGGCGTGACCGCGATGTTTGAAAATCCGCAATACGCGGCGCCCATCGGCTTGATCCGCTACGCGCAAATCCTCGACAGCGAAAAACCCTTCCTTTCCCCGCTCGCGCGTCTCGGCCGCCGCATGGCCGACCTGCTCTCGTGCTGGACGCTTTGATCTAAATTTCTGTTTTCAAATTTCTGTTTTTCAGTTCCACTCAACACCACAGCAACACAACACCCTCAACCAACAAACGCCATGATCGAATATAACCGCGATAAACAAGCATCCCTCGCTGACAAAGCAGCGCTGCGCATCTGCGTGGCCGGCATCGGCGGCGCGGGATCTAACGTGCTCGACCGCATCACCCTCGACCGCACGGTCGAGGCAGACCTCGTCAGCTTTCACACCGACGTGCGAGTGCTGAACCACGGCATGGCAACGAACAAAGTGCAGCTCGGTGGCGACCTCATGAAAGGTGTCGGCGCTGGTGGCGACCCCGACCTTGGACGCGAGGCTGCGCTTTACTCGAAGGAGCAAATCCGACAAGCCCTCGACGGACACGAAATCATCTTCCTCTGCACCGGCCTTGGTGGCGGCACCGGCTCCGGTGCCTCGCCCGTCATCGCAGAGATCGCCAAAAGCACAGGTGCTCTCGTTGTCGTGCTCGCCACGATGCCGTTCAGCTTTGAAGGCCGCCGCCGTCTCGCGCAAGCCGAGGAAGCGCTCGAGCTTCTGCAAAAACGCACCGACGCGCTCGTGCTCTTTGAAAACAACCGCATGGGCGAGCTGGTGCTTCCAAAAGAAGGCATCCAGAAAGCATTCAGCCTCGCGGATCAAACCATCGCTCAGTGCGCGCGTGCAGTCGCCTCGATGGTCTCCACGCAAGGCCTGATCAAGCTCGGCCTCGACGATCTCATGTCCGCGCTCAACGCGTCGAATGGCCGCTGCCTTTTCGGCTTTGGCGAAGGCAAAGGCGCGAACCGCGGAGCTGATGCTCTCAAGAAAGCGCTCAAGAGTCCGCTCATCGACCAGGGTCGCTTGCTGCAGCAGACAAAGAACCTCCTCGTCCACATCGTCGGCGGCGAATCCCTCACCCTCATGGAAGTGGATGCCATCATGAAACAACTCGGCCGCAGCGTGCCCGAGCAGACGCAGATACTCTTCGGCCTCGCCGTCGATCCCAAACTCACCGACGCACTCTCCGTCACACTCATCAGCTCTCTCGGGCTTGAGCATCTGAACGTGAAGCACGTCATGCGCGAGGAAGTCGCCGACGCGCCGCCGCCCGTCCTGCGCGCGCCCGCTCCGAAACTCACGCCGCCCAAAATGCAGGCTCCGCCTCCCGCACCAGCGCCCGCGCCGGTTGTCGCGCGCGCACCCGAGCCTCCCGCCCCGCCAGTCCTCCAGCTCCAAGAAGAGGAGCCGTTGGAGCTTTTTGGAAGTGTTGAGGAAACACAAGATGCTGAGCCTGAGAATGAAGCCCCCGAACCAGCCGTCGCCGAAGTCGAATCCGAGATCGAAGAGGAAATTGAGATCGAAGACGAAGCGCCTGCAGTTGTCGAAGCAGCAGCAGAGCCACCCGTTGTCGATGAATTCATCGCCGAAGAGGAGATCGCGGTCGCAGTGAACGAGGTGGCCCAATTCAAAGACGAGCCAGTCGATGAGGAGGAGTTTTCAGCGCAATTTGCACCACCTCCGCCGCCGGTCGAAGAACCACCGCCACCGCCGCAAGTGCAAGTCCGCCCCACACGCAACGAGCCGCGCACCTCCCCGCGACCCAGCACGCTCGCGGCGGTGCTCTCCGCTCCATCCATCGTCTCGCGCAAACCGCAGCCCGCGCTCGCTGTCGCAGGCGGACAGCAGACGTTCAGCCTCGGTGAGGAAGATCGCGGTCGCTTCAAAGATACCGAGCCATCGCTCGCAGACGGCGAGGATCTCGATGTCCCGACCTGGATGCGAATGCGCAAAAAGCTGCGCCGCTGAGTCGCGAACCTTCCTGTGGCGTACTGAGGGCGACTCGCCCTCAGTACTCGCGCAGGAGCAAATAATCCGCCAGCTCGCGCAAGCGCTGGCCTGCGGCGCCGAAAATCTCCAGCGCCGCGTGCGCTTCCGCAGTGAGCCTGCGCGCCTCTTCACGGGAAGCATCAAGACCGATCAGCGCGGGGAATGTGGATTTCTCTGCGGCCACATCCTTGCCCGCGCTCTTGCCAAGTTTTTCACTGGTCTGCGTCACATCGAGGATGTCGTCAATGACCTGGAACGCGAGACCCGTGGCCATGCCGAAGCGGTGCAGCGCGGCTAGCTGCTCCTCGGTGGCGTCCGCGCTCATCGCGCCGAGTTTGATCGACGTGGTCAGCAGCGCGGCGGTTTTGCTTTCGTGAATGTAACGCAGCGAGTCCATCGGCAGCTTTTGCCCCTCACCTTCGAGATCAGCTACCTGGCCACCCACGAGATGCAGGCTGCCTGCTGTGAGAGCCAGCTCGCGCACGAGATCAGCGGCGGAGTAGCGCACCGTGATGGGAGTCTTCGCGACGAGTTCAAATGCGAGAGCTTGCAACGCATCGCCCGCGAGCACCGCGACGCCTTCGCCATAAACCTTGTGGCACGTCGGCACGCCGCGCCGGAAATCATCGTCATCCATGCACGGCAGATCGTCATGGATTAGCGAGTAAGTGTGCAAACACTCCACCGCGCACGCCGCAAAACCCGCCGCCTCCTTTGACCCACCGCAAGCCTCCGCCGCCGCCATGCAAAGGATGGGCCGCAGCCGCTTTCCACCGGCAAAGACGCTGTGCCGCATGGCTTTGTGCAAAGTCGCAGGCCGCACGTCAGCGCCAGGGATGAGGCTTTGCAGCAGCGCGTCGATGAACTCGACGCTGGAGGAGAGGTAGGATTTGAGATCACCGATCCTCGCGTGAGGCACATGCGACGCAATACTTGCGTCGCCCCTGCGATTTGGTGGGCGAACAATGTATTGGCAAAGCCGGTCAACTAAACGCGACCGCCTTGATTCAGACACACGTCCGAGATGCTTGATGATCTGATCATTGCTTTTCATCACCAGATAGCCCAGCCGGATCAATGAAGGCACCCTGAGACCACTGCCTGAGTAGTCGGAGTCAGAAGGAGTGATCCGTTCGTCAAAACCCGAAACTTCCTGACGCAACTTGCTGCTAACGCCACAAATCAGGGCATCTCCAAACGGCGGCATGAGCCTGAGCACGACTCCCGGTCTCGCTTTTTGAATGCCCTGTGAGGTTTCGATCAAGGCAAGAACAACATCCCCCTCGGTCATCGCGTGGTGTCTGGCTGCGTATAGTCCGGCTCATCATCACCAAAGGCGGTGTCAAAATGATCATCTCCCGCCCGATACCAAGCCTCGCGCTCGCTTTCAGGAGTGATCGTGACGCTGACGGGAGCACCTTCAGGTATTCCTTCGAGGTGCTGCAGCAGCATCAAAGTGTCGCCCCTGCGTATGGCTGGAAGTGTGATGGACATGTGACGAGTATAACAAGCGGTCACATTTTGCCAAGCCATCGTTCCGCCTGGTGTATCACAGTGCCAATGCCGGGGATCAACGCAGGATCACAAGCACTCCGCGATCTGCACGGCATTGAGCGCCGCGCCTTTGAGGAGCTGGTCGCCCACCACCCAGAACGCGAGGCCGTTGTCCATGGCGCAGTCTTTGCGGATGCGGCCCACGGCGCAGTTGTCGCGACCAGCGATGTCGAGGGGCACAGGATATTTTTTGTGCTCGGGATCGTCGATGATGTCGAGTCCGGGCGCGCGGGCGAGGACGGCGCGCGCCTCCTCCACGGTGACGGGCTTTTCAAACTCGGCGCTGATGGCGACGCTGTGCGCGCGGAACACGGGCACGCGCACGCAGGTCACGGAGGCGCGGAAGCCCGGGTGATGCATGATCTTGCGGCCTTCATTTTCCATCTTCATCTCTTCCTTCGTGTAGCCGGAGTCGAGGAAGGAATCCACCTGCGGGATCACATTGAAGGCGATCTGGTGGGGATAGACTTTCGGTGTGTGGTCGAGCTTTGCCGCGTCCCATTCGCGCTTGAGATCGGCCCACTTGCGGGCCTGCTGCGCGAGTTCCTCAATGGCCTGCGCGCCCGTGCCGCTCACGGCCTGATAGCTCGATGCAAAGATGCGTTTCACGCCAAAGGCCTGGTGCAGCGGATAGAGCGCCATGAGGGAGATGGCGGTGGTGCAGTTGGGATTGGCGATGATGCCCTGGTGCTTGCTCACGTCATCACGATTGATCTCGGGCACCACAAGCGGGCATTTGTCGTCCATGCGGAAGGCGGATGAATTATCCACCACCACGGCGCCGGCATCGACGGCGTGATGAGCAAAATCGCGCGAGATGCCGCCGCCTGCGCTGAACAGGGCGATGTCCACGCCCTTGAAGGAATCTTCCTTGAGTTCCTGGATCGTCACGTCCGCACCGCGAAACTTCATTTTCTTCCCCGCGCTGCGCGCCGAGGCAAGAAGGGTGAGTTCGCTGACAGGAAATCCCCGTTGCTCGAGGCAGCGCAGCATCTCGACGCCCACCGCTCCGGTGGCGCCGACGACTGCGACGTGTTTGGTGTTGCTCATGGTGTGTGTGAGGTTGGGTTTCATCCCCTCCGAAAAGGGGCGCGCATGGTAGTGGCGAATGCGAGGCTTGCAAGAGTGGGGGAGGCGCGGTTCACAAACGAATGGCCTCGTCATAGATCTCCTCCAGCTTCGCGATCTGCGCGACGGCCTCGAAATTCTCGCGGACGCTTTTGCTCGCTGCGTGACCGAGTTTTTGCCAGAGCGCATGGTCATTCGCCATCCGCAGCATCGCGGCAGCGAGACCTTTGTGATCCCGCTCGGCGACGAGCAAGCCGGTCTGCTCGTCCGTGACAGCCTCAGGGATGCCGCCGTGGAATGTGGCGGCGACAGGGAGGCCGGTGGACATCGCTTCGAGCATGGAGTTGGGGATGCCCTCCTGGTTCTGATCGGCGCCGAGCCGGCTGGGATGCACAAAGACGTGCGACTCCTGATACAACTGGCAGAGCGCACCGCCTTTGAGGAAGCCTGTGAATCTCACACGGTCGCCCAGGCCGAGTTCGTCGCTGAGCTTTTCGAGGTCGCGCTGCAGCGGGCCCTCGCCGGCGATGGTGAAGCTGGCGCGCGGAAAGGATTGAGTGAAAATCGCGAACGCGCGGAGAGCGTCGTCGATGCCTTTCTTCTCGATGAGCCGACATGCCTGGACGAAACGCCATGCGCCGTCTGCCGGCGGCTGGCGTTCGATGAAGGGGAACTTGTCCAGCGGGATGCCGGTGCGGTTGATGCGGATTTTGTTCTCCGGGCAGCCGAGCGCGAGGAGCCGCTCGCGCAGCGAATGCGAACGCGCGAGAACGAGTGTGGTGGTCTTCAGCAGGTCGCGCAGCCGGTCTTCGTAGTCGGCGACGTGTGATCTGGTCTGCACATCCATGCCGTGAAAGGACACGATGCTGGGGCCTGGCCATTTTTTTAGAAACGGCAGCAGGTGGACGCCAGTGTGGCCGAAATAAACGTGCAACAAGTCGGCGTGACGGCGCTCCAGCACTTTGGCGAGCGCGCCGTATTCGCCTCGATAGACGATGGCCGGCTCGCGCTTGATGTGCTTGAGCCAGAAGCGGCGGAGGAAATTTTTGCGCACGCTCGGAGCGAGTTCGACCGCGCCTTCAGGCATGGGAAATAGATCCGCGCTCCGCCGTTCCTTGGTAATCACAAAGGTGTCCCACGTCCGCAAGCCGGTGATCTGCCGGTAGATGTGGAGCATCTCGGGCTTGAGGAAGGTGGAGCAGTAGCTGGCTACGGTGGGCACGCGGTGCTGATCGATGAGTATTGGTGGTGAAGAGTGTGTGCCTACTGGAGCGAAACAAAGTGCTCAGTGCTCAGTGCTCAGTGCTCAGTTTGAATCAGCTTCATCAGGTC
>JANPIW010000880.1:0-3208 GCA_031425215.1 Verrucomicrobiaceae bacterium
GCGACCACCCGGCTTGTTCGGATAGTTCGCATTCGAAGTCAGCGCCGAGATCGCGCCGCCCGCGATGCCGCTCCAGTGCTCCTTCAAAAGCGACCCTCCCGCCTTATCGACACGTGCCGGAAACAACCGCTCCATCGGCACGACCTCACGAGCACGCGAAGCACAAGACCACTCCAGCTTCACCGAAGCGCCACCCGTTTGCTCGATGTATTCCAGCCGCACATTCACCCGCTGCCCCGCCACGAGATTCGCCTGCCCGCGCATCTCCGTCGGTGTGGCGAAGAAGGTGCGCGACACGATCATCTGGTCATTCACCCAAAGCCGCGCGCCATCATCCGCCGTGACATAAAACGTGTAGAGACCCGAGAACTCCGGCTCGATCTGCCCCGCCCACGCGATGGAGAAGGAGTCCGCGCTGGTGATCGTCGTGCCGGAGGGAATGCCGGAGCCGAAATTAAAATTCACCGTCGCATCCGTGCGCGTGGTCTTAAGCGTGCCAAAGGTGGCGGTGTCGTAGTATTGACCGGTGAGACCCGTGCCTTGGGCACCGCATAAAGAGGCGACGAGCAGTGATGCGGTTAGAAGCGCGAATGATTTCATCGTATTAGCAAGAAGTCGATGATGCCACGAGGCGAATGCTTTTGTAAAGCAGCTATCTCGCTTGAAAGCGATGGCAGATTTGCCCCGTCACGCTGCGGCCCGGTTGCTAGCCTCCTGTCCGCCGGTTCATTGCGCGAAAGGAAATCATCGCGCCAGCCAGGGCGGCCGAGCTGCCCTTGCTGATGCACGATGACGAGAGGGTGGACGACATGCTCAATGAGCTGCGGCCAACACGGGAGTGATGCCGCTGTCCCGCTGTACTTTCTTGCGCGTCTATAGATCCCCAATCGTGACCTCGTCGAGTCGATCATCGGACTTCACTCCATCCATGAGCTTCCTAGCCTCTGCATCATCCATGAGCGTCGCCTTTAGAAAGCTGATGGCATAGCTCTTGAAGGTGGCGTTGCGGACGGGATCGACGAAGCCGCAGGCAAGCTGGCCGAGAAGATCGGTGGGGGATTCGCAGTCGAGGTGCGTGGCATTGCGGACTTTGAGCGTGAAGACGCGATCCTTCATCGCGGCGATGATCGCCTTTGAGTTGCCACGCATGTTCCAGGCTTCCGGCTCGGCGCGCAGGATGGCGCAGGGGATTTTTATCTTCGCCGCCGCCTTCGCGCCGCTGCCATCCATATCGACGGGATCGAGGCCGACCCAGGCATCGACGTTTGTTTTCGTCGCGGCAAGCAGCGTTGTGAGGCCGCCCATGGAGAAACCCATGAGCGCCACTTTTTGTTTGGATCGGAACTGCCCCGCTAACTCTGCCAGCACACGGGCATTGAGATCGTGATCTGCGAGCGCGGGCTGCGTCGGCACAGCGGCGATGAATCCCTCGCCTGCGAGCGCGGCACCCCAGCCGGCCATGTGACGTTTGCTGCGCGTGAATCCATGCGCGACGACGACGAGCGGCGCTTCAGCGAGGTGCGCGGGGAAGTAAATCGTGACGCTCACACTGCGGCCTGCGAGCGTGAGATGTTTGATTTCCCTCGTCACGCCCGCAGGCAGCGCGGGAGTCTCCGTGCGGCTGGCCCAGTTGAGAAAGGCGAGCAGCAATGCCGCGGCGATTAGCAGTCGCGGGAGCCAGCAGCGGAGTCGTTTCATCCCCACAGACCTTGCAGCAGCTCCGACGATTTCACGCCGAGCGGGAATTTTTTGCTCAGCGGATGCGCGTCAATACCGGCGTGCTGGCGCAGTGCCTCGTGGATGTGCTCGGGCCGGACGCGGATGCCTTTTTCTTTGTCGGTGACGAGCGTGTGCGGATTGAGCGGGACATGGAACTGCTTCTCATCCGTCGCGCCGAGCACACGGTTCCCTTTGATGCCATGGCCGATGAACATGACGGAGCCGATGCTCCAGTGGTCTTTGCCATTGCCTTTGTTGTAGTCAGGCGTGCGGCCCATCTCGCTTTGGATGACGACCACGAGCTTGTCGCGGATTTTCATCTCTTCGGCGCGGCGGATGAAATACGCGATACCGGCGAGGAACTCGGGGATGAGCTTCATCTGATCCACGTCGTTGTTCGCGTGACTGTCGAACTGGCCGATGCTGAGATTCGCCGAGACGCACACGCCTGCTTTGAATGATGCGAGCGCGATCTCAGCCTGCTGCGAGAGCCGCTCTTTCGGAATGGACGAGGGAATCAGCGGTGTGACGCGCTGGAGCGCCTTGGAGTTCACCTGCGCGGCGTAGAGCATGCTCTGCGCGCGCTCTTGTCGAGGCAGCCTCGGCTGCGCGGCACGGGCCTCGTCCTGCTCGCGCAACGTCCGTTCGATGCGTTCCAGCACGAACTCATCGTGATAGGGGGAGCGTTGGTTGCCCTCGATGAAGTCAGCGTTGGCGATGTTTTTCAGCGACGGCAGATACGGTACGCGAGACATGGCGACCACGTTGCCCGTGGCGCTGTAGTTCCCAAAGGTGAGATACGAGAGCGGGCAGGCCGGTCCTTTACACGCGGCGACGAGCGCCGCAAATGTGGGATACGCGAGGCTGTCGAGCTTGCCCGTGGCCATGTAGCGCGCGCCGGGCGAGTGATTGTTCACTGAGTAATCGAGGCCGTTGAGCACGAGCAGCTCGCTGCCGAAGTCCTTGAAGAACTCCTCGTTGCTCATGCCCGCCTGGATGTGCTTGGCCGTAGGCGCAAACTTGTGCGCTCCGTGCGTGAGGATGTCGCCCACTTTATATAGGCGGTTGATCGCGTTGATGCCCTTTGGGTCCATCAGGTACGTCGTGTCCCATCCGCCCGAGGCATTGAACACGACGTAAAACGGCCCCTCATAAGGCGGCTGCTCCTTCGTCGCGGAGCGAAGCACACGCGGCGCGGCGAATCCAAGCCCGGCAAGCGTGCAGCATTTTAGAAAGTCGCGTCTCATGGTGTGGTTACTCGTAAAGGAACTCGTGCTGGCGCAAAAGATAAGTGATCACGCCGCGCCAGGCGCGCACGGTGTAGGCGGGATCGGGGACGGGCGCGAAGAGGTTTTGGCGGCAGTTGTAGGTCTCTTGATCGCCGAGATTTTTCCTCTCAGCGGCGTCGGCGATGATGCCGGTGAAGAGCTTGAAGGTGCGCTCGACATCTGATGCATCAGCGCGGCCCAGGATGCTCTCGTGGAGATTC
>JANPIW010000881.1:0-18386 GCA_031425215.1 Verrucomicrobiaceae bacterium
ATCGACAAGGCCTGCGAGCCACCAGAGCCAATCGCGCCGCTTTTGGTCCGACAACGCCCGCCAGGCCCCGATTGGGACACCGTGGCACCCGGCGGCTGCGCGATCTGACCCCGCTCAAGCGCCCTCAATCAAAAGGGCAAATGCGGCGTTCGGGTTGATGCTTCGCGGTGCCGGGGTTGAAGCTGTGGAACTTCAATGGCAAGCCTCCCATCTGCGCTGCTCGTGTGACTCGGAGTGAAGACTAGTTGTCTTTGTGGAACACCGTTCTATACAAGCCGCCTCGCATCTGTTCGTCTGTTCATTAGTCATGCGTTCGAGTCCAAGGAGAGTTCCGGTATCCGCTTCCCCCACATTCGCCAGTTTGTTTTCTGGTTGTGGTGGGCTTGACTTGGGGTTTGTGGATGAAGGATTTCAACCGACCGGGGCCTTCGACTGGGATGACGATGCCGTATCGCATTACAAGCGAAACGTCCACTATGAGGCAGTGAAGGCGGATCTCGCGACGGAGCATGGATTCCTTTCCCGCCTCCGGCCAAACGTGGTGGTAGCAGGCCCGCCATGCCAGGGGTTTTCAACCGCAGGGCGTCGTCAGCTTGATGACCCTCGAAACCATCTGCTTCCCCTTGCAGGTGATCTGGCATCAAGGATGAAGCCGCGAGCCATCGTGATTGAGAACGTCGCTGCGGCGCAGGCGGGCGGGCACAAGCTATATTGGGAGCAACTGGAGGCTCAATTGAGAGTCGGTGGATACCGCACCCACACAGTGAAATGGAATGCCGCTGATCTCGGCATGGCACAGAGCCGTCGTCGCCTGCTACTGTTTGCTTGGCGGGGCTCTCATGATCCGGATTTCACTCAAGTGCCTGAACCGACACAGCGCCTAGATGCAGTGCTCGCTGGGGTGGAAAGGCTCTCATCGCACCGGCCAGTGCTTCTCGATCCTGGCTCGCGGCTCTTCAAGATTGCAGCCCGGATAGGTCCTGGGCAAAAGCTTTGTAATGTCCGGGGCGGTCCCCGTTCCGTACATACCTGGCATATTCCAGAGGTCTTTGGGAAGACAACCGCGCGCGAATGCCAGATGCTTGAGCTGATCATGCGGCTTCGCCGACAGGAGCGGCGACGCGATTGGGGAGATGCGGACCCCGTGCGGATGCACCGCTTGAAGCTGGAGTTTGGGTGCGACACTCGTGCCACGGTCCAGAGTCTCCTAGACAAACAGTTCCTCTGCCGGAAGGACGACGGGGTGGATCTTTGCCGCTCGTTCAACGGGAAGTGCCGCCGCTTTCGTTGGGAGGAGACTGCGTGTGCTGTGGATACGCGGTTTGGCGACCCGCATCTGTTTCTTCATCCCAATGAGAACCGGCCGTTCACGGTGCGGGAGGCGGCACGAATCCAAGGCTTCCCGGACACTTATATATTTGAAGGAGCCGAGAAAGACATGTTTCGCCTCATTGGCAATGCCGTACCTCCGCCGATGGCCAGGCGGGCGGCTCAGATCCTTCGCCCGTTGTTCTCATTATGACCCGGCTGCCGTCTATCAATGAGCTGGTGGATTCCTGGGATCTGGATGCTGCGCTCTCGCCCCTGATCACTGCGCAGAACGGCCATGCGGTCCGCTTTCGGGACATTCTTGAAGCGCTTCGCTATTCCGACAGCGTGGGCTTTCGCGAGTATGTGCCAACTCGCGCCAGCGGGCAGACACCAAGTTTTTTGGACCGTCTTTTGCTGTGGATGCACAACCATGGAGTGGCTCCTGACGAGAGAAGCCGGCTTTTCGAGTTTGCCAGCCACCTGGCGTTTTTCTCGTCAGAAGATTTTCATGCCCTGAATCGCACCGCCTTCACAGGCCCCATCACGCGGTGGGTGATTCGGCAGCAATGCCTTCGCCTGGATGACCCGACCTTCCAGAGCAGCCTCACATACCACCGGGATCATCGCACTTGGTATTGCCCGGTCACTGACAGCATGCAGATCAGCGACTTCTACCATGTGAACAGCATTGGCGGCGTATCGCATCGCCCAGGTTTTCGTTCATTGCGCGAGTTCAAAGCATCTGGTGACGCCATTGCCGGGTATATGAGGAAAGAGTCGCTCGACCGGCTGGTGCTGCTGGAAGACTTTGTGGGCACGGGCAGCCAGACGACCAAGACGGTGAAGTGGGCGGTGCAGAGTGCGCAAGCGCCAGTCCTGTTTGTGCCGCTGCTCGTGGCACCGGACGGACTAAGGCGGCTGAGGGATTTGGAAAGTGAGGATTGGTCGAAGGATGGACCCATGTGCAGGTTGCATGTCGAGCCTGTCATGGAGCTGGATGAAGCGGACTTCGTCGGTCCGGCTACGGTGACCGCAAACCCGCTCTTTGTGTTGGTCCGCGAACTCGCCACTCGCATTCACCCGCATGTTCTTGGCACCTCGCGAGATGATCGAAAGGTCGCGCCAAATAGCCCGATGGGCTTTCACCAGCCCAAAGACACCGCCACAGGGGCCACGGTCGTCACCTACACCAACTGTCCCAACAACACGGTTCCCATCGTTCACTATCAGTCGCGTAAAACTGCCTGGAAGCCCTTGTTCCCGCGCGTCGAACGCGAACCCGAAGCACCATGAATCTCGCGGCTAAGAATCCGTTTCACGAAGCTCACGTCACCGACACAGTGGCGGACGAGGACTTTGCGAGCTACTTCAGCCCTTTTCTGGTTCCTGCTTGCAAAGACATCTTTCTGCCTGGCAATGTCGTCATCAAAGGAACGCAAGGCTGTGGAAAGAGTATGATGCTGCGGCTCCTGGAACCAGAAATCCGGCTGAAGTATTTTGAGCGGCATCAGCAAGGTCATCCCGAGGCATTTCCCGTGCCTGAAGAGCTGCAAAACTTCTTGGGAGCTCGAGTGAATCTCACCAAGAGCGGCCTGAAGCATGTGATCCAAATGCTTCCGGCGCACCCAACTGAAGATGACAAGAAAATGGTAGCGAGAAGCTTCGGCGACTTCTTCAACTACTGGATGCTGCGCGACATTCTGCGGGCTGCCAAAATGGCCAGTGAACACTCCGACGCCTTTGGGGGTTTAGTCGATGGTTCCCAACTTGACGCCTTTGCCAAGCTGTTTTGCTCTCAAGACTGCCTGTTTGACGCTCTGAGTGGCGCTACGACCTTCGACCTGCTCGTCATCGCGATAAACGACCGCGTCATTCGCTACCGGAAGTGGGTCAACGGCAATGCTGAACTGGGCAGCAGTGTCACCGAAACGCGCACCGCCATTGGTGAGCCTTTGTCGCGCGCGGCAGACTGCCTGAAGCATAGCGGCACCATGCACGCCAAAGGTAACGTCTTTCTCACCATTGACCAGATAGAGGCGTTCTGGACCAAGGATCCCTCCTCGATGGGCAGCTATCTCAGGAAAGAGCTTAATGAACTGATGGGCAGGCGTGACGAAAGGGTTTCCTTCCGGCTTGGCACTCGACGCTACGACTGGGGATCGGATCACATCGCAACACGGGATGGCGCTGATCTCGAAGACGGTCGTGACTATCACGTCATTGATGTCGATCACCTCCTGCGTCGTGCGGAACATGGCAAATGGCCGTTTGCGTCATTTGCCGAAGACATTTTCAGACGGCGCATTCTCAGTGCCTTCGGCCATGAAAACGAGGACACCTTCCGGTCGCTTTTTGACATCCGTCGCTTCTTCGGCCCTTCACCGAAACCACAGGAACGGATCGAGTCGCGTGTTTCCAACCCGCCCGAGTCGCCCGCGAAGCTGCTGAGTCTCGATGGCGAATGGGATGAACCATGGCGGGATTCCATGCTGAAATGTTACCACAAGAAAGGCAAAGACCTCACTCCGTCCTGCTCTAAAGATTACCCCTGTGACCCAATATCCGCCGTCATGCTTATGGCATGGGGCCTCCAGACTGGTGGCAAGAAGAACTCCAAACAACATCGCGCCACCAGTTCTCCAAAATTGTCTGACGACGCCGAGCCTTGGAACAAGCGTTGGTGGCGCAAGGAGCGCCTGCCACAGCTTTGCCTGCAAATTATCGGACGGCATAATCAGCGCATGTATTGGTGGGGCTGGAAGGACGTGCTTGGCCTCAGCGGCAGCAACGCCCTGTGGTTCCTGCGAATCTGCCGTGAGGTGTGGCGCAGTTGGCAGCGGCTCAGCGTGGACCAGGAACTTACTGCGGGAATGTTGGCAAACTCGAAATGCCTGGTGCCCATGCGGACTCAGTGGCTTGCCATTGATGCCGTGAGTTCGCAAATGCACGACGTGTTTGAGGCACAGCCAGGCAGACCTGCTGGTGATGTGCGCATGCGTTTTCTTGGCAGAGCGGCCGGCTGGCTGCGTACTGGATTGATGAATGACAAAGCCTTGTCCAATCCCGGTCAAAATGGCTTTACGCTCTCTCGCAGCGAACTGGAATCACATCCTGGACTCAAACGACTCATAGAGGAGGCCGTTGGCTGGGGCGAACTTTATGAAGTAGCCCACACATCGAAGTCCGCAGGCGAGAACGCCTCAGACCCGCGCCGCAAGTTCTATCTCAACCCCATCCTTTCGCCGTTCTATCAACTGCCCGACGTGCATACGAAGGAGCCGGTTTACAACGCCGCAGCCACCCTGGCCAGTTACGCAGAGCAGGCTTCCCAGCTCACATCCAACAGTGAGACCAAGACCAACCCTCAACCTGCGGCTCGCTTGTCCAGCCAGCTTGAACTCCCATGGGGTCAGGCATGAGCACCCTCAGGCCGTCAGGCGAACTGCAGTGGGCCTTGGATTTGTCCGCGCCCAAGCGCTGGTCCTTTCTCGGCTGCCTGGGACCTGAATCGCGGGCTGTCTCAGCACTCCTGCGCGCCCATGATCTCGGAGTGCTGGACACAACCAGATCCCTGCTTCTGCATGTGCAGGACGTTACGCCCCAAGACTCTGCGCGTGAACGGGAGCTTATCCAGATCAACCATGCCCGACTTTACCATGCCTGTCTCTCACCAGCCACGCCGGACTTTGGAATTCTCGACGCATGGCGTGGCTGGATAGATGCCTTTGATGCATTGCGCTCCGACTGCGTGATGCTCGATATCAGTTCGATGCCCAAGCGCTTCTTCTTCCTCTACCTCAAGCGCTTGTTGCTCGACGATCGCGTGAGGAACCTCCTGCTCTGCTATACTTTGCCTGCGAGGTATGATTCCGGTCCATTGAGCGGTGACCCTGAGGAATGGGAGGCACTTCCGGGCTTTCTTCCCGAAGACCCTGAGATTCAGATCTCCGCAGGAAAGCGTATTGTCGTAAACGTCGGCTTCATGCCCGATGGCCTGCTGGAACACCTGGGCGAGGATGATCGCGAAGCGGTTGCGCATCTCCTCATCCCGTTCCCCGCCCCCACTCGGACGGTGAAGCGCACCTGGGCGGCGGTGCGGCAACTGGTGCTGCGCAACAATCCTGACAAACCTATTGATCACCGAATCTATCGGTTGTCACCCCAGGACATGTCAGAAGCCTTCGACAGGCTCATTGCATTGTCCGGCAACCTGGAGTTTCCACTCTCACTCGCCCCCTTTGGACCCAAGCCGATTTCCGCAGCGATGTGCCTCTATGCATCGCAAACAGGTATGCCCGTGTATTACGCCCAACCAAAAACGTATTCTCCTGACTACTCTTCCGGTGCCCAATCGGTGACTGGATATTGGGTGAAGCACGACGGTCACAATTTGTATCAGCTTCCAATGCGCAGTACGCAGCCATAGTCACTCGCCAGGTCCGTCAGCCTTCATGCTCCAAGGTCACCGCCACTGTATTTGGAAGAGACGGAATTGCCCGGGGCTTCATCCAGCGCAAAGCCGAAATACAACGTGAAAGCCACCCGTGAGAGCCCGTTGATTGCTGCATGATTACACGGGCTCTCATCTTCCTCGTTGTGGTGTTGCCGTTGTCGGCCGCTGGCACTTTCGACATCATCATCAAACATGGCCGCATCGTCGATGGCACGGGCGCTCCGTGGTATGTGGCGGATGTGGGCATCAAAGACGGACGCATTGTGAAGATCGGAAGGCTCGGTGATGCGAAGGTGGCGCGGAAGATTGATGCCTCGGGGCTGATCGTGGCGCCGGGGTTCATCGACATGATGGGCCAGACCGCGACGCCGATGATCGAGAAGCCGGAGATTGGATTCAATCTGCTGACACAGGGCATCACGACGATCAACGCGGGCGAGGGCAGCTCGGGCGCGCCATTGTCTGATGAGGATGCGCGCGCGCAGGGCTGGCGCACGATGGCGGAGTATTTTCATGTGTTGGAGCTGAGCGGGCTGCCGGTGAATGTCTCGCAAACCATCGGTCACACGCAGGTGCGCAGGCTCGTGATGGGCGAACAAGCTCGCAAGCCGACGGAGGAAGAACTCACGCGCATGAAGAATCTTGTGCGCGAAGCGATGGAGGCGGGAGCCATCGGCGTTTCGACCGCGCTGATTTATCCGCCTGCGGTCTATGCGGACACGGATGAGATCGGCGCGCTGGCGGCGGTGGCGGGTGAGTTTGGCGGACGTTATTTCACGCACATGCGGAACGAAGGTGACCGCTTGCTGGAGGCGATTGACGAGGCCATCGAGATCGGACGCAAAGGCCGCACGCCGGTTCACATCTTCCATTTGAAGACGGCAGGCCGTGGCAACTGGCCGAAGATGGATCAGGCCGTCGCCAAGATTCGCGCTGCGCGTGCGGCGGGCGCGGAGGTGACGGCGGATGTGTATCCGTACGTCAACAACGGCCTGGGAATCGAGGCGCTGGTGCATCCGCGACATTTTGAAAAAGGGCGCGCGGCATTCATCAGCAGGCTGGATGACGCAGTGCTGCGCCAGACCATCCGCGCGGAGATGGAGTCCGACGCGGGCGGATGGGAGAACTGGTTCAAGCACATAGGGCGTGAGTGGGACAAGCTCATCATCGGCCGCAGCCACAGCCTACGTCACAAGATCGAGCCGGGACAAAGCCTCGCTGCGGCGGCCAAGACATTGAAGCTGGAGGCTTGGGATTTGTTTTTTCATCTCGTCGCGTCAGGCGCTTTCGTGATGCCGGAGACGATGAGCGAGGACAACAAGCGGCGGCTCATCGGCGAGGATTTTATTTCGTTCTGCACTGATGTCGGCCCGGCGGGCGGCAGCGGCATCGCGTCACATCCGCGCGCTTACGGTTCGTTCCCCCGGCTGCTCTCGCGCTATGTGCGCGATGGTGGCGCTGCGACACTGGAGCGGGTTGTGGCGCAGGCCAGCGCACTGGCGGCGAATGAAATCATGGCGCGTGATCGCGGTCGCATCGCCGAGGGCCTTGCCGCGGATGTCATTGTGTTTGATTACAAGAAGCTGGCCGACCGCGCGGACTTCGCGCATCCCGACAAACCATCCGAGGGCATGAGGTTCGTCATCGTGAACGGCAGGCTTGTGCTCGACGAGGGCAAGCAGACAAAGGCGAGGCCTGGACGTGTGTTGCGCGGCCCGGGCTGGCGCATGGATGTGGCGGCGGCATCCCAGATCACGGGTGAGCCGGTCGAGGAATTGAAAAGCATCGACGCGCTAATGTCCGGCTTTCTCGCGCGGCACAGTATTCCCGGCGCATCCGTGTCGGTGACAGATGGCGGGCGGCTCGTGTACGCCCGTGGTTTTGGCTACGCTGATGTGGCTGCGCGGGAGAAAGTGATGCCGGAAAGTTTCTTCCGCATCGCGTCGATCTCGAAGCCCTTCACCGCTGTCGCCATCTTCCGGCTCATTGAGGAAGGCAAGCTCTCGCTCGACGACAAAATTTTTAGCGTGCTCGATCACTACGATCCGCCGGTCGCCGATGCGAAGATCGACCCACGTCTCGCGCAGATCACGATCCGCCAGCTCCTCCAGCACACTGGCGGCTGGGATCGCGACAAGTCCTTCGACGCCATGTTTCGTGCGGTTGATTTTGCGAAGGCGCTCGGCATGGCGCCGCCTGCGGGCCAGGGCGAGGTCATCCGCAACATGACGGCGCAGCCGCTCGATTTCGATCCTGGCGCGCGACAGGCTTACTCGAATTACGGCTACTGCCTGCTGGGCCGCGCCATTGAGAAACGCACCGGCCAGCACTACGAGCACGCAGTGCGCGATCTCGTCCTCGATCCCGTCGGCGCGCGCACGATGAAGTTGGGCCGCACGATGCTGGATCAGCGACAGCCCGGCGAGGTGCGCTACTACACAGCGAGCCGCGTCCCGTCTGTCTTTGCTGATTTGCACGGCGCACAGGTCTCGTCGGCATACGGTGGATGGAATCTGGAGGCGATGGATTCGCACGGAGCATGGATCGCATCAGCCATCGACCTCGCGAGATTTGCGATCAGCTTTGACGGCAGCCACACATTGCTAAAGCGCGCCACGCTCGATCTCATGCTCGCGCGGCCCGATGGCGGCGCTGCACTCGATGAAAAGGGCAAAGCCAAAGACATCGTCTATGCCGCCGGCCTGCGCCGTCGTGAGACACCATCTGGCCCCGAGTTTTCTCACAGCGGCTCCTTGCCCGGCACTTCGACGCTGATGATGAAGCGACCCGATGGCCGCAACTGGATTGTGCTCTTCAACACACGTTCAGGCCCCGCGTCCGCCGCCTTCTCGCGCACATTACAGCCCGAGCTGGATCGCATTCTCGATCTGATCCGCCAGTGGCCGGAGCATGATTTGTTTATGAAGCATCCAACTCGCTGAGCCAACAACCTTTTTCACAGCTTTCTGAGCCGGAAGAAAACACTCCCGCCTCCTGCGGAGAACTGGAGGAACTGCTCAGCACCGCTCACTGCAGGAGTGCCTGCCACATCGAACCAGCCGGCTGGCGCGAGGCTTGATGAGTTTGCCTGTAATTTCCAGCCTTGGACGTTTGATCCCCACACGATTTTGACGAGAGCACCCGAGGAACGGATGGTTAATTGCGGCGCGCCCGATTGCTGCAGAGCCATGTATTGAGCAAGGAACCCTCCGCTGAGGCGATAAGCACCGCCTGCAGAGTCTGAGCCTGCCTCGTGCTGCGCGATGGTGCCGGTGAGAGTATAATTACCACCTGTGGAGCCGCGACCACTCCGGCTGGTGCCGCCGCCATCGCTGATCTTGTGAGACGTGATGGCGAAATTCTGCGCTGAGGCAAAGTCGCTCCAGGCAATGAAGCAAAACGTAAGGATCGTTTTCATGGTGGGAGATTGGGAGACAACACAACGCGGAAGCCGATGTAGTCCCGGCCGTTGTTGGTGCCTTGACCGATGCGACGGGCGGAGCGCAAGAAACCAGCGCCCTGTTGGCTGGACCATCCGCCACCCTTGATCACACGAAAACTTCCAGTAAGCGGCCCGCGCGGATCCGTCACGCTTCCGCCGGGAAGGTTTTCGGAGTCGTAGTCCAGGCACCATTCCCACAGATTCCCGTGCATATCCATCAGGCCCCAGGCGTTCGCCAGCTTCTGTTCCACCGGGTGAGTCGTGCCGCCGCTATTTTGCGCGATCCACGCGTAGTTCATGAGGGAGGCGCTGGTCAGGTCGTCCCCATATGCGAAGCGTGTCGTCCTCGCTCCGGCCCGACAGCAGTACTCCCACTCCGCCTCAGTCGGCAGACGATAGCTCCAGCCCTCGGGTATCTTTCCTGCCATGCGCTCAGTGGTCGTCAATGTCGTGCAATAGCTCACCGCGTTCACCCATGAGACCATCTCCACGGGCCGGTTGGTGTCACCGGTGAAAATACTTGGGTTGGAACCCATTACCATTTGGTATTCAGCCTGCGTCACCTCATGCGCGCCGATCCAAAAACCCTTGGTCAGCGTGACGACAGTTTGCGGCCCCTCATTGACCAGACGCAAAAACTCCTCCGGCTGGCCGGGCACTGCCGCGCGGCTGCCCATGACGAATCTGCCCGGCTTGATCCATACCATCCCCTGCACGGGGAACACGTTGTTCGCAGATTCACCGTCGGTGATGGAGGTGGCGCTGAAAGCTTTGATCGCATACGGCGTCGAGGTGAGCTTCTGCCGGGGCACCAGCACCGTGTATGCAGCGGCGCTGCCAAAAGCCCGCACCCCGATCTCCAACCAGCGTTCGCCGCCATCAAAGGGCAGAAAGTCAAAATCGAGTGTGACGGTGAAGATGCCGTTCGCGACCGCAACGGGCGCTGCGGACAGCGGGGTGCCGACCGTGACGCCGCCGGTGAGCGCGTTTTTGAGCGTAAATTGGATGTCGTAGTTTCCAGAGGCCGACACTCCGCCATCGGTGAGATGGCCCTGATAGGTGAAGGCGGTGGACTGCGCGCGCACCACCACCGCAGAGGACAGCAACAGGACCAGAACTAGAGCAATGCGTTTTGTCATGACGGTGGAGCCGGTGACGTTTGATTCAAAACCAGCCCCTTGCGACCTGCGGAAGGAGTGACGGAACGCGGTGATCGTGTCTTGATGTCATGGGGTCAGAATGAAGCGGAGAAGTGCGTTTTACCAAAAACTCAGGCCGCCTGCTAGGCTTTTGTTGTCTGAGCGCGTGATTTGAGTTTGGACTCAGGAGGGCGTGGACTGCTCAAACTCGCTTGACCGCCCGCGTCCCTCAGCGCCTTGGCCCGGTATCAGCACCACACCGACTGCCGTTACCAGCACGGCGCGCGCCCCGAACTGATGCGCAGAAAAAGCGCCTCATCACTCCTGCTGGTCATCCGTCCGGGCTTCACCTCGGATCGTTTCCACCGGCACTAGCGCCACCTTTTCCTTCAACTCACGGCTAGGGCGGAACCGAACCACGCACCGGTCGGGTATCAGTTTTTCAGACCCTGGCCGCTTGGGGTTGCGCCCGATCTTTGATTTGGCGACGCGAATGTCGAGCGTTCCGAATCCGCGAACGACAACACCCTCACCCTTTTCGAGATGCCGCGTGATAGCATCAAGAAACATGTCCAAGGACTTCTCCACCTCGAAATGAGTCTGGCCGGACTGGTTGCTCAGCTCGATGATCAGGTCTCGTTTGGTCGCCCTTGGCATGGGCTTGGGGTAGCGAGGCAAGACATAGTGCGCAATCGAAATTTGAGCGGCCCGCTGCCATCAAGCGCTCACGCACACTTCGCCCGCGGTCTTGAAGTGCATCTTGGCCACACGCTTCAGCGCATCCTCGCCACCATTCTCGTAAACCCTGCGCGCAGCGTCCTTCACAGCAGGCGACGCTCCTTTGGGAAGCTCCACGCCGATCTCCCTCCCCTTGTCCGCCAGCCATGAGACAAATTTCTCCCGCGCCAGAATCGACGCGGCAGCCACCGCCGGATCGCTCTCCGCCTTTGTGCGCTGCACCAGCTCGATCTGACGGCCCCGCGTTTGCAGAGCTTTTTGCAGCACACGGGGATTCGCAAACTGGTCCGAGAGCGCCCTCGGACAGCCCGGCACTTTCTCCAGCAACAGCTCGATTATTTTCGCGTGTCCCCAGGCCAGCAGCTTGTTCAGATTTCCAAACTGGAGGTACATCTCATTGTATCGCTCAGGCCCGATCACGATCATCTCGCTCACGAATCCTGGCACACGCCGCATCTCCGCAGCCAGCGAGGCGATGCGCGCATCCGAGCCGATGCGCTTGCTGTCCATCACGCCCATCGCCTGCAGCTTGCGCGCCATTTCCGCGTCCACATAGGCCCCGGCGATGACGAGAGGACCGAGGAAATCTCCCTTGCCGCTCTCATCTACGCCGATGTGCGGCGCGAACATCTCCGGGTTCAGCACCTCCTCGTAGCCCAGCTCCGCCTTCTCCAGCACCAGAGGCTCCAGCGTGTTGAGCACGAACTCCTCCGTGCCCTTCCCCTGCACCACCACCTTCGGCCCCTTTTCATAGACCAGCACGTTCACCCCTGGGCGCGTGCCTGCGAAAATGCACCATTCCTTGGTCTGAAATTCAAATCCCTGCTCCACCAGAATCCCGCGCAGCTTCACCGCCTGCGCGCCGGTCAGCGCTTTTGTGTAACTCGTCAGGTTTGCCATTTGCGATCCACTTTATATCCGCCATTCGTCATTCTGCATTCGTCATTCCGCTCTCATGCCGGCAAAACACCCGCCCTCTTTTGATGCCCTTTCCCGCAATCTCATCGCGTGGTTTTCAAAACACGGGCGCGATTACCCGTGGCGGCGCACCACCGATCCGTACGCCATCCTCGTGAGCGAGATCATGCTTCAGCAAACGCAGATCACCACCGTGCAGGAACGCGGTTACTACACACGCTGGCTCGCGCAGTTCCCCGATTTCGAGTCACTCGCCGCCGCTTCCGAGACCGCCGTGCTCAAAGCCTGGGAGGGTCTCGGCTACTACCGCCGTGCGCGCAATCTGCACAAACTCGCTGGCGTCATCATCGCTGAGTACTGCGGCACATTCCCGCGCGACATCGTGCAAATCGCCGCGCTGCCCGGCATCGGCCCTTACACGGCGGGCGCCATCGCCAGCTTCGCTTACAACCACGCGCAACCCATCGTCGATGGCAACGTCGCGCGCGTTCTCTCGCGAATCTTCAATGACACCACTCCCATCGACAGCGCTGCGGGAAAGAAATTACTCTGGGATCGCGCCACCCTCCTCGTGCGCGCCGCCGCTGATCCGCGCAGTCTCAACTCCGCGCTGATGGAGCTGGGGCAGACCCTATGCAAAACAGGCGCGCCGCTTTGCGAAAGATGCCCAGTGCACAAACAGTGTGCCGCCACGGCGCCCGAGACGCTGCCCGTCAAACAAAGCAAGATCACCATCACCGCCGTCACTGAGCGCGTTTTTTTCCTTGAAACATCAGGCGGGATTCTGCTCGAACAAGAAACGGGCTCACGCAGAACCGGCCTGTGGAAACTCCCCGCGCTGCCGGAGACACAATCACCTCCCCTCGTTTTGCACCAGTGCAGCTACGGCATCACGCGATACAAAGTCACCCTCTGGGTCCACGCTCTGCCTCCGCAAAAAAAGAAACGTGCTTGGCCTGCCAATCATCGCTTCATGCCCGTGCATGAGCTTCCTGCTCTCGCCATGACCGCGCCACACCGCCGCGCGCTGGAGGCAGTGCTGCGTCAGCGCTCACAAGCAGTTGCCACCCGGCACGTCTCCGCTATCTCCACCAGATGACCGACCACCTCACACACCCGCTCTGGCAGGAGCAGGACCTCGGCACGCCCATCCCGGACAGCGAGCTGGGCGTATCGGTCTGCCTTCCTCTCTGGCGGCACGTCATTGGTTATGAGGAAAAAGATCCCGCCGTCATCTCGCGCTTCCGCTCCGGCTATCCGCGCTTCTTCTGCGTGCCCGCCGTCACAGCTTTGTTTGAAATGGCGGAGAAGAAATGCGCGCGCGCCGGAGAGCGCTGCCTTGTTTTCCCTCGCGCCACTCATGCCGGGCGCTGCCTCGCGTTCACCCGCGCTTCAGGATTTCCCGGCGGACGCGTCGAGGCTTTCGGCTTCGAGCAACTGGCCGTAGCCATTTTCGATGCCGACGCTTACGACGCCGCGCGCCGCTTCTGGCGCTTTGGCGGCGAGATCGTCAGTACACGGCAGGCACTCGCCGCGCTCGGACTCGGTGCCGATGATGTCACGCCAGACCAAGGCGCGGCTGCACAGCGCGCCGTCCGCGAGCGCCTCGCCGCGCTCTCCGGGCAGCATGTGGACGATGTGTTCCTCTTTCCCACCGGCATGGCCGCCACGTTTGCCGTGCATCGGATGCTCTCCACGCTGCTCCCCGCTCGCAAGACCGCGCAGCTCGACTTCCCCTACGTCGATGTGCTCAAAGTGCAGCAACTCTTCGGCGCAGGCGCGCATTTTTTTCCGCTCACCACCGCCGCTGAATACGATGATCTGGCCGCGCTGCTGCATCAGGAGCCGCTGGCCGGCATCTTTTGCGAAGCGCCGAGCAATCCGTTGCTGCGCTGCATCGACTTCGAGCGCCTGAAAAAAAACCTCCGCGAGACGCGGCCCGACACACCACTCATCGTCGATGACACCATCGCCACCGTCGTGAATGTCGATGCCTTCAAAGTCGCGGACGTTGTCACCACCAGTCTCACCAAAGCCTTTTCCGGCGCGGGAGATGTGATGGCTGGCAGCGTCATCTTGAATAGCAACTCGCCCCATCACACCGCCTTCTCGTCCTTCCTCGCCGCGCACGCCGATCATGAACTCTGGCGCGGCGACGCCGTGGCGCTCGAGAAAAACTCGCGCGACTTTGTTCAGCGCGTTGCGGTGATGAGCCGCAATTCCATCGCCCTCGCTGATCACCTCCGCGCTCATCCCAAGGTCGCGCGCGTCTGGCACTCCACCACCGAAGGCGGCCCAGGTTACCGTCACATCCAGCGTCCCGAGGGCGGACACGGCTGCCTTTTTTCCTTCGTGCTCAAAGACGCCGCCAAAACTTCGCCGCCCTTTTACGACGCGCTGCGCATCACCAAAGGCCCCAGCCTCGGCACCAATTTCTCACTCGTCTGCCCCTACACACTCCTCGCCCACTACGACGAACTCGACTGGGCCGAAAGCTGCGGTGCCCACCGCCATCTCATCCGCGTCTCCACTGGTCTCGAACCACTTGCCGACCTCATCTCGCGTTTTGATGAGGCGCTGAAAAAATACTGAGCGCACAAACGCCCAATCAGGATTTCAGCTTCCAGCTTTTCAATTTCAGCTTTTCCCCGCTACTCATGCGGATCAAACACCACTCGGCGGCAGGCTGGCTTGCCCATCGGGTTCTCGCAGATCCAAAACCAACGCGGCCTGGATGAAACAATCGGCTGCAGATCGCCCTCAAGAATGCGCGCCTGGCCGAGAAGCTCTGCGCCATCGCGCACATTCACTGCGCGCGCGGACACGGTGCCGCTCAGCGTCGCTCCGGATTCCAGCGTGAGCGGCCCCTCACAGACAAAATCCCCCACCACATGACCGTGGATCACGATCTCACGCGCTCGCACCTCATGGAGAAACTGCACCTCGCAACCCCGCAGCACCTCGATCCTGCGGCAATGCATCGGCTCCGCGACAATGGTGCTGGACTGAAAAACATACTCGTTCTGTGGCTGCAGGGTGTCCGCCACCGCCTGCTGATGGCGTGTCATTTTTCGCAGACACACCGGGCACGAAGGGCTGCTGGAATCACCCGCCGTCGTGATGACATGGAAGAAATCACTCTGCTCATCCGGCAGCGACCGCAGCGTCGTGGCCAGCCGCATCGCATCCACCGCCTCGATCCCATGCTCCGTCGCCGTGTGCAGCGCCGCGTTGGTGAAACCACCCGGCGCGATGAGCACCCCGCGCGCGTCACGCGCCGTCTGCACCTCGCGTGCGAACGATTCGACGATGTGCGGCGTGGCGCTCCATTCATTCCACGAGACCAGACGCACCAGCGCCCGCTGCGGATTCACCGAGCGCGGCTGCTCAAACATCGCGAAGAGCACTGAGCCGTCTTCAAATACACGGGATCCGCCCAGCTCGCACCCCGCATTCGAAGCCACAGCGCGCGCAAGCTCCGCGAGACGCAACCAGTCCAGCCCCGCGATCAGCTCCGCCGTCCATCCCTCCGGCACGAAGCCATCTGCTCCACCTCGGGAGAAACCAGCTTCTTGTAGAGCGACAAAAGGTTCGAGCATTTACTGGTGCAAACTTACGCGCCCCAAGCCATGGATGCAATCAGAGCGACGGGCTATATCCGTCACAACAGCTTCTCCAGCGCCGCCGCATCCGTGACGGGCGCCTGGCAGGTGAAGTTCTCGCACACATACGCCGCAGCCTTGCCGTTCACGGGGGACATGTTGCGAAGCGCCTCGTTGTTCTTGCCGAGGTATTCCTGTGCCGCGCCGCCGTCGGCGTGGAGAATGACGGCGTGAGGAAGAAGGCGACGATGCACCGCCTGTGCGAGCGCGGTGAACTCGGCGCTCTTCTTATCGCCGGCGAGCACGATCTGCTGTTTGCCCTCGTGGAAAAACTCCAGCGCTTGCACCATCGCGGGCACGGAGATCGTGCCGGTATCGAGCGTGTTGCCAAAGAGGGAGAAAATCGCGGCGGCCTGATCGCGCAAATTTGGACGGCCGAGCATGGCGGCGAGACGTGTGAGATTGAGCGCGGCCATCGAGTTGGGCGATGGCTCCGCACCGTCGTAGTCTTCTTTGATGCGCAGCACGGAATGCGGCATGTCGGTGTGGACGGAGTAATAGCCGCCGTTTTTCTTGTCGTGAAACAGCGCGTCCATCTCGTCTTGCAGCGCCTCGGCCCAGCGCAGCCATTTCACATCGAAGCCCGCCTGATAAAGATCGAGCAGTCCGTTGATGAGGAATGCATAGTCCATGGCGAAGGCTTTTCCGCTCGCCGCACCGTCGCGCCAGCTCCGCAGGAGACCCACGCCGGGTTTCTCGCAAAGTTCGTCATGAAGAAACTGCGCCGCCTCCGCCGCCATCGCGACAAAATCCGCCTCTCCCAAGGCAGCGCCTGTGCGCGCGAGGCCGGTGATGGCCAGGCCGTTCCAGGCGGTGATGATCTTGTCGTCGAGATGCGGGCGCGGACGTTTGGCACGCGCTTCGAAGAGAACCTTGCGGCCCTTTTGCAAAATCACATCCACCTGCTCGGACGTGAGCTTGAAGAACTCCGCCGACTTCTTCACCGACATCGCGCGGAAGAGCGTGTTCGTGCCTTTCAGCTCGCCATGCGGATCGCTCTCGGCCCGAGCATTGCCATCACGACGCGCCCCGTACGCGTAGCGGAAGATGTTCCCGTCCTCCTTGCCCAGCAGCTCGTCGATCTCCGCCGCACGCCAGACGTAGAATGAGCCTTCGCTCTTCTTCGTCCGCGTCTCGTCAGTGAAGCTGTCCGCGTCCTCGGCGGAGAAAAACGCGCCATCAGGATGGCGCATGTCGCGCTTCAGATAGGTCACGATCTCGCGCGCGATGTCGGCAAAGAAAACCGAGCCGCTGAGCTGGTGCCCCTCCGCATAGGCAGCGAGGAGTTGCGCCTGGTCGTACAGCATTTTTTCGTAATGCGGGATGTGCCAGTAGCCATCGACCGAGTAGCGATGAAATCCGCCGCCGATGTGATCGCGGATGCCGCCATACGCCATGCTGCGCAGCGTCTTCGCGCACATCTCCAGCGCCCACTCGCTCTCGCTCTTCTCCTTCTTTTTGAAATCGAGATGAATGCGGTGCAGCAGCGTGATCGCGCTGGGCCGTGGAAACTTTGGCGAGCCGCTGAATCCGCCCTCGTGGTAATCGAACGATCCCGACAACGCGTCGTATGCTTTTTGAATGATCGCGTCCGCCGCCACCTCCATCGAGGTGTTCTCGCCATCGAGATGCTCCTGCAGCTTCTCCACCGATGTCGTCGCGCGCTTCAGGATGCCCTCGCGGTCTTCCTTCCACACCTTTGACAGCTCGTTGAGCAGCGTCTTGAAACCCACACGTCCTTGCGCGTTCTCCGGAGGATAATAAGTGCCGCCGTAAAACGGCTTCAGCTCCGGCGTGAGGAAGACGCTCATGGGCCAGCCGCCATGCCCAGTCGCCGCCTGCACATAGGTCATGTACGTCAGATCGACGTCAGGGCGCTCCTCGCGATCCACCTTCACAGGAATGAAATTCGCATTCAGCACCGCCGCCGTCTCCTCGTTCTCGAAGGACTCATGCTCCATCACATGGCACCAGTGGCAGGTCGAGTAGCCCGACGAGAGAAAGATCGGCTTGTCCTCGTCGCGCGCCTTTTTGAAAGCCGCCTCGCCCCACGGCATCCAGTCCACCGGATTGTGCGCGTGCTGGAGGAGATACGGGGACTTTTCGCGCGCGAGCGCGTTGGTGTGCTTGGGTTTGGCTGCGGGTTCGCTCATCGGAGAGCTAACGTGTGACGAATGGCCGGGGTTGCAAACTCGCTTTGTGCCGGTGCGCCAGCGGGGTTATGGAGCGCCAACGAGTCATCGGCATTCCATGTCTTGGACTTCCCGGCGGCGTTGGCGTTGGCGTTGGCGTTTTCGTCTTCTTCGCAGCGCGCGCGTGCGGCGAGCCAGACGCAGGAAGCCCGCAACAGTCGCCAACGATCTCTGGGAGCGCCTTTGAGCGTGCCGCTCCGCGCTCTCCCACGGCGGCATACCAGTCAGCTCAGCCACGGCGCGGTTGGACGGATGCGACCCTGCGGAGGCAGCCACTGGTCCCACCCGGGAGCTATTGTTTTGTCAGGCAGTTGCACCCCCGTTCTCCTGAGCATCATGACGTTCTTCGGAGCCATCCGTCACTCTCACCGGGCAAGACCACCACCCATCTGATCACGACCCACATCACACGTCCCGGCCCCGACCGCAGCGCAGAGTCATGCCCGCGTCGTGAGAAAAAGCGCCCGCTGAGCCAACTGCAGCCGACACCTCAGCGTCAAAACGCCCCAACACGCATCCCAAGACCGTCGC
>JANPIW010000882.1:0-2053 GCA_031425215.1 Verrucomicrobiaceae bacterium
CCAAAGGCAAGCTCACCACGGATGAACGCATGAAGGAAACTCGCGGGGAGGACTGATGCCAAAAACTTTCTTGGTCGATTCCAACGTACTTCTGGACATCCTCACGGCGGACCCAGTCTGGCTGTTGTGGTCGGCAGCCGAAATTGGCAATGCTCGTAAATCAGGCACGCTCATCATCAATCCCATCATCTGCGCCGAGATCGCCCCGGCCTTTGATTGCGACTGGACGCAACTAGATTCGTGGCTCTTCCCATCAGGTTTTGTGCGTGAGTCCCTGCCGTTTGAAGCCAGTGTTCTCGCTGCCGCTGCTCATAAGCTTTATCGAAAGCGTGGCGGAACGAAGACCTCGCCGATGCCCGATTTCTACATCGGCGCGCACGCAGATTACGCTGGTCACGCCGTGCTCACTCGCGATCCCGTCCGCTTCCGCGCCTACTTTCCGAACGTGCAACTCATCTTGCCGCCATGAGAGTCCGGGTATGGGAGCGCAGGCGAGCTGCGAGAAGCGAGAAGTCGAAGAATGAAATTTCTTTCGTCCTTCTGCTTCTCTCCTTTTTTGGAGTTCTACCTGTCCTCGCTCTCGCTGTCGATCTCCCGTCCGTCGCTGAAAAGCAGGACTGGCCTGCAGTAGGCACTCAGCTCAGCGCAAAAGCTGATCCAAACTCCACTCAACCCGATGGCACCACAGCGTTGCATTGGGCTGCTTATCACGACAAGGCTGACATCGTAGCGCAACTGCTCGCTTCAGGCGCGAAAGCTGATCCGGTGAACCGCTATGGCATCACGCCGTTGCTGCTCGCTTGTCAGAATGGCAACGAGGGCATCGTGCGGGCGCTGTTGAAGGCGGGGGTGAATGTGAATGCATCCCAGCGTGGTGGCGAGACGGCGCTCATGATCGCCGCGCGCACGGGCAAGCCTGGAGTGTTGAATGCCTTGCTGGAAAAGGGCGCGAAGATTGATGCGCAAGATCGCAAAGGGCAGACGGCGGTCATGTGGGCGGCGGCGGAAGGTCATGCGGCGGCGATTGACGTGCTCGTCAAGGCGGGCGCGGATTTTCGCGCGCCGCTCAAGTCGGGATTCACACCGCTGCTTTTCGCGGCGCGCGAGGGACGCATCGAGGCGGTGCATGCCTTGCTAAAAGCGGGCGTGGATGTGAACGAGGCCATCGTCACCGATGACAAGATCGGCGGTCGCGACGCGCCGAATGGCACGAGCGCGCTGGTGTTCGCCGTGGAGAACGGTCACTTCGAACTGGCGATGGCGCTGGTGAAAGCGGGCGCGAATCCGAACGACATGCGCAGCGGGTTCACGCCGCTGCACACGCTCGCGCATGTGCGCAAGCCACCGCGTGGCGATGGCGAGTCGGGACAGCCGCCGCCGGAGACGACGGGGAAGCTGTCCAGTCTCGACTTCATCCGCGAGATCATCGCCGCCGGTGCGGATGTGAACGCCGCGCTCACTGATGGCGCGCCGCAGCATGGCAATATCGATTTCGAAGGCGCGACCCCATTCCTCTTTGCCTGCATCAGCGCTGACTTGCCGATGATGAAGCTGCTCATCGAATTGGGAGCCGATCCGCGCAAGCCAAACAAAAAAGGCACCACGCCGCTGATGGCCGCCGCAGGTCTGGCCACTCTCGCGCCCGACGAGGAGCCCGGCACGGAGGATGAATGCATCGCAGCCGTCGAGCACCTGCTCAGTCTCGGAGCGGATGTGAACGCGGTGGATCAAGACGGCCAGACTGCGATGCACGGCGCTGCTTTTAAAAGCCTGCCGAAGATGGTGAAGCTCCTCGCCACGAAGGGGGCGAAGATTGAGGTATGGAATCGCAAAAACAAAAACGGGTGGACCCCACTGCTCATCGCGCAGGGATTTCGCAAAGGGAACTTCAAACCTAGCGCGGAAACCACCGCTGCCATCAGCGACATCATGCTCGCCGCGGGTGTGCAGCCGCCACCTCCGCCGGATCGCGATTCATTGCCAAAAAAGAAGGGCTATCAGCCGTAGCTCACTTTTTCTCCAGCGACATCAGCTCGATCTTCCGGAACCACAC
>JANPIW010000883.1:0-4012 GCA_031425215.1 Verrucomicrobiaceae bacterium
CCTCGCCCACTGGCAAGTGCCCAACGTCCTCATCACCCTTGGGGAGCAAGGCATGCTCCTCTTCCAAGCCGACCGCAAACCCCACCACATCCCCACCCGCGCCCGCGAAGTCTATGACGTCTCCGGCGCTGGCGACACCGCCATCGCCCTCCTCACGCTCGCTCTCGCCGCCGGCCTAAACCCCAGCGAAGCCGCCGACGTCGCCAATCACGCTAGCGGAATCGTCGTCGGCAAACTCGGCACCGCCAGCCTCACACCCGAGGAGCTTCTGGAATCCTTCGCGTAGCGGAACTCGCCAGAGTTCCGATGGTCGTGTTCAACGCTTGGTTCCAACAAACCCGCGCGCAGCAGAATCCTGAATCGGTAAAATCATGGAAGCTATTTTCAGAATATGATTTTACCCCAACATGATTTTACCTCTCATTCTCCCGCCCTTCGCATTTTCGTGTGTTCCGCGTGTTCCGTAGGCCATCAGTCCTGAGTTCATCCCCATGACCTTCCCCAACTTTTTCACCCAACACCTCGCCGCCCACAACGCGGCCATCGCCAAACTCCCCGCCTGCGAACCCGCGCTCACGCAAATCGCCGAAGCTTGGCTCTCCGCTCTGCGCGCCGGAAAAAAAATCCTTTTCTTCGGCAACGGCGGCAGCGCAGCTGACGCGCAGCATTTCGCTGCCGAACTCGTCGTGCGCTACAAAGCAAACCGGAGAGCACTCGCCGGCATCGCCCTCACCACCGACACCTCCATCCTCACAGCGCACTCCAACGACTTCGGTTACGACGAAGTCTTCGCCCGCCAGATCGAAGCCCTCGCGAATGAAGGCGACATCGCCGTCGGCATCTCCACCTCCGGTAACAGCAAAAGCATCCTCGCCGGCCTCCGCGCCGCGAACGACCAAGGCTGCACCACCGTCCTCCTCACCGGCCAAAGCGGCGGCGAGTGCGGCAAGATCGCCAAGCTCATCTTCCTCGCCCCCTCCGACATCACCGCGCACATCCAAGAGTGCCACCTCATCGCCGGCCACGTCCTCTGCGACTACGTCGAGCGCGCCATAAGCGCATAAGCCCAATCCTCCTCTTCCTCCCTCGAAGCTGCTCGACCTCGATTCCATCATCCCCCCAATGCTCCCTCCTGACTGAGCACTGAGGACTGAGCACTTCATCGCAGTTGCGCAAAAAGTTCGCGCCAGCCCTCTCGCCGCCAAAATAGATGGCCGCAAAAGAACACCCCCCCGTGCTCGGTCGCATGATCGGCACCTTCTCCGTCTCGCTCACCCTGCGTTTCGTGCGCATGGCGTTGAACATCGCTGTCATCGGCCTGCTCGGTCGTTACCTCGGCGATGTCGGCATGGGTCAGCTCTTCTCCGCGCTCGCCATCATCAGCGTGCTGCAATGTGTGGCCGAGCTGGGCTTCGCGCGCATCACCGTGCGCGAGCTGGTGCGCGCGCCGCAGGAAGAAGATCAAATCCTCGGCACCACCTTCTACACGCGCAGCATGATCGGCCTCGTGATGCTCGCGGGCATCTTCATCGCCACGCGCGGCATGGGCGAGACCGAGCGCATGTTGCTGCTCGCCTACGGAATGCTGCTGCCCACGCATGGATTCGCCGAACTCGGCTCCTGGCTCGAAGCACGCGGCCTCATCGCGCGAAACGCCGTGCTGCAGCTCGCGGGTTTCGCATTCAGCGCACTTCTCATCGGCATGGGCGTGTGGTTGCGGCTGCCGCACATCTTCTTCCCGCTCGCCTACGTCATGGAGTGCTGGATCACCGGCGCGCTTCAGCTTCATCTCATGCACCGGCTTGGCGGTCACATGCGGCGCTGGTCGTGGCAAAGCGCGCGCGCTTTCTCGCTGCTGCGCGAATCGTGGCCCGAGATGATCGCGCAGCTCGGCCTCATCCTGCTGTTCCGTATCGACACCATCATGGTGAAGCTCATTCAGGGCGATGCCGCCGCCGGCATCTACGCCGGAGCCGTGCGCGTCTCCGAGGTGCTCTACTTCATCCCGCCCATGCTCGCCAGCGTGCTGCTCCCGCGACTCATCGAGCTGCAATCACGCGACCGCGCCAGCTACGAGCGACGCTTCGCCGATTACTTCGCCACCACGCTCCTCATTGCTGTGATCGGCGCGGGCACGCTCGCCTTCGCCGCGCCGTATCTCATCGCGCTGCTCTGGGGCGGACAGCTCACCGGCAGCACCGACATTCTGCGCATTCACGCCTGGTCCTTCATCCCGTACGCCATCGGCATCGCGCGCACGCAGTTCCTCGCCGCCGAGGGAAAACTCGCCGCCAATCTCCCCTGCGTCCTACTCGCGCTCGCCATCAACATCGCGCTCAATCTGGCGTGGATTCCAATCTGGTCCGGCGAAGGCGCCGCCTGGGCCACGCTCGTCAGCTACACCATCGCTTGGGTGCTCACTTCATTTCTCCTCCCCAGTCTCCATTCCACCGCGCGCCTCTTCTGCCGCAGCCTCGCCAAAATCCCGCACGTCATCGGCGAGTGTCTTTCGCACGCCAGAGAACGCGTGTGCGGTTCGGACGATCCCCCCTCCGCGCCGGCCCAAGTGCTCAGTGCTCAGTGCTCAGTTGAAGCGGCTCTTCTCGCGGTGAGAGGCCCGAACCAGAAACCGGGCTCTGAGAACTGAGCACTCAAACCCCGGCGCGCAAACAAACCACCCGCCCACCGAATCCTCCAATCGGACACGCCGCTCCATGAACAACCACCGCCCCACACCCATCCCCATCATCCTAGGCGGACTCTTCGTGCTCTTCGCCATCGCCTCCATCCTCCTCGGCGAAGGCAACGTCCTCGCCAACCTATTCGACTACCTCATCGTCGGCGCCTGTCTGTTAGCCATCATCGCGCCGCGGCCCGCCTTTATCTTGTTCCTCATCTCCTGCGCTTACGTCGATCTTTTCAAACGCCTCCTCGTCGTCTCCGGGCGCGTGAACATGGATGATCTTTACTCCGTGCTCGGCTTTGCGCCCGCGCTCTTTGGGGCCATCACCATCTCACTCCTCGTGCGCGGCACACTCGGCGGCATGACCATGACCCGCCATCATTGGATGCTCTTCATTGTCGGCTGCGCCGTCGTCGTCGTGAACGCCGGCCTCTCCATGCTCGATCCCGACAACACCATGGGCAAAGTCCTCCAGGGCACCGCCAACGGCGGCCTCTATGGCATGCTCATCTTCGTCGTGCCCATGCTTTACAAAGATGAGACCGACATGCTGCGGCTCTTCCGTTTTCTGCTCTGGGTCTATGCGCCCGTCGGCATCTACGGCGTGGTGCAAAAAATTGGGGGCTTCCAGGAATTTGAAGTCGCTTACCTCCTCACCGGCCTCAGCATCGAGATCAAACAACTCTTCACCGATCGCGTCCGCGCCTTCTCCACGCTCAGCTCACCCACCACGCTCGGCGCCATCAGCGCCGTGCTCGTCGTCATCCCCGCCTTCCTCACCATGTCACGCAGGCCCGACGGACGCCGCGCCCTCGCGCTGCCGCTCGCCGTCATCTTCACCTTCATCTTCCTCGCCGCTCTCGCCGCCTCCACCAGCCGCTCCGGGTTCATCCTCGTGCTCGTCATGGCCATCGGCATGAAAGCCTTCCGCACCCGCGCCGCCACCCTCATCTTTTATGCATACGCCATCGGCGGGTTCAGCGCCCTGCTCATCGGCGCGCGCTTCTTCCAGGACCGCCTCGACAACGTCTCGCGCATCCTCCTGCAAAAACTCGAAGGCCCCCTCAGCGCCGACACCATCAACATCAACACATTCAGCGATCGATTGCAGGGCTTCGCCGGCGTGCTCACCAATCCCGAGGCCTACACCCTCTTCGGCCACGGCCCCACGCGCGGCATCGACCCCACCGACCCGCTCTACAATCACGACCTCCTCTCCAACATCCTCGTCCGCTACGGCGCCCTCCCGCTCGCCATCGTCGTCATCACCGTCATCGCCTTCCTCATCTGGACGCACAGCCACATTTTCACCATCCGCGATGCCAAGCG